>NZ_JALEGT010000119.1 GCF_022763305.1 Marivita sp. | reverse complement strand
TTTGGTTCCAAAATTGGTCACAATCGACGGCGACAAACAGGGGGAAGGTAACGTATTAGGACACACCCATGTTTGCCGAAAACTTCTCCAGCCCGGATCTGGGCGAACTGCGTCACTTCCTTGTGGCGGAACGTCAAAAGACCCTGTCGGATGCCGAATGGAAATTCCGCATGCGCGGCTATGGCTACCACGTCAAACGCGTCGATGGCGGCGTGATGGTGGCCCGGCTTCCCAAGAACGAGATTCTGGGCTGCGTAAAGATGTGACCTGCGGGTCGTCCTGTCCGGGCGGCCTTTTGTCCATCTGATCCATCTCGCTCTTGCGACCGGGCTTTGCTATGTCCGGTGCATGAAGAATTATGTCGATCTTCCCCCGGTCTGGCTGGCTGCGGCGCTTGGCGTCGCTTGGCTGCAGAAGACCCATTTCGACTACGGGTTGAGTTTCGGCCCGGTCTGGGCCGATTTGCTGGGCGGGCTGCTGGTCGGCGCAGGGTTCGTCCTGATCGCGTTGGCCGCCTACGAGATGCGCCGCCATCGCACGACGATCATCCCGCACAGGGACCCCGATGCGCTGGTCACCAGCGGCATCTTCAAGCGTTCGCGCAACCCCATCTATCTGGCTGATTCGCTGATCCTGACCGGCATGATCCTCTACTGGGATGCGGTGTTATCGCTCCCATTGATCCCGGTCTTTGTCTGGTGGATCGAGAAACACTTCATCCTGGCGGAAGAAAAGCGGTTGCGGCGAAATTTTCGTGCGAATTTTGCCCGATACGAGAAACAAACGCGACGTTGGCTCTAGAAGAAGGCCCGCAACTGCTCTAGATGGGCGGTTCGCAGGGGTGGGAGCATTGTGCGCTTTAGGTCAGCATTGTAGACCCATCTTCGGAAAACATGCCGCTACGGCACTTCGCAACGAACCATAAGGGGGACGGCTCAGGTGAAAATCGGGACGCCAAAGGAAGTGATGAAGGGTGAGGCACGCGTTGCCATGACCCCGGAGTCCGCCCGCCAGCTTCAGAAGCTGGGGTATGAGTGCATCATCGAAAGCGGTGCAGGCGACGCAGCAGGCTATAACGACGATACGTACAAAGACGCGGGCGTCGAGGTTGTCAAAACCGCCGCAGCTCTTTGGAAAGAGGCCGATGTGGTCGCCAAGGTGCGTCCGCCGACCGAGGCCGAACTGAAGAAGTCGCGCGAAGGCCAGCTTCTGATCTCGTTCTTCTGGCCCGCCCAGAACGAAAAGCTGATGCAGCAGGCCGCCGATCAGGGCACCAACGTCATCGCCATGGACATGGTCCCGCGCATCAGCCGCGCGCAGAAGATGGACGCGCTGTCCTCGATGGCGAACATCGCGGGCTATCGCGCCGTGATCGAAGCGGGTAACAATTTCGGCCGCTTCTTCACCGGTCAGATCACCGCTGCGGGCAAGGTGCCCCCGGCCAAGGTTCTGGTCGTCGGTGCCGGTGTGGCCGGTCTTGCCGCCATCGGCACATCGACCTCGCTGGGTGCGATCACCTACGCCTTCGACGTGCGCCCGGAAGTGGCCGAACAGGTCGAATCCATGGGGGCTGAATTCGTCTTCCTCGATTTCGAGGAAGAGCAGCAGGATGGTGCCGCCACCGGTGGCTATGCCTCTGTGTCCTCGCCGGAATTCGCCGCTGCCCAGCTTGCCAAGTTCCGCGAACTGGCCCCCGATATGGACATCGTGATCACCACCGCGCTGATCCCGAACCGCGAAGCGCCCGAGCTTTGGACCCCCGACATGGTGGCGTCGATGAAGCCGGGTTCGGTCATCGTCGACCTTGCCGCCGAAAAGGGCGGCAACTGCAAGCTGACCGTGATGGATGAAAAGATCGTCACCGAAAACGGTGTCACGATCATCGGCTACACCGATTTCCCGTCGCGCATGGCCACGCAATCGTCCAACCTCTACGCCACCAACATCCGTCACATGATGACCGACCTCACGCCCGAAAAAGACGGGCAGGTCGTGCACAACATGGAAGACGACGTGATCCGGGGCGCCACCATCGCGCATGGCAAGGCCGTTACCTTCCCGCCGCCCCCGCCCAAGGTTCAGGCGATCGCCGCCAAGCCCAAGGAAAAGGCCAAGGAACTCACACCCGAAGAAAAGCGCGCCAACGAAGTGGCGGCGTTCAAGGCGCAGACCAAGCAGCAGGTCACTCTGCTCGCCATCGGGGCGGCGCTGGTTCTGGGTGTCGGTCTGGTCGCTCCGGCCAGCTTCATGCAGCACTTCATCGTGTTCGTGCTGTCGGTCTTCATCGGCTTCCAGGTGATCTGGAACGTGGCGCATTCGCTGCACACGCCGCTGATGGCCGTCACCAACGCGATCTCGTCCATCGTGATCCTGGGCGCGCTGATCCAGATCGGATCCAGTTCGCTTCTCATCACGCTTCTGGCGGCGCTGGGTATCTTCATGGCCTCGATCAACATTTTCGGCGGCTTCCTCGTGACACGGCGCATGCTCGCCATGTTCCAGAAATCCTAAGGGGGCAGGCACCATGGAATTCGGATTCACCATCGCGGCCTATGCGGTCGCAGCGGTTCTCTTCATCCTGTCCCTCGGCGGTCTGAGCGGTCAGGAAAGCGCCAAGCGCGCGGTGTGGTACGGCATCGTCGGTATGGCCATCGCCGTTCTGGCAACGCTGATCGGACCGGGGCAGGGGCTGTTCGTCGCCTCTATCGTGCTGATCGCGCTGGGCGCAGGTGTGGGCTATCAGTTGGCCACACGCGTGCAGATGACCCAGATGCCCGAGCTTGTGGCCATCATGCACAGCCTCGTCGGTCTGGCGGCGGTCTTCGTGGGCTTCAACGCCGACATCATGATCAACAACATCGCCGACATCTACGAGGCCAATAACCTCGTGATGGGGGCGGTTGCTGACGACGGCTATACCGCCATCGGCCTGCCGAAAGAGGTCTATGACGGCCTGTCGTCCTTCGGCAAACTCATCGCCAAGAAGACCAATGTGGAGATCAACATCCTCAAGGTCGAACTGGTGCTGGGCATCTGGATCGGTGCCGTGACCTTCACCGGCTCGGTCATCGCCTATGGCAAACTGGCGGGCAAGGTCGACACTTCGGCCAAGAAGCTGCCGGGCGGTCACATGCTCAACGCAGGTGCTGCGGCGCTGTCGGTGCTGCTGGCGATCATGTATCTGAGCGGTTCGGGAAGCTGGACGCTGGTCCTGCTTACCCTGTTGGCGCTTTTCATCGGCTATCACCTGATCATGGGCATCGGCGGCGCGGACATGCCGGTCGTGGTCTCCATGCTCAACAGCTACTCGGGCTGGGCGGCTGCCGCGATCGGCTTCAGCCTCGGCAACGACCTGCTGATCGTGGTGGGTGCGCTTGTGGGCTCTTCCGGTGCGATCCTGTCCTACATCATGTGTAAGGCGATGAACCGCAGCTTCATCAGCGTGATCTTGGGTGGCTTTGGTGGCCCTGCAGGCGAACAGATGGCGGTGGAAGGCGAACAGATCGCCATCGACGCCGACGGTGTCGCTCAGGCTCTGGACGAGGCCGACAGCATCATCATCATCCCGGGCTACGGCATGGCGGTGGCGCAGGCACAGCAGAACGTGGCCGAACTCACCCGCCGCCTGCGCGCCAAGGGCAAGGAAGTGCGTTTCGCGATCCACCCGGTCGCGGGCCGTCTGCCCGGCCACATGAACGTGCTTCTGGCCGAAGCCAAGGTGCCCTACGACATCGTGCTCGAGATGGACGAGATCAACGACGATTTCCCGGATACGGATGTCGCCATCGTCATCGGCTCGAACGACATCGTGAATCCGGCCGCACAGGACGATCCCAACAGCCCCATCGCCGGCATGCCGGTTCTGGAATGCTGGAAGGCCAAGCAGGTCTTCGTGTCCAAGCGTGGTCAGGGCACCGGCTATTCCGGCATCGAGAACCCGCTGTTCTTCAAGGACAACACGCGGATGTTCTATGGCGACGCCAAAGCCAGCCTCGACACCCTGCTGAGCAAGATCACCTGACAGGCATCGGCAGATTGATCAGGAAAACCCCGCATCGCAGGATGCGGGGTTTTTTCATGCGCCTGTGCCGCATCCATTGTGAACCTGTGGGCCCCAAATTGCTGTGTCGCTGCGGTGACGCCAATGACCCTCCCAGCGACTGTGCAGAGCGTCCAAATCCGATGTCAGACCGTTGAACTGTCACGCTTTTCACCTCTGCCTCATTCTTGAGCGCGGGGCCTCGTGCGGTTCTGAAAAAAGACTGCATACAGTTGGATACCGGTAAAATACTGAAATTTCAGGAAATTTCCTTTACTTGCGAAAACCGCGCGCCTAAGTCTTGGCGAAATTTGAAAGACCGACCCATGGCACCCATCGAAGATCATCCCCTGCGCTATGCCCTGTCGAACGAGCTGCACGCGCGTCCGTTTCCCTCGCTCGAAGCGCCCTGTCGCGCGGTCTATCTTGCGCTGAAAAAGCCAAAGGCGGCCGCCGCGCGCGACAAGACACTGGATCTGGATCACCTCAAGGTCCTGCTCGACCGCTATGGCACCGCGCATCCACAGCCGGGGGCGACGCATTTCTCGGGCCAGATCGGGCAGCACACGCTGAAATGGGAACAGCATACGGAATTTGTGACCTATACGGTGTTTCTGAACGGGCTGACCGACCGGCCGTTCGATCCCGCGGATATGGACGTGTTCCCGGACAGTTGGCTGGCTTCGGCGCCGGGTGTACGCATCACCTCGGCGCTGATCCGGGTCGAGGATCGTCCCGACGAGGAAACCATTTCCCAGCACCTCTCGGACTGGTTCGTGCCCGAAAGCCTTGCCGTAAGCCGTGTGCTGGATGACGACGCCATCGTTGCAGGCGATTTCCGCATCGACCCGGCGGGCCATCTGCGTTTTGGCTGCTTCGTGCGCAAGGGCATCGGGCGCCGCCGTGTGGGCCGGATCGTGCAGCGCCTGTGCGAGATCGAAACCTACAAGACCATGTCCATGCTGGGCTTTACCCGTGTGCGCGAGATGGGACCGCGCATGGGTGAGATCGACAACGAACTGAACCTGCTGATGGCCGCGATGACCCATGGCGACGGACATGAGGAAGATCGGTTGAAGTCGCTGCTGGCGGTCTCGGCTGAGCTGGAAAGCCTGTCGGCGCAGACCTCATTTCGGTTCGGGGCGACCGGGGCCTACGAGGCGATTGTCGAACAACGCGTCTCGGTCCTGCGCGAAGAGCGGTTCCAGGGCCGCCAGACCTTTGCCGAATTCATGACCCGCCGCTACGATCCGGCGATGCGCACCGTCAAATCCGCCGAAAAGCGCCTGTCGGCCATGGCGGCACGGGCGGTGCGGGCGGGCGATCTTCTGCGTACCCGGGTCGAGGTGGCGCGCTCGGCGCAGAACCAGCAACTGCTCGAAAGCATGAACCAGCGCGCGGACATGCAGCTGCGCCTGCAAAAGACGGTCGAAGGGCTGTCCGTCGTGGCGATCAGCTACTACGCGGTGTCGCTGGCAGGCTACCTCCTTTACCCGGTGGCGGACATGCTGGGCATCTCGAAAGGGGCCGTGACCGCCGCGGCGACGATTCCCGTGGTGCTGATGGTCTGGCTGGCCATCCGGCGCATCCGCCGCGTGGTGGAGCAGGGCGGCCCGGATCTCTGAACTTGACCAATCGGTAAAATGCCGGGTGTGCGGTTCCGTCGACGGAACCGCACGGACGCGTCGACGCGTCCGTCAGCGCTGGACCACCACTTCGGTCTCTGCCTCGAGCGAGGCCGCCAACGACAGGAAACGCGCCTCGGCCACTTCGCCATAGAGCGCAACGGACCCCCGTGTCAGTTTCAGCCGCAGCAGTTTCTTGCGTGGTCGCCACTCCAGAACGGTTCCGTCTGCGCTCGCATCGGACATCCAGAGCATAGCGCCAAAGCGCAGCGCCTTGCCCAGAACCTCGGCCTCGAGCGTTGCCTTTTCCGACAACAGCCCCTCCAGCTCTTCGAACCGTGTGCCTTCGCGCTTGTTCTTGTAGCGGTGCAGCAGCGCGAGGCCCAGGAACACCCGTTCCGAATGCTTGAGCCCGCCAAGATTGGCGCGCGTCGCATTGTCGAAGCAGGTCTCGGCACGGTAGTCCGGATGTGCCCGCCAGCTCACGTCATGCAGCAGGCAGGCCGCCTTGATCAGCCGCATCCGTGCGGCGTCAGCGCCGGAAAACAGCGGCAGCACGAAGCGGAAGAGCTTGTTGCCAAAGCCGGGCAGGCGCGCATCCTTCGCTTCGGCAAAGCGACAGGCCTCGATCAGCGGATCGCGGTCGCGCAGGTCTTGCGGCATCTGTTCGTAAAGCAGCCCCTCGCGGATCCCGTAGCTCGAGATCGCGATATCCTTGGGCTTGAAGGTCTGCACCAGCCGTTTGAGCACGTCCACGGCATAGGGCACAAGGTCCATCCGCGCACTGGACACACCACAGGCCGCCCGCAGCTCTTCGAGATCGCTCGACTTGATGTATTTCACCGTCTGGGACACCGCCTTCTTGTCCATCCGGTATTCGTGCAGCACATGCAGCGGATAGCCCCGGCGGTGCATGTCGATCCGCGCAATTGCGCGCCACGAGCCCCCCACGAGGAACAGCCTGTCGCGCTGCGGGCCCATGTGATCCGCAAGTTTGGCCATCACGGCCTTGATATGCGCGTCGCGCCCCTTGTGCCCGCCCTTGAGGTCGCGCAGCTTGAGCGGGCCGAGGTTTGAACTGATCCGCTTGCCCACCCGGCCTTTCGCGATCTCGGCCAATTCCATGGATGATCCGCCGATGTCGCAGACAAGCCCGTAGCTGCCGGGCCAGCCCAGCATCACGCCCTGCGCCGACAGCCGCGCCTCTTCTTCGCCGTCGATCACCCAGATCCGCAGACCGGTTTCGCGCAGCACATCCTCGCGGAACTCCGCCCCGTCCTCGGCTTCGCGCACGGCCGCTGTCGCGACAACGGTCAGAGGCGGCAGGTCCATGCCTTCGGCCAGGGCCTGAAAGCGCTTCAGCGCCTGCAAGGCACGGGACCGGCCTTCGGGATTCAGCCGCCCGGTGTCGGACATGCCCGCCCCCAGCGCGCACATCAGTTTCTCGTTGTAGAAATACGCCGGAGACCGCGCCGCGCCGTCGAAGACGACAAGGCGCACCGAGTTCGATCCGATATCAACCACGCCGACACGACTGAGCGCGCGTGCTTGCGGATCGTTGAACAGAGGGCGCCCGAACAGGCCCGTCGGATCGTGTTCGGTGTCGCTGGTTCCGTCCATTGGCTCTCCTCGTCAGGTTGCGCGCACCGTGTCAAAGCGACGGAGGCAGGTCAAGAAAACATAACACCGTGAACACGGACCGGTGGGGACGGGACCCCGCTTTTCGAAAAGCGGGATCAAGAGCTTTCGAAAGCTCTTGCGCGCCCTATTCCTCGGTATGGGTCAGTTTGGGAACGTCAGACGCGCCGGCAGATCCACGCCCGGACAGCGACGGATTTTCCATGAAGAACCGGTGGCAGTTGAACGCGAAATCCCCTTCGTCCCATGTCGCGCGGACAAAGCGGCCGTCCGGTTGCATGATCCAGCTTTGCGCCACATCCGCCAGATTCGCGGCCATGATCTGGCTCACGATCTGCGCCTTCACGGTGGCGTTCTCGATCTCGACCAGCGTTTCCACCCGACGCGTCAGGTTGCGACCCATCCAGTCGGCGGAGGACATGAACACGCGGGCTTTCTTGTGGGGCAGGCCGTAGCCGTTGCCGAAACAGATGATGCGCGAGTGTTCGAGGAATCGCCCGACGATGGATTTCACGCGGATGTTCTCGCTCAGGCCCTTCACGCCCGGGCGCAGGCCGCAGATCCCGCGGATCACGCAGTCGATCTGCACCCCGGCCCGGCTGGCCTCATAAAGCGCGTCGATCATGTCGGGCTCGATCAGCGAATTCATCTTGATCCAGATCTGCGCCGGTTTGCCGGCCCGGGCATGTTCGGCTTCGGCCGCGATCATCTCGAGCATCTTGGGTTTGAGCGAATGCGGCGAGATGCTCAGGTTTGCCAGACCGTCGGGCAGGGCATAGCCCGACAGGTAGTTGAACACCTTGGTCGCATCGCGCCCCAGCGCGGCGTCACAGGTGAAAAAGCTCAGATCCGTGTAGATGGTCGCGGTGATCGGGTGATAATTGCCGGTGCCGTAATGGGTATAGGTCACCAGCCGGTCGCCTTCGCGGCGCACCACCACCGAGATCTTGGCGTGGGTCTTCCAGTCGAGAAAACCATAGACGACATGTGCCCCCGCGCGTTCCAACCGCCGCGACTGGCGGATGTTGGCCGCTTCGTCGAACCGCGCCTTGAGTTCGACAAGCGCGGTGACGGATTTGCCGTCCTCGGCGGCCTCGCAGAGGGCTGCCACGATGGGCGACTGGCGCGACGTGCGATAAAGCGTCTGCTTGATCGCCACCACGTCCGGATCGCGCGCGGCCTGATTGAGGAAACGCACCACCATGTCGAAGGTCTCGTAGGGGTGGTGCAGCAGCATGTCCTTCTGCTTGATCGCGGCGAACATGTCGCCGTCATGGTCCTGCACCCGTTCCGGAACGCGCGGGGTAAAGCTGGGCCAGAGCAGATCGGGGCGGCTGTCGAGCACCAGTTCCTTGAGATCCGCCGCGCCGATCATCCCGGTCAGCTCGATCACGTCGTCTTCGCGCACGCGCAACTCGCGCATCACCGTTTCGCGCAGACCCTGCGGCGCACCTGACGTGATGGTCAGGCGCACCACTTCGCCGCGCCGCCGCCGTTTGAGGGCAACCTCGAATTCGCGCACAAGGTCTTCGGCCTCGTCCTCGACCTCGATGTCGCTGTCGCGCAGGACGCGGAACCCGAAATGGTCGCGCAGCTTGTAGCCCGGGAAAAGCCGGTCGAAATGCAGCAGAAGCAGGTCTTCGAGAAACAGGAACCGGTCCGCGCCATCGCGCCGGGGCAGGGCCACGAACCGCGCCACCTGTGCCGGGATCGGCAAGAGCGCCTGCAGGCCCGTCTTGTCCTTGCGCCGTTCCAGTTGCAGTGCAAGGCAATAGCCGTTGTTGGCGATGAACGGGAACGGGTGCGCGGGGTCGATGGCCAGCGGCGACAGAACCGGGAAGACCTGGTTCAGGAACACGTCTTCCAGAAAGGTCAGGTCGTCGGCATCCAGCGTGTCGCGCGACAGGATCGAGATGCCTTCGGACTCCATCCGGGTCCGCAGGTCGACCAGCACGCGCTGTTGCGAGGCCATCAGTTTGCGCGCGTCCTCGTTGATCAGCACCAGCTGTTCCGCCGGGGTCAGACCGTCTGCGGCCGGTGTGATGTTGCCCGCCTGCGCCAGTTCGCGCAGCCCGGCCACGCGCACGGTGTAGAACTCGTCAAGATTGGTGGCCGAGATCGACAGGAACCGCAGCCGTTCCAGCAGGGGCACGCGCGGATTCTCGGCCTCCTCCAGAACCCGCCAGTTGAACCCCAGCCAGGACATCTCGCGGTTGAAGAACCGACCGGGGCCGGTCAGGTCGAGATCCGGAATGTCGGTCGCGGCGGGGGTGGGGGCATGGAGGAAATCTGCGCTGTTCATGATGGTCCTTTAGCGGTGGCGCGTGACAGTTCGGTGACGCTGTGCCTCAGGACATCACCCTAAACCTCTAGTCTGACGCCGTTTCTTCCCGAAATTCAAGATCGGCCAGCGCGGTGCGCGCAAGGCTGCGCGTCACGCCCTTGGGTGTGCCAAGCGCTTCGGTGTCGAGATGGGCCACCACCTGCCCGGCGGCCTCGAACGAGCGCGGCATCCAGCGCACCAGATAGGGGATCACGTCAGGCATGGGCACGATCTGACGATCGGCGAAAAGCTTGGCCAGAACAGCCGACAGCAGGATGTCATCCGGAGCGGCCAGCTTGGCTACCGTGGTGCCGGCCATCCGGCTGGCCAGGTCGGGCAGGGTGATCTGCCAGCCCGCAGGCGGGGACGCGGCGGTGAGCAGCAGGGAATGGCCGTTGGCCAGCACAAGATTGTGCAGATGAAACAGCGCCTCTTCGGCGGCACGATTGCCGGCGATCCGGTCCACCTCCTCGACGCAGATCGGTGCTGTGGCAAGCATAGGCACAGACTCGCGGTCCAGATCGCGCGCCGCAATCATCCGCCCGCCACTGTCGCCGCACCAGACATGGGCCAGATGCGTCTTGCCCGATCCTGCCGGACCCACAAGGGCCAGCTTGCCATTCGGCCAGTTCGGCCAGGTGTCCACCAGCCCGATGGCGACTGCGTTACTTTGCGTGACGTAAAAGTCCCCGCGCCCCAGCGCTGGCCGCGCCGGAATGTCGAATTTCAGTTGTAAGGCCATCTATTGCCGGTCCTGGTCACTCAGTCCGCGATAGAGGCGGCTTTGAAGATATTGTTGCGCGGCAAACCGCGTGATCACGCCGATGGACGCGGCGACAGGTACTGCGACGAGCATGCCCACAAACCCGAACAGCGTGCCGAAGATCGACAGCGCGAGGATCAGCCAGACCGGGTGCAACCCCACGGACGACCCCACCAGTTTCGGGGTGAGCACATTGCCCTCGATCACCTGACCCAGCACGAACACGCCCGCGACAAGGCCGATGGACACCCAGTCACCCCAGAACTGGAACAGCGCGAGGCCGATGGCCAGCGCCCCGCCGATCAGCGCGCCAAGATAGGGGATGAAGGTCACAAGCCCGGCCACAAATCCGACCACCAGCCCGAACTGCAGACCCAGCGCCATGAGCGCCACCGCGTAATAGGTGCCAAGGATGATGCAGACGGTGCCCATGCCCCGGATGAAGCTGGCCAGTGTCGCGTCGATGTCCGAGGCGAGTTTGCGGATGGTGGGCGCGTGATCGCGCGGCAAAAGCTCGTCGATGCGCGCGACCATGTTGTCCCAGTCCAGCAGCAGGTAGACCGCCACCACCGGCACGATCACGAAAAGCATGACGATGTTGATGATGCCCGCCGCCGAGCTGAGCACGGTATTGAGCAATTCGCCGCCGCGCGATTTGATGGTCTCGCCCACGGACACCAGCGACTGGCGCAGCGGGCTTTCGGTGTCCATGAGGTCGGGGAAACGCTCGATCAGGAAATCGCGCAGATTGGCGAAAAGGGTAGGGGCCACGTCGAAGAGGTCCAGCGCCTGATTGACCAGCGACGGGATCACCCAGAGCAGCAGCAGCACGAAGGCCAGAACGCCGATCACCGTGATGATCGCGGTGGCCATCACCCGGCTGAACCCCATCCGCTCCAGACGGTCGGCCACGGGATCGAGGAAATAGGCAATCGCACCGCCCAGCACGAAGGGCAGGAGCACGTCGCCAAGGAACCACAGCACCACCGCGAAGACGGCGGCGGCGATGCCCCAGTATTTCAGCTGTTCCCGCGCGGGAAGTGCCATGCGATCTGCCCCTGTGATCCGGTTCCTACATCGCCTGTCCGGGGGAGGGTTTCAAGAGGTGGGTGCAAGGATGAACACCGGCTGGAACACGGACTGCGATGCGTCGACGCATCGCTATTTTGCGTTGACGCAAAATGCGCCGCGCTGTTTGGGGGGTGTAAACCCCAGATATTTCCGGATCAATCCCGTCCCAAAGCCTGGCAGGCGTCCCAGATCGCGGCACCATCGCTCAGCGCCAGAACCCAATCGAGCGGGATGCCCTCGGGTGTCCCGATCCCGTGTACGGCACCCATAACAGCCCCGATCATCAGGGACCGCCCGGCGCTGTCGCCGCCCGCCCGAATGTTCCGCTCCACCGCGTCGGAATAGCTGGTGCTGTGGCGCAGGACGTGGAACATGACCGGTCCGGCCGTGGGCAGGTGGCAGGCGCGGCCGACAAGACCGGCATAGACCGTGCTGTCCGCTTCATCCGTTCTCAGCGCGTCCTCAAGGGCGGCTTTCACCTCGCCGGTTGCTCCGTCGGCGACCGCGTCAAGCGCGTCGCTCGGTGGCGTGCCCTGCACCACGCGGCACAAGAGGTCGGCAAACACCGCCGTATAGGCCTCCGCCACGTCGTTCACATTGGTGATCTGCATCGCCGCAATGGCGCGCTCGGCCAGGTCCGGCCGGCCGTGATAGGCGGCAACAATGGCGGGAAGCCGGGACAGAGCGGGGTTCTGATCGTCGTCGATCCCCGAGGGCAGGGTTTCGGCTGCGATCCGCTCCAAGGTGCCACGGGTTGGTCGGTCGATATAGCCTTGATAGGCCCCTCCCGGTCCGAAATGCGCGGCAAAGGCGCTGCGCTGGGCGGCGTCGTCAAAGGCGCCTCCGCTGGCGATCATGGTCCGCATCGCAAGATAGAGCGCCTCGCCATATTGCGTGAGCATGCCGACCGTCCGGGCGCCATGGGCGAAATAGCCGGGCACCCCTTCGAAGTACCGGGCATCGACCGGGGCAAAGGCGGCGGTGCCGCGCTCATCGGCGATGCTGGCGATGCGATCCGGATCGTAGAGCCAGTGCAGCCCGAGACTCGCCGCATCTGCCACTAGCGCGCCAAGCAACAGGGCGTCCCTGCGCAGGTCCGTCATGCCGCGCCCTCAACAACAGCGGGACCCGTGGCCTCCACCGGCATCAGGATGGTCGCCACGACCTGCACACCGTCCTTGGTTCGCGTGATCGTGGCACCGATCTGGCTGGCGAATTGTTGCACGAGCCGCTCACCCGTGCCCGAGGAATCGATGTCGAGCGTCGATGCCGTACGGTTCAGATCCGCATTCGCCACCGCGATGCGCACCCCGTCCACCTCGGAGGTCGCCAGATCGACCGTCACCGGCGCCTGTGGCGACGGCGCGCCGTACTTGATCGCGTTGGTCAGCAATTCATTGAGCATCAGGCTGAGCGCGATGGCCGTGTCGCTGCGCAGACGGATGCGGGTGTCGGGATGGGTGAACAGCATCGCGGCGTCGGGCAGTTCCGCGCTCTTGCGGGTCGACTGCACCAGACGGGTGAACAGGGTGACCAGGTTGATCTGTGCCGCATCATCGTCGATCTGGATCGCCGCGTGCACATCCGCAACCGCACGGACCCGCGATTCCACCGCACGCAGCGCCTCGCGCGCCTTGTCGGCCGCAGGTCCACCCGCCACCATCAGCTTGCTCGACTGCAACCGCAGCAGCGACAGCGCGATCTGCAGACTGTTCTTGATCCGGTGATTGGCCTCGACCACCAGCGCCTCGCGCGCCGTTACCGCCTGTTCAAGGTCACGCCTCGCGGTTTCGATATCGGTCAGGTCAACGAACGTGCCCACCAGTTTGGGCCGACGGTCGATCGGATCGGTTGCGATCTCGCCCCGGATGCGGACGAACCGTTCGTCGCCCGAGGGCAGCGGCACGCGGTAGTCGAACGAGGCGATCTCGCCATGCGGCGCGGCAAGCACGCGCGCCACTTCGGCATGGACCGCATCAATATCCTCAGGGTGGACTCGGTCGAAGAACGGGCCTGCATAGGGCCCGGCCTCGTTCGGGGCAAAGCCGAACATGGCATCGATGGCATCATGGCGAAGGAACAGATCGGTTTCGGGATCATAGCTGAAATAGGCGACAGACGCGGTCGAGGTTGCCGCGCGCCGATGGCTCTGGGCCAATCGCGCCGTCAGCGTTGCCTCGGTCACGTCGCGCGCCGTCTGGAGGATGGCGATGATCTCACCGTCCTTGCGGATCGGCGCAAAATGCATCTGCCAGTGATGTTCGACGTAATGACCCTCGTCGTTCAAAAGGTCAAAACGTGCGGGTCCGACCTCCTGCGGCTTGCCGCTCCGCAGAACCTCGTCCGTCGCCTTGCGGATGAAATCCACGGCATCCGACCCGCCGTCTTCGGAACTGGGCGGGAAGGCCTCGAACATGCCCATGCCAGCGATATCCGACCCGACAGATCCCGACATCACCGCATGTGCGGAATTGCGCCACAGGATGGTCAGCTTGTCATCGGGCAGGTAGAACAGGGCCGCAAAGGGCACCGTCTCGAACCCGAGCGCAAGAATGCCCTCAAGCCCGTGCGGCGTGGCAGGCATGGCCATATTGACGTTCATTCCGACTCAGACTCCAAAAAACAGGGCAGTGCACGCATGTCCAAGTAGAGTGACATGATGATCTGTAAATCTCAATTTACAATTCATCTTTTTGACCCGCTGAGTTTTGGAGAAAAAGACGCCGTCGTCAATCTGCGCGCCTTTGCCTGAAATCCGGGCGGTTTCGAAGGGACGTCACGCGGGGTCGATCAGGTCCGATCCGTCTTCCATCTGCGCGTGCTCCATTTCGGCGCGCTGCGTTGACCAATCCTCCAGCGACTGGGCCACGGCCTCATGGGGGCCGTGGCTGTCGATCCCGTCAGACCCGGTGCGCAGTGGCACGAGAGCGAGGTCTTTCTCGTCCATGTCCTCGAACACGGCGCCTTCGAAGCACGCAGTCCCCGCAGAGGTGACGCCGCTCAGCCGTGTGCGGCAGAAGACAGCTCCGGCAAGCCGGGTTTGGTAGAGATTCGCACCTGTCATCCGCGCATGGCCCAGATCCGCGCCCGACAGGTCGGCCAGACGCAGGTCCGCAGCATCAAGAACGGCGCCCTGCAGGCAGGCGGACTGCATCTTCGCCTCTGCGAAATTGGCCCAGATGGCCCGCACCTGTCGCAAATCCGCCCCCGCCAGAGAGGAGGATGTCAGCACCGCCCCGTCGAGTCGCGCCCGGAACAGGCAGGCGTGCTCCAGCTGCGCCTTGTACAGCGATGCCACCTCCATCCGCGCTTCCGACAGGTCGGCCCCCTGCATCCGTGCCATCCTGAGATTGGCCCAGTCCAACTCTGCTCGGATCAGCCGTGCGCCGCGCAGGTCCGCACAGGCAAGGTTCGCGGCTTCCATGCGCGTTTCCGACAGGTCCGCACCGCCCAGCCGCGCATGGGACAGATCCGCTCCGATCAGACTGGCCCGAACAAGCCGCACCCCGTCGAGCCGCGCATCGCTGAGGATCGCCCCATCGAGCCGTGCTCCGTCCAGACGGCAGCCACTCAGGATCAGCCCGGACAGGTCCGCACCCTGCAGGTTCGTACCGCGCAGGTCGGGCCGGAACCCGCGATAGCGCAACATCTCTTGGGTCCACGCCTCCAGCGCCTCATGGGCCGGCGCGATTTGCAAAGGCGGATCACCCCGCTCGGGCCGGGCCGGGCAGGGCAGATCGAAAACCCAGATGGCGTCGTCTGTCGCGTCATCCGCCAGACGCGCCTCAAACGCGCGCTGCTCCGGACTGCGCCGCCCTAGGATGCGCAGCGCCAGCGCGATGTCCGCGCGGGGCGGCGGACGCGCTCTGGCCCAGTCGCGCGCGTTGGAACTGCTTCGATGCGCAAAGCGCACGTCGCGCCACGCAAGATGGCTGGCTTTCTCCGCGGCGGTGGCGTTGTCCGCCAAAGGCTGCCATTCGGGCAGGGGGAAGGCCACGGCCCCCTTGGCCGGGGCCTCGTGCCGCACATAGGCGCACAGACGCTCCATCGTCCGAAGATAGTCAGAGCCAAGCTGCAGATGCGCCGCCTCCCGGGCGACCTGCTCAAGCTCCAGAAGCGCTTTCTGACGCGCGGTCAGATCGCCGGTCACGCCGAAAGAGGAGGGCACGGTCGACCGCAACCGCGCCTCGGCGCGTGACAGACGCCGCGCGATCCGACGGCGGTCTGCGCCGAGCTGGGATCGAATAATCCCGGGGCTCAGCGTGGCCGCCAGAAGGGTCGTGACATCGAAGAACGGAAACCCCCGGACCGCCCCCGCATCGAGGGCGCGCGACAGGTGCGACCGACGTTCCGGGCGGGGCAGCAGGAAGAACACCATGACCCCGAGCAGCAGAATCGCCAACACGCTGCCGATGCCCTGCACAAGGTGGTAGGACAAGGGCAAGGACATCGCTTCGCTGTCGCGCATTCACATTCCGGGGCGGCTGTCTGACATATTCAACCCAAGGCCTCTGCAAGGATCAGGCCAAGTGGCGCACCGCGTCCTGCTCTTGTCGGTGCCGCTGCAACCCGCTAGGACGGGCCAAACCACCGATCCGAGGTCCCAGATGCGTCTGTCCCGCTATTTTCTGCCCGTTCTCAAGGAAACCCCGTCCGAGGCCCAGATCGTCAGCCACCGGCTGATGCTGCGTGCCGGCATGATCAAACAGGCCAGCGCCGGCATCTATTCTTGGCTGCCGCTGGGCTACAAGGTGCTGCGCAACATCGAAAATATCGTGCACGAGGAACAGGTCCGCGCGGGCCATATCCCGATGCTGATGCCGACGCTGCAATCGGCGGACCTCTGGCGCGAATCCGGCCGATATGACGATTACGGGCAGGAAATGCTGCGCATCACAGACCGGCATGGCCGCGACATGCTCTACGGTCCCACAAACGAAGAGCTGATCACCGACATTTTCCGCAGCCATGTCGGCAGCTACAAGGACCTGCCCCTGACGCTCTACCACATCCAGTGGAAATTCCGCGATGAGATCCGCCCGCGCTTCGGCGTGATGCGGGGCCGCGAATTCCTGATGAAGGACGGCTACAATTTCGACCTGACCAAGGAAGACGCGCTGCACGCCTATAACCGCCATCTGGTCAGCTACCTGCGCACCTACGAACGTATGGGCCTGCAGGCCATCCCGATGCGCGCCGATTCCGGCCCCATCGGCGGTGACGACACGCACGAATTCCTCGTGCTGGCCGAAACCGGCGAATCCGAGGTGTTCTATGACAGCCAGATCACCGATCTGAAATTCGGCGACCGCGCCATCGACTATGACAGTGTTGAACAGTGTCAGGCCGTGCTGGAGGAGTTCACCTCCCGCTATGCCCGCACCGACGAAACCCATGACGAGGCCGAATTCGCCAAGGTCCCCGAAGAGCGCCGCCGCACCGCGCGGGGCATCGAAGTGGGGCAGATCTTCTACTTCGGCACCAAGTATTCCGACGCCATGGGCGCAACCGTGGCCGATGCCGAGGGCAACAAGGTGCCGGTGCATATGGGCTCGCACGGGATCGGGGTCAGCCGCCTCTTGGGCGCGATCATCGAAGCCAGCCACGACGACAACGGCATCATCTGGCCCGAGGGCGTGACCCCGTTCCACTGCGGGATCGTCAACCTCAAGCAGGGCGACGAGGAGGCAGATGCCGCCTGCGACGCGCTCTATGCCAGCCTGACCGCGCTGGGCCTCGAGCCGCTGTACGACGACCGCAGCGAACGGGCCGGGGCCAAGTTCGCCACGATGGACCTGATCGGCCTGCCGTGGCGGATCACCGTTGGCCCGCGTGGGTTGAAGAACGGCGTGGTGGAACTCACCTCGCGCCGCACGGGCGAGAGCGAGGAACTGCCGCCCGAACAGGCGATCGCGCGGATTGCCGCCATCTACGGCAAGGCCAGCGCCTGACGCGCCCTTGCCGGGCGACCAGGAGATTTGCTAGCCAGAAGGCATGAAACGCCTTCTGGCCCTTCTCGCCTTCGGAGCCGCCGCCTCTGGCGCCGAGGTCGGCGCAGACCCGGTTGCGGTGTTCTCGGACTGGGCGCGCGCCGAAGGTGCCACGACCACCGGTATCGCGGTCCTCGAAGGCGGCACGGCAACCCATCAGCACAACGCGGACAGCGCGTTCGACCTCGCGTCGAACTCCAAGGCGATCACGGCGCTCTGTGTGCTCGCGCTGGTCGATGACGGCGCGTTGTCCTGGGACATGACCCTGACCGATGCCCTCGGTCAGGCGGCCCCACCCGCCACATTGGCCGAGCTTGTCACCCACAGCGCCGGCATCGGACGGGATTCGACCCAGCTTCGCATGGGGTTCTGGCTGAACGAGACAGAACCGCGCCACGCCCATGTCACCGACATCGTGCTGAACCGCAGCCGCCAGGGGGGCACCCGCGGAGAGTTTGCCTACACCAACGAAAACTACGCGCTCTTGGGGCGGATCATCGAAGTCACCACAGGAACCAGCTACGAAGCCAGCTGCCGCAGGCGCGTGCTCGACCCGGCGGCGGCAACGGGCACACTGTCTCCGCGCTTTGGCGCCTTCGCGGCATGGGGCGGATGGCGGATGACGATGGCGGATCATGCGGCGCTGCTCTGGCACTGGTTCGGACCCGAGGGCCGGGTGGGGCGCGATCCGCTGGCACTGCCGCATATCGCCCGCGCCGAGGGCAGCTATTACGGGTTGGGCATGAATTACGAGGCGGCGGACGACGGCTTTCGCATGTCCCATGCCGGGGCTCTGGCGATCCCGTTCGGGCCGAAGACCGGGGCTTTCGCCGTCGTCTACCCGTTCGGAGCTGTGGCGGCGATGGCGTATGACGTGCCGGTGGCAGATCCTGCGCGGTTCCACGCGCTCTCGGACAGGCTGGAGTCGGTGCTGCGCGCCCGCTGAGCTCCGCACGCGTTTGCGTCAACGCAAACGTAGGATGCGTCGACGCATCCCTGCGCCAGGCACAGGACGTGCGCTGTCACCCATTGAAGACATTCGCCACCATCCGCGCCGATTTCAAACCGATGCGGCGACCTCGGCCACGATCCCGTCCACCACGTCGACCAGCAGCGCCTCGTCCTCGCATTCGGCCATGACCCGGATCAGCGGTTCCGTGCCCGATTTGCGGATCAAGAGCCGCCCGCTTCCGTTGAGCCGGGCTTCCGCGTCCGCGATGGCGGCCTTGACCGACGCCACTTCGAGCGGTGCCACCGACGGATCGTACCGGACGTTCTTCAGCAATTGCGGCACCGGATCAAAGCTGCGGGCCAACGCGCTTGCAGGTTTTCCGGTGCGGCACATCTCACCGAGGAATTGCAGCCCTGCCATCAACCCGTCGCCCGTCGTGGCGAAATCCGTCATCACGATATGGCCGGACTGTTCACCGCCAAGGTTCCACCCGCCGCGCCGCATCGCCTCGACCACGTAGCGGTCACCGACCCCCGTGCGTTCCAGCCGCAGCCCCTTGGCGGTCAGGAACCGTTCGAGCCCGAGATTGGACATCACTGTTGCAACCAGAACTCCATCACGCAGGCGGTCTTCCTCGGCCCAGCGAGCTGCCATCAGTGCCATGATCTGGTCGCCATCAGCCACCTGTCCGGTCTCGTCGATCAGGATCACCCGGTCGGCGTCGCCATCCAGACAGATGCCCACATCCGCGCCATGCGCCACCACGGCGGCGGCGGCCAGTTGCGGGTGCGTCGACCCGCAGCCTTCGTTGATGTTCGCGCCATTGGGCGCAACCCCAAGCGGGATCACCTCGGCGCCCAGTTCCCAAAGGACTTCGGGGGCGGTCTTGTAGGCTGCGCCATTGGCACAATCGATCACCACCTTCAGCCCGTCGAGCCGCAGATCGGACGGGAAGGTGGACTTCACCCGTTCCTGGTACCTGAAGCGCCCGTCGTCGATGCGCTTCGCACGTCCGATACTCGCGGCCTGTGCGGACTCGACCCCGGTCTCGATCAGCGCCTCGAGCTCGGCCTCGTCCGCATCCGACAGCTTGAATCCGTCGGGGCCGAAGAACTTGATCCCGTTATCCGCAGCCGGATTGTGGCTGGCCGAAATCATGATCCCCAGATCGGCGCGCATGGAGGGTGTCAGCAGCCCCACGGCCGGTGTCGGCACGGGCCCCAGCAGAAGCACATTCATCCCGGTCGAGGTCAGACCGGCGGTCAGCGCGTTCTCGAACATGTAGCCCGATTGGCGCGTGTCCTTGCCGATCACCACACGGTGCACACCCTTGGAGTCCTGTCGGAAATGCCGTCCCACCGCGGCCCCGATGCGCAGCGCCATCTCGGCGGTCATCGGGTGGATATTGGCCGTGCCGCGCACACCATCCGTTCCGAAAAGCTTACGCCCCATTCTCGTAACCCCACTCGATTGCCTGCCAGAGCGCCAACGCCTGGCGTGTCTCGTTCACATCATGCACGCGTATGACTTGCACGCCTTGGGTCGCTCCGTGCAAGGCCACCGACACCGATCCCGCGACACGTGTGTCCGCCGTGCCAGCCCCAGAAATCGTGCCGATGAATTTCTTGCGCGACGCGCCCAGCAGGATCGGGCAGCCCAACCCGTGAAACAGCGCGATGTCGCGCAGCAGGGCAAGGTTGTGATCCAGCGTCTTGCCGAACCCGATGCCCGGATCGACAAGGATCTGATCGCGCGCAATACCCTGCGCCACCAGCGCATCGACACGCTCGGACAGGAAATCATAGACGTCGAGCCGTACATCGTCATAGCGGGGCGCGACCTGCATGGTTTGCGGATCGCCCTGCGCATGCATCACGCAGACCGGAACCTGCCGGTCGGCGCAGAGCGGCGCAAGAGCCGCATCATAGGTGAACCCGGCCACGTCATTGACCAGCGCCGCCCCCGCATCAAGCGCCGCCTCCGCCACCGGGGCTTTGCGCGTGTCGATCGAGATCGGCACATCCAACTCGCCTGCAATCGCCGCAATCGGCCCGGCCACCCGGCGGATTTCCTCGTCCACCGGCACGGTTTCTGCACCGGGACGCGTGCTTTCGCCGCCGACGTCAATGAGGCCCGCGCCTGCGGCCGCCATCCGTCGCGCCTGCGTGACTGCGGCCTCGGGATCAAGGTAGCGACCGCCATCGGAAAAGCTGTCGGGCGTGACGTTCAGAATGCCCATCAGCGTCACGCGTCCCATATCCATCCCGGCAATCGGAGCGCGCGGCGCCGAGAGCCTGTTCCGCATGTCTTCGGGGATGGCCTTGGCGGGGATGAGCTCGGGCGGTCCATCGCGCCGCAACGCCATGGCTTCGGTGAACCAGAGCGGTCCGCCGGCAAGATCCAGAGCCTCTTTCGGGCGCGGACCGCCGGACCGGGGCAGGGGGCGAAAATAGGTGTTCATGCGCGGTGAATGAAACGCTCTGCGCAGTTTGACAAGCGTCTAGAGCACGCTTTCGCCGATGGGGCTGTTGCGAACTGAAACATTCCCGAGGGACGGCGGCTCTGCGCCGACCACCAGAAGCTCCTGCGCCTCCATTTCCTCGGCAAACCAGCCGGTCAGGGCCACTGTATCGGTCACAGGTGCCTCCGGTCCGTCGACTGCATCGAGCACGATCTTCGAGGGGGCCCAGATGCAGACCTGACCGTTCTTCATCGCCCAGTCGAGCTCGGTGCGGGTGGCCACCACCTTGCAGCGCGCGTCCCGCGCCGCGAGCATCCAGCCGTTCTGTTCGATGGCCAAAAGGTCGATGCGGCGTTGCGCCATCGGTTGTCCGGCTGTGGCACGCGGGCCATCGGGCAGACCAACGCACAGGATAAGCGGCGCACGTTCCGCCGCAAGCTGGTCGATCCAGCGGCCCAGATGATCGGACATGAGCGCGGCATTGCTCAGATAGACCACACGCGGATGCGGACGCTCCTGGCTGGCGTCGGCCACGGCGCTGCCCAGATCATGGCGCGACCGCACGATCTCGACCCCAAGCGCACCGGGGCCGCGATCCAGCTTTTCGATCCGCACGAAGGCCCGCAGCGCCTGAGGCTCAAGCAGGATCCGTTCGGCGATGCGTTCGGCCAGCGTTTCCAGAAGGTTCAGGCGTTCCGCGCCCAGTTCGGTTGCAATCGCCTCGGTCACCCGGTCATAGGACAGGATGCGGTCCACATCGTCGTCGATATGGCCAACGATGGGCTGAACCTCGACCACGACGTTGAAGCAGACACGTTGCCGTGTGCCGCGCTCGGCCTGGAATGCGCCGATCTCGACCTCGACGATATGGTCGCGCAACGAGATGCGGTCCACGGGCCCGTCATCTGCTGTTGCAATGGCGCGTTCGGACGGATGCGCAAAGGCAAGTCGGATTTCAGAGCTCATGGCGCGGTCCCCTTGGTCGGTCACGTCCGGGCTACCAGACGTTAGCACAAACGAAAATGCCGCGAAGGGGCATTTCAGGCACCGCTCGCGACATCCCGCAGGTCAAATTCGGTGTCGGCTCAGCTGCTCGAGCTGACACGCCATGTGTGGCGGTAGAAGACATGCACGCCGATCGACGCGGTCTTCGTGTAGGTGCGCGACCACCGTGGGCGCACTGCGGTTGTGTGGTAATGGGTTGCGCCATTGGTCAGGTTCATCGGCACGCGCCCGTCAAGGATGGCGCGCGCCACCTTGCCGACCCGTTCCCAGGCCTGCGGCTCGTGGATGCGCTCGGGGATGCCGTCACAGGTATAGGTGAACTGGCACTGGTATTTCTTGCCGGTGCCTTGGTTGATCACACCGCAGACGCTGTTGGGAAAACGGGCGCTCTTGACGCGGTTCATGATGACTTCGGCCACGGCGAACTGGCCCTTGATCGTTTCGCCACGCGCTTCGAAATAGAGCGCTTCGGCGAGGCATTCCCACTGTGCACCACCCGAGGCGCGTTGTTGGGAGTTCAGCCAGGAGGCGTTGTAGATGGTACCCGAGGCTGAGACGGGGGTCACGAGAGAGGTCAAATGCGATTGGCCAGCAGAGGCCATAATGGTTTTTTCCCGGTTCAGAAGCTCTTGCGCGGCGTCTTTCGAGCGCTCTGCCAGGGATGGGGTGGCCAGAAGGGCCGCAGCCAGAAACAATGCAAACAGTCGCGTCATGCCGAGTGTTGATCTCGCAGCGTTGTGGGTGGCGGCCTGATGCACAAAAATGTGGCAGCACCGCGCAATCGCAGGGCTGTTACAGAAATATTGCAGATTAAACAAGTTTTTCGGCCATGCATGTACTGCATGTCCGATGCCCGCGCGGCGAATAAGGCAAAATCTAGGCCAAACTTCGCTTGAATCTACCCGATCTTGTCAGCCAACGCAAGCTGTGCTGCGGCAAGACGTGCCACCGGAACCCGGAACGGAGAGCAGCTTACATAGTCGAATCCCGCCGCCCGACAGAAGGCAATTGATTCGGTATGCGCGGCATGTTCGCCGCAGATCGACAGCACCACATTCGGTTTGGCCGCCCGTCCGCGCACCACGCCAAGGCGCAGCAATTCGCCCACACCTTCGGTGTCGAGGATGTGGAACGGGTCCTCGCTGAACACCCCTTGCCGGACATATTCCGACATGAACCGCCCCGCATCGTCGCGCGACAGACCATAGGTCATCTGCGTGAGGTCATTGGTGCCGAAGCTCAGGAAATGGGTGTGCTCGGCAATGTCGCCGGCGCGCAGGCAGGCGCGGGGTGTTTCGACCATGACCCCCAGCCGGTAGGAGAAATCGGCACTGCGCTCGGTGCGCACCGCCGCCGCCACCGCCTCGACCCGCGCGCGCACCAGTTCGACCTCGCGCTTGGCCGACACCAGAGGCACCATGATTTCCGGCACGATGGTGATGCCTTCCTCGGCGGCCTCGACGGCGGCCTCAAAGATCGCGCGGGCCTGCATGTCGTAGATCTCGGGCACCGAGATCCCCAGGCGCACGCCGCGCATCCCCAGCATCGGGTTGTATTCCGCAAGGCTCTCGATCCGGCGGGTCACATCGCTCACCGGAATGTCCAGCGCCTCGGCCAGTTCACGCTGGCCCGCGCGACTGGTGGGCAGGAATTCATGCAGAGGCGGGTCGAACAGACGGATACAGACCGGCTGGCCCTGCATGATGCGGAACAGTTCCAGAAAATCCGCCCGCTGCATCGGCAGCACCAGTTCGAGCGCGGCCTGCCGGTCCTTCTGGTTCTGGGCAAAGATCATCTCGCGCATCGGCGTAAGGCGTTCGGCCTCGAAGAACATGTGCTCGGTGCGGCACAGCCCGATCCCCTGCGCGCGGAAGTGCAGCGCGGTCTTGGCATCGGCTGGCGTGTCGGCATTGGCCCGCACGCCAATATCGCGCTCGGCATCGGCCCAGCTCATGAAGGTGCGGAATGTCTCGTCCAGCGTCGCCTCGATCATCTCGACCGACCCGGCCAGCACCTGACCATTGGTGCCGTCCACCGTGATCTCGTCCCCCTCGCGCAGCACTCGGCCATCGGTCGCCACCAACTGCTTGCGCTTGACGTGAAACCGCAGGTTTGCCGCACCGACCACGCAAGGCAGGCCCAAACCGCGCCCGATCACCGCCGCGTGGCTGGTCATGCCGCCCCGTTCGGTCAGCACGGCGCACGCCACATGCATGCCGCGAATGTCCTCGGGGCTGGTCTCGCGCCGCACCAGAACGCAGGGCTCGCCGCGTGCCGCACCCGCCTGCGCTGCCTCGGACGAGAACACGATCTTGCCCGTTGCCGCCCCCGGGCTTGCGGCAATGCCCGACCCCAGCACATCGCGTTTGGCGGTTGCCGCCACCTGCCGGTGCAAGAGCTCCGACAAAGCCCGCGGCTCGATCCGCATCACCGCTTCCTGCTTGGTGATGATCCCGTCTTCGGCCAGCCGCACCACGATCCGCAACGCCGCCCGCGCGCTGCGCTCGACGCGCACGCCGTCAAGGATATGCAGATTGCCGTTCTCGATGGTGAACTCGATCTGCATTTCCTCGCGCAACCGCGCCCGCATCAAGGCGGCATGCTCTTTCAACGCGGCAAAGGCTTCGGGCGCCAGTTCCTCGAGAGACGGACCACGCGGGTCCTTCTCAAGGAAAATCGACGCCGCCCCGCCATCCAGCGCCTCGCGCCCCTGGCTCTGGCTTAGATAGCGGCCTGTGACCTGTGGCAGCCCCGTGGACGGGTTGACCAGTTGCAGCACGCCGGACCCGCATTCGCCGCTGCCCAGCCCAAGCGCCATCTCCTGCACGACAAGCCCCAGCCCCGCATCCATCGGCGCGCCTTTGGCCTGCCGCAAAAGCCGCGCCGTCGTGCCTTCCCACGCCCGCGCCATCGACCGCAGGATCTCGGCCAGTTGGATTGCCGGGTCCTGGGGAAACGGCTCTTCCGCCTCTTCCTCGTAAAGCTGCAGGGCCTCCGTCAGCGCCTCATGGCCTTCGCCGTCGATCTCGTCGAACGCCTCGGCATCCAGCCGCGCCACGTCAATGGCGTAGTTCACCACAAAGCGCAGGTAAATCTCGGTCGCCGCCGCCTGTCCGATCTGGTCGCACAGATCGACATAGCGCGCGTCATTCATGCCGATGTTCAGGACCGCACCGGGGCCACCCCAATCCGGATCCTCCGAAGACGGTCGCACGCAGAGCAGGGCGTTCGGATCAAATTCCGCAAGGATTCCGGACACATCCGGGCGGTAGCCCGACGCGATCTGATGCACTGTCGCAAAAGACAGCGCCACCGTGCGCGGGACAGGCAGATCCAGCCGGACAAGACGCTGCAAGCATTTCGCCCGCCCGCCATGGGTGGGCGTGGACATCGGCGACGACGGTGTGATCAGGGTCACATCCGGATTGTCGGGACCTGGTTTCTGCACCGCAGCACCTCTTCAACGTGCACGCAGCATACGTGGGCGGTTTGATCTGACAAGTGGCGTTTACAGCGCAGGTATCATCCCTCGATCTTCGTCAGATCCGCCACCTGCAGACAGGTGCTGCGGATGCTGCTCAGCAGGTTCAGACGGTTGCGCCGCAGAACCGCGTTATCCGAATTGACCTGCACCGCCTCGAAAAACGCATCCACCGGCCCGCGCAGATCGGCCATCGCTGCCATCGCCGTGCTGAAATCCTGCGCCTGCATCGCCGGGGCGATCTTGGCTTCGGCTGTGGCCAGCGCATCGAACAGCGCGGTTTCGGTCGGGTCCTCGGCGAATTTCGGATCGCCCCCGAACGAGTATTCCACCCCGTCCTTTTCCTCGGCCTGCGTCAGAATGTTGTTGGCCCGCTTGAAGCCCTGCACAAGGTTTTCCCCGTCTTCGGTCTCAAGAACCGCCTGCAACGCCTTGGCCCGCTTGACCAGAAGTGCCAGGTCGTCATTGCCGGGCATCGAGATGCAGGCGTCGATCACGTCATGCCGCACGCCCTGATCGCGCAGATACACCTTGAGGCGGTCGTGGAAGAAGGACAGCAGATCCACCGACTTGTCCGGAACCGCTCCGTTCATTGCGTCCAGCCCATCAGTCGCACCATCACGCTGCGCTTTCAGCGTGCGATACGCCGCGCCAAAGACGCCATGCTCCGCAATCTCGCGGATCAGGTCATCAACATCGGTGTTGCTCACCCCGTCGATCAGATGGCCCTTGTGCCGGACAAGCTGCATGTCGATGAATCGATCCAGCGACAGGCTCAAACCATTCTCCAGCACCAACCGGATCACCCCCAGCGCCGCACGGCGCAGCGCAAACGGATCCTTCGACCCCGTGGGCTTCTCGTCGATTGCCCAGAACCCGGTCAGCGTGTCGATCTTGTCGGCCAGCGCCACCGCAACGGAGACCGGCGCAGAGGGCACATCGTCCGACGGGCCAAGCGGCGAATAATGCTCCTGACAGGCCGCGCCCACTTCGGGTGCCAAACCTGCAGCATCGCTGTAATAGCGCCCCATAAGCCCCTGAAGTTCCGGGAATTCATACACCATCTCGGACGCCAGGTCGGACTTCGCCACGCGCGCCGCCTGTTCCGCCAGATCGGCATCCGCACCCACCATCGGCGCAAGCTCGCGCGCAAGCGCGGCGATCCGCTCGATCCGATCGCGCTGCGATCCCAGCTTGTTGTGGAAGGTCACGTTCGACAGGCTGTCCGTCCACGCCGTCAGGCCCTCGGACTTGGCCACCCGCAGGTCATTTTCCCAAAAGAACTTCGCATCCGACAGACGCGCCGACAGCACCTTCTGGTTGCCCGCAAGGATCGTCGCGCCATGATCGGCGGTTTCCCGGTTCGCCACGGTGATGAACCGCTCGATCCGGCCCGTCTTGGGGTTCTTCACCGAAAAGAACTTCTGATGTTCCTTCATCGAGGTCTGCAGCACCTCGGGCGGCAGGCCAAGGAAATCCTCCCCGATCTGCCCCATGAGCACGACCGGCCATTCCACCAGCCCCGCCACCTCGGCCAAAAGCCCCTTGTCCTCGACCACCTCAAGCCCGTTTGCAAAGGCCTGATTGGTCGCGTCCTGCCAGATCGCCTCGGCCCGCTCCGCGGCATCCAGCACCACATGCGCGCGCTTGAGCTTGGCTTCGTAATCGTCGAACCCGGTCACATCGAACGCGTCGGGGGCCATGAACCGGTGCCCTTCGGTCGTCCGCCCCGACATGATCCCGTCCACCTCCATCGGCACCACCTCGGACCCGTCCTCGCGCGTCAGCAGGCACACAATGCGGTGCAGGGGACGCACCCAGCGCAACGACCCGGCCCCCCAGCGCATCGACTTGGGCCAGGGGAAATTGCGGATCGTGTCCTCAAGCACCTCTGCCACGATCTTGGCCGCCGGGCGGCCCGGCTTTTCGATCACCGCAAAGAACACGCGGCCCTTCTTTTCGTCCCGTTCGATCAACTCGTCACGGGTGACACCGGCGCCCCGCAGAAAGCCCTCGACCGCCTGCTCCGGCGCATCGGTGCGCGGACCCTTGCGCTCTTCGGTCACATCCGGCGACCGCTCGGTCAGCCCGTCCACCCGCAGCGCCAGACGGCGCGGCGTGGCATAGGCGGCAGCCCCCGCATAGGTCAGACCCGCCTCGACCAGCCCGTTGGTCACGCGCGACTTGAGGTCGTCAGCAGCCTTGGCCTGCATCCGCGCCGGGATTTCCTCGGAAAAAAGCTCGATGAGAAGGTCGGGCATCAATTGCCTCCAGTTTCGCGTTCAGGGCAATCATCGCCCAGGGGGGTGCCGTCATAGGCTTTGTCCCCGCAATCATTGATTTCGTGCCAGATATAGCCGCGCCCGTCCTCGGTGATGGCGACCACCCGGTCGATCCCGAATTCAAGGTTGCGCTGGCTTGTGAACACCTGAGCGCGCCCGTTGCGGATCGCGTCACCGATGGCCTCGGCGTCAAAGCAGCTGAACCAGCCCGGCGCATTGCGGGGGGCCGCGCCGATATACTGCTCATAGGTCGATGTCAGCGTCGATATCGGCGTCTGCGTAGTGAAGCACGCTCTGAACCTGATGGGCGAGCTTTCGGCATCAATCGCTTGAAAATCCTCATAAAGGATCGTTTCCTTGCGCCCATCCAGCGTGGTCAGCTGTACGTCATCCGTCCCGGTCGGCGTGACCGTTTCGTAATAGGCGTACACCTGCAGGTAGTACATCGCCACGCCAGCAATCAGCGCGCTGACCAGAATGACGACAGTCAGGATTTTTCCGGTCATGGCCTATTTCCAATCCATGTTGACGCGCGGTTGGGTCATGGCCGCAGCCCGCGCCCGCAGCGCATCTGTCCGCGCCAGAAGGTCGGGGATGCGGCTCTCGTGGGTTTCCACAAAAAGATGCCCGATCCGGGTTTTGACCGGATGGTCAAAAAGCGCCTCGAGCAGCGGCACCTCGGCCCCTTCGATGTCCATCTTGATCACCGCGATCTCGCCCTCCAGCGCCGCCAGAAAGGCCGGAAAGTTGATCACCCGCACGTCCACGGCGCTTTCCGTGTCGATATTGCGCTTCTGCGCCATCAGTGACGACGACTGCGACTGCTCCACCGGGTCGGCATCGAACGACGCCGTGCGATAGAGCGGAAAGGTCCCGTCCTCGGTCCCTGCCGCCGCCTCGATCACCTCGACATTCGGCACATCCGCCAGCCGCGTGCGCAGTTCCGCCGCCGTCCAGGGGTCCGGCTCGAACGCATAGACCTTGGCCGCCTGCGCTGCCATCGTTCGCGTGTGCTGGCCCAGATTGGCCCCAAGGTCGATGCAAATCTTGCCGCGCGCCGCCGCCAACGCCTCCCGAAATTCTGCCTCAGCCGCCGGCGCATAAAGCTTGCGCAGCTTGCGGCGGTATTTCAGCCCAAGCTCTCCCGGAAGGTGCTGCAACAGACCGTACTTGGCCCGCCGCAGAGGCGTATTTCGGCTGGCAGTTGCCATCAGGCGGCAAAACCCCCGGCTTCGGTCAGCACAAAGGCATCCGCGCAGCGCTTTGCCAGCGCCCGCACCCGGCCGATATAGCTTTGCCGTTCCGTGACCGAGATCACGCCGCGCGCATCGAGCAGGTTGAAGATGTGGCTCGCCTTGATGCACTGGTCATAGGCCGGATGCGCCATGATGATGCGCTTGCCTGTCTTGGGATCATCCGCGTCCTGATCCAGAATGCGGGTGCATTCCGCCTCGGCCTCTTCGAAATGGCGCAACAGAACGTCCGTATCTGCCACGTCAAAGTTCCAGCGCGAATATTCCTGTTCCGTCTGCCGGAACACGTCGCCATAGGACAGCGCGATGGGCGCATCCGGGTCGTTGTACGGCATGTCCATCACGTGATCGACGCCCAGCACATACATCGCCAGACGTTCCAGCCCGTAGGTCAGTTCACCCGACACCGGGTGGCAATCATGCCCGCCGACCTGTTGAAAATAGGTGAATTGCGACACTTCCATGCCGTCGCACCACACTTCCCAACCCAGCCCCCAGGCACCCAGAGTGGGGCTTTCCCAGTCGTCCTCGACAAAGCGGATGTCATGCAGCGCCATGTCGATCCCGATGGCCCGCAGTGATCCGAGATAGAGGTCCTGAAGATCGGGCGGCGACGGTTTGATCAGCACCTGGTACTGATAGTAATGCTGCAAACGGTTCGGGTTCTCGCCGTAGCGCCCGTCGGTCGGACGTCGCGAGGGCTGCACATAGGCGGCGGCCCAGGGACGCGACCCGAGCGATCGCAGTGTGGTGGCCGGATGGAACGTACCGGCACCGACTTCCATGTCGTAGGGCTGCATCACGGCGCAGCCCTTGCTGGCCCAATAGCTCTGCAGACGCAGGATGATCTCCTGAAAACTGCGCGGTTTCGTGATGGTTTGATCCATGGCGCTGTCACCCCGGTTTGCACTCGCGACTGATTAGGCGGATGGGGCACGAGGGTCAATTGCGTGCGATTGCCAAATTTTCGCGTTCCAGTAGCGTCGCAATCTTGTTAGAGCATGGAGTTGAAAGACGTTTTTCCGGCAGGTGGCTAAAGAATGGTGCGCAATTTTTTGTTTTCGGTGATCGCGGTGCTGATGCTGTGGGGGCAGGGCGCCCACGCGCAGGACAGTGTCTATGTCCAGATCGAAGCGCAGCCCAGCCTGTCCGTCGCCGAAGACCGCCTGCGGGATTATGCGGCCATTCTGCCGGACGTGAACGGGTTTGACCTGGGTCGCGGCTGGTACGGCATCGCCCTCGGGCCCTATCCACGCACCGAGGCCGACGACATTCTACGCAGTCTGCGCGCGCAGCGTCTGATCCCCGGCGACAGCTATCTCGAAGGCCCAGAACGCTATGGCCAGCGCATCTGGCCGATTGGTGCGGGCCCGGCTGCTGTGCCACCGATCACCGCTCCCGAGATCGCAGTCGTTCCCGAACCGCAGGTCACCGACGAGACCCCGCGCGAGGCCCGGGCCTCCGAGGCGCTGCTGACCCGCGAAGAGCGCGAGGCGCTGCAGATCGCCCTGCAATGGGCAGGCTATTACAACGCCGCCATTGACGGTGCCTTCGGACGCGGAACACGCTCTTCCATGGCCGCCTGGCAAAGCGACAACGGGTTCGAGGCGACGGGCGTTCTGACCACCGCGCAGCGGGCAGAGCTGTTCCGCCAGTACAACGCCGTGCTCGAAGGCATGGACATAACCCCCGTGCGTGACACGCGCGCCGGGATCGCCATTGACCTGCCGCTCGGCGCGGTGGCGTTCGACAGGTATGACAGCCCCTTCGCCCATTTCGACCCCACCGGAACGGTCGAGGGCGCGCGGGTGCTGCTGATCAGCCAGCCGGGCGACCGCGACCGTCTGGCCGGGCTCTACGAGATCATGCAGACGCTCGACATCGTGCCGCTGGAAGGTCCGCGCGAGCGCAATGGAGACCGGTTTACCCTGACCGGTCAGAACAGTCGGATCGTCTCGCACACCGAAGCGCGCCTCTCGGATGGTGCGATCAAGGGCTTCACCCTGGTCTGGCCCGCCGGCGATGAGGAACGCCGCACCCGTATTCTGGCCGCCATGCGATCCAGCTTCGATCCCATCAGCGGCGTGCTCGATCCGGCGGTGATTGCCGAGGACAGCCAGAGCGTCGATCTGGTGGCGGGACTTGCGATCCGCAAACCCAAACTGACGGCCTCGGGCTTTTTCGTCGACCGTCAGGGACGGGTTGTGACAACCGACGGTGCAGTGGCCAATTGCGGGCGTATCACGCTCAACAACACTTACGACGCCGAGGTCATGGCGACCGATCCGTCGCTGGGCATTGCCGTACTGCGTGCGACACAGCCGCTGGCCCCGAATGCCGTGGCTGCGTTTCGCGAGGGCGCGCCGCGCCTGCAATCCGAAATCGCAGTTGCGGGTTATCCCTTTGGCGGCGTGCTGCCATCGGCCACGATGACCTTTGGCCGCCTGTCCGACCTGCGCGGACTGAACGGCGAAGACAGCCTGTCCCGGCTTGCCATCAGCACGCTCGAAGGCGATGCCGGTGGCCCGGTGCTTGACGATGGGGGTGCCGTGATCGGGATGCTCGTTCCGCATGATGCCGGCGGGCGGCAATTGCCGGACGACGTCAACTTCGCCACCAACAGCGCGGCCGTGCAACAGGTGCTGGCGCGGGCCGGCGTGTCGCCACAGGTCACGCCCGGTCTGTCCCGGCTCGACCCGGTGGACCTGACGGCCAAAGCCACAGCGATGACCGTGCTGGTCAGCTGCTGGGAGTGACCCGGCGGCGGAACAACCGGTTCAGCGCGCCCCACTGGCTCACCAGAACACCCAGCAGGATCAACCCCATCGCCAGCAAGAGCACGGGGCGGAACGGTTCGTCCAGCACCACGATGCCCAGGATCACCGACCACATCGGCACCTGGTAGCTGACCAGCGACATGAAGACCGGCCCGGCGCTGCGGATCACCAGAATGCGCAGCATATTGGCTCCCGCCGTCGGGATCAGCCCGAGCAGCGCCACGATCCAAAGCGTCCGCGTGTCCGGAAGCGGCGGCGGCCCCTCGACCACAAGGGCCGCCGGAATGACCAGCATCGACCCGAAGACCAGCGCCAGCACCGCCAGACCGAAAGGATCAACCGGCGGCAGACGGCGCATCAGCACCGAACTGATCGCATAGCAGGTTGCCGCGCCAAAACAGGCCAGCCGGCCGTAAGGCTCCATCGGATCGCCGCTTGAGACGAACGCCTGCCCGCCCAGCAGCACCGCCACCCCGACAAACCCCACCAGCATGCCGATGGTGCGGCGCAGCGTGATCCATTCGCCGGGCACGAAGACATGCGCCAAGGGCAGCATGATCAGTGCCCCCGACGCCATCGAGACACCCGCAAAGCCCGAAGTCACCGTCTGCTGCCCCCAACTGAGCAGCATGAAGGGCACCGCCGAGTTGAACAGGCCCGCCACCGCCAGCGCCGTCCAGCCTGTCTCCTGCGTCAGAAACAGCCGCCCGCCGCGCATTTGCCAGATGGCGACCGCCAACAGGGCGGCAAAGCCGATGCGCCCGGCGGCCAGCCAGAAGGGCGTGATCCCCTCGAGCGCCAGTTCGATGAACATGAACGTGGCCCCCCAGACAAGACCAAGGGTCGCCACCATGCCCCAGCTGGCCGGGGTGATCTCAGGGGGTGTTTGCATAGAAATGAGGCATCCCGGGAGGTAAGTGCGACAAATGCCTCCAGGGCGGTTGCATCCGGCGGGCATTCGGGCTGCTCTGTAAATCCAATCTGCCGGATCAGCAACGCCTGAGACCGCACGTAAAATCCCGACAGGAGGACATCATGGACGCGTTTTTCATCATCCCGATCTTGGTACTTCTGGCACTGCTGGCGTGGTGTGTGCTGCAGCTCAAGGACGACATGTAGGGGCCCGCTTTGCGTCGACGCAAAGCCACGATGCGTCGACGCATCGCGCCCGCACCCCGACCGAAACGCAAAAGGGCGGCCCAATGGACCGCCCTTTCCGTTGAACCGATCCGACAGGATCAGTTCTTCGCCTTGTCCACCATCTTGCCGGCGGAGATCCACGGCATCATGCCGCGCAGGGTCTCGCCGACCTTCTCGATCTGGTGCTCGTCGTTGATCCGGCGCGTCGCCTTGAAGAACGGCTGACCCACGGCGTTTTCCTGCATGAAGTCGCGCACGAACTTGCCGGTCTGGATGTCGGTCAGAACCGCCTTCATCCGTGCCTTGGTCTCGTCGTAGGGCAGGATGCGCGGGCCGGACACATATTCGCCATACTCGGCGGTGTTCGAGATCGAGTAGTTCATGTTCGCGATACCGCCTTCGTAGATCAGGTCGACGATCAGCTTCACTTCGTGCAGACACTCGAAATAGGCCATCTCCGGCTCGTAACCGGCTTCCACGAGGGTCTCGAAACCCATGCGGATCAGCTCGACGAGGCCACCGCAGAGAACCGCCTGCTCACCGAAGAGGTCGGTTTCGCACTCTTCGCGGAAGTTGGTCTCGATGATGCCCGAGCGGCCGCCACCGATGGCCGAGCAATAGCTCAGGCCGATTTCCAGCGCGCGGCCGGATGCGTCGTTGTGAACCGCCACAAGGCAGGGCACGCCGCCGCCCTTGGTGTATTCGCCGCGCACCGTGTGGCCCGGACCCTTGGGCGCCATCATGATGACGTCGACACCCGGCTTCGGCTCGATCAGGCCGAAATGCACGTTCAGGCCGTGGGCAAACGCGATGGCCGAGCCTTCTTTCAGGTTGTCATGCACATACTGCTTGTAGGTTGCCGCCTGAAGTTCATCGGGCATGGTGAACATGATCAGGTCGCACCAGGCCGCCGCTTCGGCGATGCCCATGACCTGCAGACCTTCGCCTTCGGCTTTCTTGGCCGAGGGCGAGCCTTCGCGCAGGGCGACGACCACGTTCTTGGCGCCAGAGTCGCGCAGGTTCAGCGCGTGGGCGTGACCCTGAGAGCCATAGCCCAGGATGGCCACTTTCATGTCCTTGATCAGGTTGATGTCGCAATCGCGATCGTAATAAACGCGCATGATGTTTCCCTCGTCTGCGTTTCGATTGAAGGGCACAATAGGGATTTTCCGTGCAGACAGGCGGCGAACTGCGCGCATCTCGGCAAATATGCGGGGATTTCATTCTCCTAAGGCACGTGTTACGGAGATTTCATGCTCGATGCTACCGATCTCCGAATCTTGCGCCAGTTTCAGGCGGCCCCCGATCTGCCCAGTGCCGATCTGGCCGACAGGGCAGGGGTCACGCCCACCACGCTCGCCCGCCGCATCGACAGGATGCGCGCCGCCGGTGTCATCCGCGCCGTCCGCGCCGTGATCAACTGGCCCGCGCTGGGCTACACGGTCGAGGTTTCGCTCCGCGTGACCCTGGACAAGACCCAACCCCGCGCCTTTGACGAATTCCTCGCCGCCGCCCGCACCGTGCCCGAGGTGATCGAGGCGCAGACCTTCCTTGGGCAGGTCGACGCGCGTCTCTCGGTCATCGCCCGCGACATGCCGCATTACCAACAGGTCTACCGCGACAAGCTCCTGACCCTGCCACATATCGCCGACATCGAAGCCCTGATGCATGTCGCCCGCGTCAAATTCGACGAGACGCTTCCTCTATGATCGACCTCGACGACATCGACCGCGCGATGATCCGCGCCGTGGCCGCCGATGCCCTGATCAGCGCGGGCGCTCTGGGCCGGCAACTCGGCCTCAGCCAACCCGCCGCGTGGCGCAGGCTGAAGCGCCTGAAAGATGCAGGCGTCTTCCGCGGCCAAAGGCTCGACCTCGACGCACAGGCGCTGGGCTTCACCGTGACTGTGTTTCTGGGCGTCAAACTCGCCACCAAAGGCCGCGTCAGTCTCGAAGACTTCGAACGCGCCGTGACCGCCATCCCCGAGGTCCAGACGGTTGAGCACGTGCTGGGCCTCTACGACTACCGCCTGCGCGTCGTCGCCCGCGACATCGCCGATTTCGAACGCGTGCTGCGCCGCCGGATCATGACGCTGCCGGGCGTGGGGAATATCGACGCCAACGTGCTGCTCAGCGAAGAACGCCTGCCCGGTCCGATCGGCTGAGCGCGTCACGGCGCGGCCACCTTCCCAAAACCGACGCAGCAGTGTCGCACCTGCAAGAACACTTTGCCAAGCGGTGTCGCTCAAGGTACCCCTGACACCAAAAGGGAGGCTTTGCCATGGCGCTGCTCGATACAGTTGACCCGACGGGTCTCGAAGAATTTTCGGTCGTGTTCACCGACCGCTCGCTCAATCACATGTCCGCCACCTTTCAGAAGGTGATGACCGACATCTCGTCGATGCTGAAAGAGGTCTACAACGCCGATGCGGTGGCGCTTGTGCCCGGCGGCGGCAGCTACGGCATGGAAGCCGTGGCACGCCAGTTCGGGCAGGGGGCCAAGACGCTCATCTTGCGCAATGGCTGGTTCTCGTATCGCTGGACGCAAATCTTCGACGCGGGCAAGTTCGGCGGCGACACCGTCGTGATGAAGGCCCGCCAGACCGGGAACGAGCCCACAGCACCGTTTGCGCCGGCACCCATCGCCGACGTGACCGCCCGCATCCGCGAGGAAAAACCCGACATCGTCTTTGCACCCCATGTGGAAACCAGCGCCGGGATCATCCTGCCCGACGACTACGTGACCGCTCTGGCCGACGCCGCACACGAGGTCGGCGCGCTCATGGTGCTTGACTGCATCGCCTCGGGCTGCGCCTGGGTGGATATGAAGGCGACCGGCGTCGACGTGTTGATCTCGGCCCCGCAAAAGGGCTGGTCCGCCACGCCCTCCGCCGGGCTGGTGATGCTGTCCGACCGCGCCGTGACCCGGATGCAGGACACCGCGTCGAACAGCTTTGCCGTCGATCTCAAGAAATGGCACCAGATCATGCAGGCGTATGAAAACGGCGGCCATGCCTATCACGCCACCATGCCCACCGACGGGCTGCGCGCATTCCGCGACACCATGCTGGAAACCCGCGACTACGGCTTCGACCGGCTGAAAGACGCCCAATGGGCGCTCGGCAACGCCGTCCGCGCGCATCTCAAGACCAAGGGCATCCGATCCGTCGCCGCCGAGGGCTTTGGCGCACCCGGCGTCGTGGTCAGCTACACCAGTGATCCCGAAATCCAGTCCGGCCGCGCCTTCGCCGCCCGAGGCATGCAGATCGCCGCAGGTGTGCCCCTGCAATGCGACGAGCCACCCGAATTCAGCACCTTCCGCCTCGGTCTCTTCGGCCTCGACAAGCTCTACGATGTCGACGGCACTCTGGCCCGGCTGACGCATGTACTGGACGAGGTGCTCTGACCACACGGTCTGCCCGGTTCGATCCGGGTCACATGCGTATTTTAAAAAAAGAAGAAGCAGGGGAGTGGCGCACTGTCCCCTGCTTCTATTTTTCATAAATATGCAGTCACACCGGCATCCAAATGCCCGACATCTGCATAAGGCGCCCTACAATCCCGCCCCGTAGGCCGGGCGTCAGCCCGACAGCAGAAACGGAAAAGGCCGCCCCGAAGGCGGCCCTTTCAACGGCACCCAACCGATCACTTGAAGTTGCGGCTGTCCTTGATCTGGTCCCAGGCCCAGACCACCTCCTGCAACTGCTCTTCCTGCGACCGGTCGCCCCCGTTCATGTCCGGATGCAGCACCTTGATCAGCGCCTTGTAGGCCTTGCGCACCTCGGCCTTGGACCACGAATCCTTCGCCTCGAGGATCTCGATCGCCCGCCGTTCGGTCGGCGGCAGCCGCTTGGTGTGCCCCGCCGAGCTGCCCGCTTTGCCGGGGTTGCGCGTGGCGTTGCTGCCCAGCACCTGATGCGGGTCCTCGATCCCCAGCCGCGCCCACGCCTTGGCCTCGGGATCGCGCCAATCCTTCGTCTGGCGCTCCCACACCTTGTCCGACGTCGCCTGCGCGTTCATCTCGGCCTCGGTCTTGCCGTCGAAGAAGTTCCACTTCGTGTTGTACTCGCGCACATGCTCCTGGCAGAACCAGAAGTAATCGTCGAGCACATCCGGCGCCTTGGGCGCGCGGAACTTGCCCGCTTCCTCGCAGCCTTCGTGATCGCAGACGCGCGTAGAGGTCTCGGACGCTCCGGACATGCCGCGTCGGCCTCGCGGATTCTTCTTCTTGGCCGACTTGATCGACATATCGAAACCGAATGGATCTGATTTGCTCATAACCTGCCCTTTTCGACTCGGAGGCGACACTCTAGACCAAAACGCGTCAGAGGTAACTCCCAGGACGCGAAAAAATGACCCGAACGGAACAGATCGAAACACGTCTGCGCGAGGCCTTGGCCCCGCGCGAACTGACCGTGCGCGATGACAGCGAACGCCATCGCGGGCACGCCGGCTACCAGGAGGGGGGAGAGAGCCATTTCCACGTCGTGATCCGCGCCGATGCCTTCGCCGGTCAGTCCCGCATCGCGCGCCACCGCATGGTGCATGCCGCTCTTGGCCCTGACCTCGTCAAGGCGATCCACGCGCTGTCGATGGATCTCGACACGTAACCGGCAGGCCGGGCGTCAGCCCGGCATCCGGCCCGTCGATTTGGGAACGTCACGCAGCGCGCCTTACGCGGGTCGTGTTTCCTCGTTGCCTTCTTCGAAAACGGGATCGGCGCGCCCCTCCGCCTCGGCCACGCCCGCACCTTCGGGGACGGCAGAGGACACCGCCGGTGCCGCCGTCAGAACCGGCTCCACACGGGCGGGCGGCGTAGGCGGGGCAGGGGCCACGGCCACCTCGGGCGCGGCCGCCACCGCCACAGCCCGCCGGAACACCATCAATGTCCGCCAATGCGTCTCCGACCCGGTCAGCCCCACGCGTTCCGTTGAGGGCAGCACGTCCGAGCGCTGATACTCCCAGCCTTCCGCCGCCAACTCGTTGATCGCCTGCTCCACCCCCAGCGCAAACCGCGCCTCGGGCGTCTTGACCCCCTTGGCCTTGACCCCCTTCACCGGGGCCGGAACCACCTTGTATTCGAACATGCGCACCGCCTCTTCACAGACCCTCGGCTGTCATACCCAAGCCCGCCGCCAGAGACCAGCCCGTAGGCTGCGTGGTGACACACCACTCCAAAGCCCCCCGTAGGGTGCGTGCTCGCACGCACCACCCCATCGCAACACCTGTAGGCCAGTCCTCAGCCCGGCACCCACCAGCCCCAACATACGCACCCAAACACCCAAACCCTCAAATCTTCGCCTCCAGCCGTGCCAAAATCCCATCTGAGGTCTCAATGTAAAACGACGCCCAGGCCTCATCATACACCTCCCGCGCCGCCCGCACCAAGGCAATCGCCTCCTCCAACTTCGCAAGATCCCCCGTCTTGTCGAAGAGTGCCTCATACGCCAACCCAAGGTTCTCCGTCGTTAAGGCCCATAGAAACTGCACCCGCTCACGCGTGCGTTCCTCCAACGCCGCGCGAAAGGCCGCTACCGCCTCCTCCAACCGCGCCGTCCCGCTTTCGCGCGCGCCTAGGGCTCGCAGCGCATTGCCCAGATTGTTCTGCGTCATGGCCCAGTCCAGCGGCACCCGCTCCCGCGTACGTTCCTCCAACGCCGCGCGATTGGTCGCCACCGCCTCCTCCAACCGAGCGGTCCCGCTTTCGCGCTCCCCAAGGGTCCACAGCACAATCCCAGCGTCGTTTAACGCTGATCCGCGCTCATCAGTATCAGTTGCGCGATCCAAACAGATTTGCGCAACCGCGATGCTGACCTCCAGATCGAACGCCAATCCCTGATCCCGCCCGCGTTCATACCATTCGTCCTGCGCATCGCGGAGCGCTTCAAACCGCTCCGCCACATCCGGCGTTTCCGCCTCGACCTGCTCCACCACCAGCCGCGCCGCCTCTTCGACATCGCGCATCAGCACCGCCTGATCGATGCCTGACCGGATCAGGGCCGAAACCTCTGCCGCAACCTGCTCCTGCTGCGCGCGCTTGCGCTCCAGCGCCTCCCGCAACGCCTCTTTGGCCTCCTCCATCCGATCATCGGCATTCAGCCGACGCACTTCCTCCAGCACCGCGTTCACATCGGCATCCAGATTGCCGGTTGTCGGCTGTTTTGCCGCCACCTCGAACGCGCGGCGCAATTCGTTCAACGCGCTGGTCAGGTCGGTCGGGTTGCCTTCGGCGAATTCATAGGCCAGCGACACCGCCAGTGCCTCTGACAGTTTCAGGGTCTTGCGCACCTCCTCCAGTTCTTTTGCAATCGCATCCGCGTTCACCTCGACTTGCGTGATCGGTTCGTCTTCATCGGCTGCCCCGGTCACAAGCCGCGCGACGACGGGATCATCTAAGTCCAAAAAGGTTGCGAATTTCTGAACGGTGAGGGCGGAAAGACGTTTTCGGCCTTTTTCGACCGCGCTGACATAGCTTTTGCGGTCCTGATTCCCCAACGCCTCATACGCCAGCATTTCCAGCGTCATGCCTTTCGCCGTGCGCGCCATCCGCACCGCTTTGCCGAAGTCTACCCAGTCAGATGTCACTCGATGTCACTTTTTACGTCTTGCCTGTCCACCCAAGGCCCACCCAAAGTCACCGATTTTCATCGCCGCCTCTGCGATCCTATTCCTGTCGGCACTGTAACCGACACCGGGCCCGGTTCAACCTTTCGTGGAGTGACGAAAATGCTGAACCAACTGAAGACGATTTTGACGACCCTCATCTGCACCATCTGGTGCCACCGCGTGACCTATGCCGGACTGGCCCTTGCCTATGGGGCAGGGTGCTTTGGCGTGATCGAAAAAGAGACCGTCGCGCAGATCGCGACCGCGCTTTACTGCACGATGGTCGCCCAAAGGCACTGACCGTACGGATCAACCGTAAGCTTCGCGCACACGTTCCGTACGGTTCACCCCCAAGACCCCCCGAAAACGCAAAAACGGGCCGAAATGGCCCGTTTTTCCTCTCTGGGCCGTACGGTTCGACCCCGTGAACCGTACAAACGCCCAGTTTTTCGGCGCTTTACAACCCCAGCTTCGCCGTCACGATCTGGTTGACCGCCGCCGGGTTGGCCTTGCCGCCCGTGGCCTTCATCACCTGACCTACGAACCATCCCGCAAGCTTCGGATTTTGCTGGGCTTTTTCCACCTGCGCCGGGTTCGCCGCGATGATCTCGTCCACCGCTTTCTCGATGGCCCCCGTATCCGTGACCTGCTTCATCCCCCGCGCGTCTACAATCTCCGCCGGGTCGCCCCCTTCGGTGTAGACGATCTCAAAGAGGTCCTTCGCGATCTTGCCCGAGATGTCACCCGACTTGATTAGTGTAATGATTCCAGCCAGTTGCGCAGGCGACACCGGGCTTTCCGTGATGTCGTGATCCTCTTTTTTCAACCGCCCGAACAACTCGTTGATCACCCAGTTCGCCGCCAGCTTGCCATCCCCGCACGCCGCGACCACGTTTTCGAAATACCCGGCGTTCGCCGTGTCCGCCGTCAGCACGCCCGCGTCATACTCTGACAGGCCGAACTCATTGACAAAGCGCGCTTTTTTCTCGTCCGGAAGCTCGGGCAAGGACGCCGCGATGTCGTCCACCCAGGCCTGTTCGATTTCCAGAGGCAGCAGATCCGGGCACGGGAAATACCGATAATCATGCGCCTCTTCCTTGGAACGCATTGATCTTGTTTCATTTTTATCCGGATCATAGAGCCGCGTCTCCTGGTCGATCGACCCACCGGCCTCCAGAATCCCGATCTGACGCCGCGCCTCGTAGTCGATCGCCATCTGGATGAAACGCATGGAGTTCATATTCTTGATCTCGCAGCGTGTGCCGAGATGGGAAAAATCCTGTGTTTCCTGATACTTCTCGTACTGGCCGGGACGGCAGACCGACACGTTCACGTCCGCCCGCAGGTTGCCGTTCTGCATGTTTCCGTCGCACGTCCCCAGATACCGCAGGATCTGCCGCAGCTTGCCCACATAGGCCGCCGCCTCTTCCGGCCCGCGAATGTCCGGACGGCTGACAATCTCCATCAGCGCCACACCCGTCCGGTTCAGGTCCACGAAACTCATCGCCGGATCCATGTCATGGATCGACTTGCCCGCGTCCTGTTCGATATGGATGCGCTCGATCCGCACGCGCCGCGCGATGCCCGGTTCCATGTCCACGATCACTTCGCCTTCGCCCACGATGGGATGGTAAAGCTGGCTGATCTGGTAGCCCTGCGGCAGGTCGGGGTAGAAATAATTCTTGCGATCAAAAGCACTTACGAGGTTGATCTGGGCCTTGAGGCCCAACCCGGTGCGCACTGCCTGTTCCACGCAGAACTCGTTGATGACCGGCAGCATCCCCGGCATGGCCGCGTCCACGAAGGCCACGTTCGAGTTCGGCTCTGCCCCGAATTGCGTCGACGCGCCCGAGAACAGCTTGGCCTTGGAGGCGATCTGTGCGTGCACCTCCATCCCGATGACCAGTTCCCAGTCATGCTTGGCGCCGGCGATCACCTTGGGTTTCGGGGCTTCGAAGGTCAGGTCCAGCATGGCAATTCCTCTTGGCGTGAACGCCCGGTGGAATACGCCAGAGGCGGACAGGGGGCAAGGGGGCCGTGCCGGGTTTCCGGCAGGTCAGGCGTCGGGACGCCGTGGCGCGGTGACGGGCGGAAGACCGCGGGCGTGCCGATCCAGTGCTGCAGTCGCCCGTTGCCGGCCCTTCGCCAGCCGATCCGGGTCTTCCAGACGCGAGGCCCAGACACCTTTGGCTGCGTACCAGATGCGCGGGTGTATCTCGCGCAGATGCTCCGTCACGATCCAGTCGAAACAATCCGCGATACGGTCCCGTGCCTCCCGGTTGACGCCGTCGGGCTCAAGCGCGCTTCCGGTGAAGGCGGCAAAGGTGTTCACAACATGCTGGTCGCCGCATCGATCCAGGATATCCTTCAGACCCGCGCAGAAAAGGTCGGCGTCCAGCAGGGCGAAGGCCTCGTTGTCGACGTTCAGCGCGTCGAAATAAGTCCAGGCGTATCCCCCTTTGCCCCAGACATCGGTGGTGCGCTCCATCGTGCGTCGCGCCTCGTGGTCAAGCCGCTCGTAGCTCCCGAACCAGCGCGGCAGCATGTGATTGCCAAGCGCGCGCATGAACTTGGATACGCCGGGAGCGAGGTCGATCAGGTCTTCATAATCGTCGCTGGCACGGCTGCGCGGCTGGGTCTCGGCCGCCAGCAACGCGCACCGGACCGAGGCAAGCATGGGCGAATCCAGCTCGAACGGATCATAGGGGTCGATCAGGTCGGCGGCGCTGCGGAAATGCCGGAAGAACGCGGCGCGATGCGCGGCCGGAATGTCCTGCCGCCAGCCTTCGCCGCGCCAGGCCCAGCCGATATCCACATGCGCCATGGCCACCACATAGGCCACGCCATGATCCTGCGGGGTTTCTTCGAGGACGAGTTGCATGTCGTTCATGATTGACGCGGCGCCCAATTCATCCCCCGCCGTGACCGCGCGACCCGCCGCCGTGACGGCATCGGCCCGCGCCCCTTCCGCGAGGATCTCGGCTTCGGGGACACCTCCGGGAGTGAGCGCGCGGGCGGCATCCGCTTCGCGAATGCGCGCACCCAGGGTTGCCCAGGCATCCTGCCGTGCAAGATACAAACCGGCTTCGAATAGGGCGTGATGGACCTCTTCCTCTTCGCTTCGAGCACGGACCGGAAGAGTGCTCCGCGTCGAGGGGCCAAGCGCCTCGATGTTCAGCAGTTTGCCTTTGGGCGCAGATGCCGAAGACCCATCGCGCGCCTTTCGGATCAGACTGGTGAGATTGTTCAAGACGGTCATTTCCTGGGCCTTCGCGGTGTCCGGCTGAAGCCGAAAGAGCAGCAGTGTTCAACCCAGAGTGTCGGAAGAACATGTCGCAAATCGGGCGGCAAAACGAATTCGTCTGGGTATTCCGGGGGCGTGTCGGCCATTTCGGCGAAAACCGGCTCTTTCAGGCTAAGAATCGCGGAAACCCGCTCAGGAACGGGCTGCTGTCTCGTTTTTCTTGATTTTTCGGGAAAAATCGGAAAAGCAGTTCTGATGTCACGCTGGGGGATCATAGGCGTGGCGGTGTTTGTGCTTGGTCTCGCAGGAGCCGTTTCCGCAACGCCTGCCACAATGGTTGATGCGACATCAACCAATGCGCTGACCGTGTCGCTGCGACCGGTGGCGCGCACCTACACACCGCTTCCCGACATGCGCTGGAGCCATCGGAGCGAGGGCGATCGTTGGTCACGGGCCGCTTTGACCGCTCTGCGCAGCCATGCCAGCGTGCTGCCCCGCACCGTGCCCAAGGATATTGGCGACTGGTGCCCGGCCTACGCCACAAACGATACCGGCGCGCGCGAGGCGTTCTGGATCGGTCTCTTGTCGGCACTTGCCAAACATGAAAGCACCTATCGCCCGGCCGCCGTGGGCGGGGGCGGCAAGTGGTATGGACTGCTTCAGATCCTGCCAGCCACAGCACGTGGTTACGGCTGCAAGGCCGCGTCCCGCGATGCCTTGAAAAGCGGGGATGCGAATTTGCAATGTGCGCTGCGCATCATGGCCGTGACTGTCCCGCGGGACGGTGTGGTGTCTTATGGCATGCGCGGTGTGGCGGCGGATTGGGGCCCGTTCCACAGCCGGTCGAAACGCACTGACATGATGGCCTGGACACGCGCGCAGCCTTACTGCGCAGGGCTGTCTCGGTCCTTGCGGCCAGTAGCGCGCCCGGTTCGCTCGCCGTGGGACGGGGTCGTATCGACCCGCGGGTTCTAGGCGCGCCGCGCCGGAAACCGCGTGGCATCCAGCAGCGAGACACCCTGTTTTCGGGGTTCGCCCAAGGCGAGGGTGGCCCGGCGGAGCAACGCGATCCCCTCGTCGGAATTCTCGGGCAGGGCCTTGGGTGAAATTGGTTCCCCAACGCGAATTTCAAACGGCTGCCGATCCTTGTTCAGCGTCTCGTGGAACAGGGTGATGTCGCGCAGCGTCGGGTGGATCGCGTCGAACAGGTAGAACAGCGCGGAATTGCGTGCCTGCAGATGGATAGGGATCACCGGCAGTTCAAACTTGCGCGCCAGCATTGCGGCCGAGGCCATCCATGGACGTTCATGAAGCCGCGCGCCGCGACGTTTCGCCAGCCGTCCGGAGGGGAAGATCACGCCGAGGCGTCCATCCTTCACGGCCTGCCGCGCAAACACCATCGTGCCCCGCGTTTTGCCATGGCTGCGCCGTTCCTTGCGCCATTCCACGGGGGCGATCATGTCGGCCATCTGCGGCAGGACTTTCAGGATGTCGTGATTCGCAAAAAAATACGCATCGCTTCGGACCGAGCCTAGCACCGAGTGCAGGATAATGCCGTCTGCAATGCCCGTTGGATGGTTGGCGACAATCAGGGCAGGGCCATGGGCGGGCAGGTGGCCCAACCCCGACACCGCGACATCGCGCGCCAGAAGGTCTGCCATGGTCGTCATGATGTCAGCGGAACTCAGATGCGCGACCTCCTCGGCCAGCGCGACCGTCCGGTCATAGCCCAGCAGACGGTTCAATACCGGACGCGCCAATCTGGCGGTCAGCGTCGGGCGAAACAACCAAGGCGCGCGGTCCTCGATCAGCGGGTCAATGCGATCTTTCATGCGGCCTCTCCTGACAGAGCAGCGTGACAATGGCGTGACAAGCGCAGGACATCCTGTGCCGCGAGGCAAGTCGAAACTGCGACATCGGGCGAGATGCGCAATGTCACGCCATTTGCACGTGAACGTCGGCAAAGCCCCGCCGGTTCCATGGCAGGGCGATTATTTTTCAAAGTATTCGCACCGCAAGAGAGCGCTCTGCGCTTATCCCAGAATGCGGCTTACCATTTCGTCCGTGTCCCGGCTCAGCTTCGGTTTGGCCTTGATCCGCTCAAGCTGCGCCCGGATCAAAGCCTGGCGGTCGGCATCGTAGCGTTTCCACGTCTGGAACACCGAACACATGCGCGCCGTCGTCTGCGGGTTCTTGTCATCAAGCCTGATCAGCCAGTCGGCAAGGAACGCATAGCCTGCGCCATCCTTTCGATGGAATCCCGCATGGTTCATCGCAAAACCGCCCATGACCGCGCGGAACCGGTTGGGATTGCCCATATCGAAGGCCTTGTGTTGCACCAGACCTTCCGCCACCTCCACGGCGACATCTGGTTTTGCCATCCCGACCTGAAGTCCGAACCACTTGTCCATCACCAGCCGGTCATGGTGCCATTGATTTTCGAAGGCCTTTACCGCGGCGTCCCCGGCGCCTGCCGAGATCAGCTGCGACAGGGCTGACAATTGCAGGGTCATGTTGTCGGCGGCGTCGTACTGCGCCTGTGCCGCCGCACCGCCGTCAAGCCGGGTCTGCAGAGACAGAAGCGCTGCGCCCAGCGACCGTTTGCCTGATTGCTCCGCATCCGGCTGGTAGGGGGCATCGACTGCGACGGAGGCTCTGAGATCGGGCAGGACGCCTTTCCACGCTTCCGCCATATGGCCGCGAAGATTCTCCGACGCCTGCCAGATTGCGTCCGGGTCAGGTGTTGTTCCCAGATCGAACAGCACCTGCGCCATTTCCGACTGGGTCGGCAGGGCCAGCATCAGTGCGCGGAACGCTGGATCAAGGTCGGCGTCGCGGATCACGCGTTCCAGCCCGTCAAGCCAGGCCATGTCCGGTTCAGCGCCATCGCAGATCATCGACACCAGACAGTCACGTGCGAGGTTGCGGTTCGATTCCCAGCGATTGAACGCGTCGGTGTCATGCGCCAGCAGAAACGCGCGTTCCTCGCGGCCCACCGTACGCTCTAGGACGATCGGGGCAGAGAACCCACGCAGGATCGACGGGACAGGTTTGCTGGCCAGACCTTCGAAGCTGAAGCTTTGCTCGGCCTGCGTCATTTCAAGGACACGTGTCGGCACAACTTCGTCCCCGTTCGGGTTGAGCAGGCCGACCGCGATTGGAATGACCTTGGGGTCCTTCACATCTTGTCCAGGGGTCGGCGGTGTGTGCTGCTTGAAGGTCAAGGTATAGACCCCGTCTGTCCAATCCTCCGATACGGCCACACGTGGGGTGCCGGATTGCGAATACCAGAGCTTGAACTGCGCAAGGTCGCGACCCGTGGCATCCTCGAACACGCGCAGCCAGTCCTCGATGGTGCAGGCCTGACCATCATGGCGGTCAAAATAAAGATCAAGAGCACGTTTGTAAGCATCGTCACCAACCAGCGTTTTAAGCATGCCGATCACTTCGGCACCCTTTTCGTAGACTGTGGCGGTGTAGAAATTGTTAATTTCCTGAAAACTCTCCGGCCGCACCGGATGGCTCAGCGGGCCCTGATCCTCGGGGAACTGCCGCGCGCGCAGATCGATCACGTCGCTGATGCGTTTCACCGGTTCCGAGCGCATATCCGCTGTAAACTGCGCATCGCGGAACACCGTCAGCCCCTCTTTCAGGCAAAGCTGGAACCAGTCGCGGCAGGTGATCCGGTTGCCCGTCCAGTTGTGGAAATATTCATGTGCAATAATTGCTTCAATTCTTTCGAAATTGGCATCGGTCGAGGTTTCGGGCGAGGCCAGAACGCAGGACGAGTTGAAGACATTGAGCCCCTTGTTCTCCATCGCGCCCATGTTGAAATCGTCGACGGCGACGATGTTGAAGATATCGAGATCGTATTCGCACCCGTAAACCTCTTCATCCCAAGTCATTGATTTCTTGAGAGCTTCCATCCCGAAGGCGCATTTGTTCTCGTCGCCGGGGCGGACCCAGATGTTCAACTCCACCTTCTTGCCGGACATGGTGGTGAAGCTGTCGGGATGGTTGACCAGATCACCGGCCACCAGCGCAAAAAGATAGGCCGGTTTCGGCCAGGGATCGTGCCATTCCGCCCAGCCATCGCCGCTGCCCGCCGGATTTCCATTGGACAGCTTCACCTTTTCTTCACCCTCGATCCGTACGGTGAAGGTGCTCATCACGTCCGGGCGGTCCGGATAGTAGGTGATCTTGCGGAACCCTTCCGCCTCGCATTGGGTGCAATACATGTCGTTCGACATGTACAGCCCTTCGAGTGCGGTATTTGTCTTGGGGCTGATCTCGACCTCGGCCTCCCACACGAACGGCTTGTCCGGCACGGTGCAGCGCAGCCCATCGTCGGTCAGGTCAGGCGTCACGTCCTTCCCGTCGATCTTCGCCCAGATCAGGGAAAGCTCTTCGCCGTGCAGAAAGAACGCCCGGTCCGTCGCGTCCGGGTTTGGCGCAAATGCAATCCGGCTGATCACCCGCGTGGCGGTCGGTGCCAGACGAAAGGTCAGGTGAACACTCTCCACCACATAACTGAACGGCGTATAGTCCTTGAGGTAGATCGTCTTGGGCGCGGCGTCTTTCATGAGGGGCTCCGAATGCGTGTCTTTGCGTTGAGGTAAACCCTACGCCGCGATTTGGAAGAAGGAAAACGGGTTGAGTACCACAGCGGCCCGGATCCCAACTGGTCAGGGGCACAAGACACGCTACCTCGCGCGGCATGACGACCGTACTCTGGTTCAAACGCGACCTGCGTATTCATGATCATCCAGCGCTGGCGCTTGCGGCGCAGGACCCGCAGCTTTTGCCGGTCTATATCGTAGAGCCGGACTATTGGGCCTTGCCCGATACGTCCGGGCGGCAGTTCGCGTTCCTGCAAGAGAGCCTTGTCGATCTACAGGACACATTTCGACGTCTGGGGAGCGATCTGGTCATTCGGACCGGAGATGCGATTGCGGTTCTTGAAGCATTGCGAAACGAAATCGGTTTCGATCACCTCGTGAGTCACGAGGAAACCGGCAACGCCTGGACCTTTGCCCGCGACAAACGGGTTGCGGCCTGGGCGCGGGGGCACGGAGTCCGCTGGACCGAACTGCCGCAATCAGGCGTGGTTCGCCGTCTTCAAGGCCGCGATGGTTGGGCGGGGCAGCGCAACGCCTTTGTGGCGCGGGCGCAGATCGAGGCTCCAAAGGCATTGCCGCCCTGCGACTTGCCATCGGACCCTATCCCGACCCTCTGCGCGGCGGACCCCTGTCCGGACAGACAACCGGGCGGGCGCGATCACGCGCTGTCCCTGCTGGGTGGGTTCCTGACGGAACGAGGCCAGACCTACCGCAGCGCGATGTCCTCGCCGCTGGAGGGCGCTGCCGCCTGTTCCCGCCTCAGCCCACATCTGGCGCTGGGCACGATCACGATCCGCGAAGTGGTGCAGGCCACCGCAGCCCGCCAACGTGAGGTCAAAGGTGGGCCGCGCGATGGCTGGGCAGGGAGCCTCAAGTCCTTTCAGTCGCGCCTCGCGTGGCGCGATCACTTCATGCAGAAGCTTGAGGACGAACCCGCCCTTGAACACCGCTGCCTGCACCGCGCCTATGAAGGGATGCGCCCGCTGGAGCCGGACCACAGCCGTCTTACTGCATGGGAGAACGGCGAAACCGGACTGCCGTTCCTTGACGCCTGCATGCGCTCGCTGCGCGCCACCGGGTGGCTCAATTTCCGGATGCGGGCGATGGTGGTGAGCGTTGCGAGCTATCACCTCTGGCTCGACTGGCGCAGTACAGGGCCGAATCTGGCGCGGATGTTCACCGATTACGAACCGGGCATCCACTGGTCCCAGATGCAGATGCAATCGGGCACCACGGGCATCAACACGCCGCGCATCTACAACCCGATCAAACAGGGCGCGGATCAGGACCCGACAGGTGCGTTTACCCGTCGCTGGGTGCCGGAACTGGCCGATGTGCCGGACCGTCATCTGCAAACGCCATGGGCGTGGGACGGGGCAGGGCGGGTGCTGGGCAAAACCTATCCCGACCCGATCATCGATGTGGCCGAGGCGGCGCGCCTAGCCCGCGACCGGATTTTCGGGATGCGCCGCAGCGTCGACCGGGCCGAGACGCAGCGCGTGATTCATAAACATGCCAGCCGCAAGGACAGCGCCGGGCATTTCGTCAACGACCGGGCGCCGCGCCGGTCGCGCCGCACAAAGCCTGACGCCTCCCAGCTGAAACTCGACCTCTAACGCGCCTGATAAGCCGTTTGCCCAAAGGCGGCTCCTGATCTGCTCATTGAACCACCTGATCGATACCTGCTCTGACACAAAACCGATATGCCAAAGCACCGCAAGAAATCCGACCTGCCCACCAAGTCCTGTGCCACGTGTGGTCTGCCGTTCGCCTGGCGGAAGAAATGGGAAAAGGTCTGGGACGACGTGAAATATTGCTCGGACCGCTGTCGTGCGACCAAAGCAAAGCCAAACCGGTCAGGTCCTGCCCAATGATCTTGCGACCACAACTTTCAAATAATTCCAAACACGGTCTTTGGTCAGAAAACCTGACCAGACCTGTTGCGGATCGGAAACTTTCTTTCTAATGGAATGCCGCCGTATACAGCGAGGGAGACCGACATGGCCACGCGCATCGACCGCCACGGATTGCAGATCGACCAGACGCTTTTTGACTTCATCGAAGGGCAGGCGCTGCCCGGCACCGGTGTCGAGGCTGACGCGTTCTGGAGCGCGCTGTCGACATTGGCCCATGATTTCGGACCGAGGAACGCCGCGCTGCTCGGAACCCGTGATGACCTGCAGCAGAAAATCGACGAATGGCATATCCGCCACCGCAACCAGCCGCACGATCATGAGGCCTACAAGGCCTTCCTGACCGAAATCGGATATCTGCTGGACGAAGGTGACGATTTCGAAATCGCGACCGCCAACACCGACCCCGAAATCGCCTCGGTCCCCGGACCGCAGCTTGTGGTGCCGATCACCAATGCCCGCTATGCGCTGAACGCCGCCAATGCGCGCTGGGGCAGTCTTTATGACGGGTTCTATGGCACGGATGCGATGGGCACGCCTGCGCCCAAGGGTGGATATGACAAGGGCCGCGGTGCCCGCGTTGTCGCGCGCGCGCGTGTTTTCCTGGACGAGGCGTTCCCGATCGAGGGGGGCAGCCATGCCGATGTGCGCCGCTACTATGTCAACAACGGCGCGCTGCTGATCGACGATATGCCGCTGGCGCAACCGGAGAAGTTCATCGGCTACAAGGGCCATCCGAAAGCGCCCGATGCGGTGCTGCTGCGGAACAACGGGCTGCATGTCGAACTAGTCTTCGACCGAACGCATTTCATCGGCAGCCGCGATCAGGCCGGTCTGGCGGATGTGCGTCTGGAAAGTGCGATCAGTGCCATCATGGATTGCGAAGATTCGGTCGCCTGCGTCGATGCCGAGGACAAGACGCTGGCCTATGCCAACTGGCTTGGGCTGATGAAGGGCGATCTGGCCGACACGTTCGAGAAGGGCGGCAAGACCGTCACCCGCGCGCTCAACCCCGACCTGACCTACACCGCGCCGGACGGCAAGGGTGAGGTCACGATCAAGGGCCGCGCGTTGATGCTGGTGCGCAATGTCGGCCACCTGATGACCAATCCGGCGATCCTGCTCAAGGACGGGTCCGAAATTTATGAAGGCCTGATGGATGCGATGATCACCACGCTGATCGCCAAGCACGATCTGGGCAAGACCCAAGGCGCGCGCAATTCGCATCATGGCTCGGTCTACGTGGTAAAGCCCAAGATGCACGGCCCGGACGAGGTGGCCTTTGCCGACGAGACCTTCACCTTCGTAGAAAAGGCGCTGGGCCTGCCGCAATACACAGTCAAGCTGGGCATCATGGACGAGGAACGCCGCACGTCGGTGAACCTGAAACAGTGCATCCGCGCCGCCAAACACCGGGTGGCCTTCATCAACACCGGCTTCCTTGACCGCACCGGTGACGAGATCCACACCTCGATGGAAGCCGGCCCCTTCAGCCGCAAGGACTTCATCAAGCGCAAGGCCTGGATCGGCGGCTACGAGAACCGCAACGTGGATATCGGCCTTGAATGTGGTCTGTCCGGAAAAGCGCAGATCGGCAAAGGCATGTGGGCGATGCCCGACATGATGGCGGCGATGCTCGAGCAGAAGATCGAGCACCCCAAGAGCGGTGCCAACTGCGCCTGGGTACCGTCACCCACCGCCGCGACGCTGCACGCGCTGCATTATCACAAGGTCGATGTGTTCGCCGTGCAGGACAAGCTGCGCAAGGGCGGCCGCCGGGCGCATGTGGACACGATCCTCGATATCCCGCTGGCTGCGTTCCAGAAATGGTCCAAGGACCAGATTACCCGCGAGGTCGAGAACAACGCGCAGGGCATTCTCGGGTACGTGGTGCGTTGGGTCGATCAGGGCGTGGGCTGCTCCAAGGTGCCGGACATCAACAATGTGGGCCTGATGGAAGACCGCGCCACCTGCCGCATCAGCGCCCAGCACATCGCCAACTGGCTGCACCATGGCGTGGTGTCCAAGGAAGTTGTGATGGAGATCCTGCAACGTATGGCCGCCGTCGTGGACGAACAGAACGCGGGCGATCCGGCCTATACGCGGATGGCGCCGGGCTTTGACGGGATCGCCTTCAAGGCGGCCTGCGATCTGGTCTTCGAGGGGCGCGTGCAGCCCTCAGGCTATACCGAGCCGGTTCTGCACCAGCGTCGTCTGGAACTCAAAGCCGCGCGCTGAGCCGGCGCGTTTCGGTCGACCGAAACGCAGGATGCGTCGACGCATCCTGCGCCAACCCAACCGTGGCAAGAAACAGGGGCGCAGAGCAAGATTTGCATTTGCGCCCCCAAACCCTTCTGCGTATAGAGGCGTCAGGCACCCGTAGCTCAGCTGGATAGAGCGCTGCCCTCCGAAGGCAGAGGCCAGAGGTTCGAATCCTCTCGGGTGCGCCAAAAAATCCGCGCAACATGTTGAATGCATTGGCCATTTCTTGGGTCAGGCCGAGGCATTGAACATGACAGAGAACAGCAAAGCTCCTTGCACCTTCCAAAAAGACGGCATCTTTTACTTCTTGAGACAGGTCCCGGGAGACCTGAGGCGACACTGTTGATCAGATCGAATCTCACTCTGCTTGCGAACACGGTCAAAGACAGCAGCCACGGCTCGGGCGACGCAATCTGATGGGCGATTGGTGTCTCCGCCGATTTGGCGATTTCGGCGTCGATACCGAGATGATGCGGCTCTTCCCAGATATGACCCCGCCGGCCCGCGTCTGACAACGCGCAGAGCCAGGGCCTCTGCGCAGAAGCGCTCTCGACGCTGGATGCGGGTTGGGCGATGATGTGTGCGTGCACGTGTCGGGGGTGTTGGTATGCCATCCCGGGCACGCGCGCCACGCATGGGAAGGTGATCGGCATGGACGCGACGCTGATCGACAGGATCAAGACCGTCATCCTTGGGCTGGCAATCGCCGGGCTTGCGGGCGGACTGGTCCTGCATGCCGTCGGGCAGGGCGACATCGCCAGGCTGGTCTGGGTCGTCGGTGTCGTTCCGGCCCTGTTCACGCTGATTGTCGAAATCCTGCGGAGCCTGCGGGCGGGGGAGGTCGGGCTCGACATCGTGGCGGCGCTGTCGATGTCAGCCGCTCTGGCCTTTGGCGAAACGCTGGCTGCGGCCGTGGTTGCGGTGATGTATTCGGGCGGCACGTTCCTCGAGGCCTTTGCCGAGGGTCGGGCGCGCCGGGAAATGCACGATCTCTTGTCTCGTGTGCCCAGAACGGCAACCCGGCATGGCGCGGATGGGCTCGAGGAGGTGCCACTCGACATAATCCGTCCCGGGGATCGCTTGCTGATCCGGCAGGGTGATGTCGTTCCGGTCGATGGCAGTATCGCGTCGGACACCGCCTTTCTCGACACGTCGGCGCTTACCGGGGAGTCCCTTCCGGTGCGGCTGGACAATGGCGCGGATGCGCTGAGTGGATCGACCAATGCAGGAGACAGTTTTGACCTGATTGCGGCCCGTCCCGCAAAGGACAGCACCTATGCCGGGATCGTTCGGCTGGTCGAGGAGGCGCAGGCGTCCAAGGCGCCGATGTCCCGTCTGGCCGACCGGTGGTCACTGGGCTTTCTTGCGGTCACGGTGACGATTGCGGGACTGGCCTGGGCCTTCACAGGCGATCCGATCCGGGCTGTTGCGGTTCTGGTGGTGGCCACGCCTTGCCCTCTGATCCTGGCCGTGCCGGTCGCGCTGGTGGCGGGATTGTCGCGGGCGGCGACCTTCGGCGTTCTCATCAAGGGGGCGGGGCCGCTTGAAACCATGGCCCGGATCCGGACCCTGATCCTCGACAAGACGGGCACGCTGACTGATGGACGGCCGCAGATCATGTCCATCGAGTGCGCGCCCGGCTTTGTCGGGACAGACGTTCTGCAATACGCGGCGGCACTGGATCAGGCGTCGAAGCACCCTGTGGCCAGTGCCGTCGTCGCGGCGGCAAAGGCGAAGGGGCTTGGTCTGCCGGTGCCGACCGAGGTGATCGAGAGCCCCGGCGAAGGTGTCGAAGGCTGCGTCGACGGCAAGCGGGTGATCGTGGGGGGGATGGGGTTTGTCGCCGGCCGTATCGGTGCACCGCACCCCGAAGAATTGGGACATGCCGCGGGATCGTTGGTTGTGTCGGTTGCCATCAACGGTGTGTTCGCCGCCAATCTCGTGATGTCGGACCCCTTGCGTGATGGTGCTGGCGAGATGTTGGACGGGCTGCGCCGACAGGGGATTGCCCGGATCCTTTTGGCGACAGGCGACCGCGCCGATGTGGCGGAACGGGTGACGCAGGGACTGGGGCTCGACGGGCTGCGCGCCGGTCTTTCGCCAGACCAGAAAGTCCTGCTGGTGCTGACCGAGCGTCGAAAGGGCCCGGTGATGATGGTCGGCGACGGCGTCAATGACGCGCCGGCACTCGCGGCCGCGGATGTCGGCGTGGCGATGGGTGCGCGGGGCGCGGCCGCTTCGGCTGAAGCGGCGGATGTCGTTCTGCTGGTCGACCGCATCGACCGGCTCGGGCCGGGCATCCAGATCGCCCGTGCAGCGCGCCAGATCGCCCTGCAAAGCGTTGTTGCCGGGATCGGTCTGTCTGTGCTTGGCATGATCGCGGCGGCGCTGGGGTATCTGACGCCCGTGCAGGGCGCGGTGCTGCAGGAAGTGATTGACGTGGCCGTGATCCTGAACGCGCTCCGGGCTTTGCGGATTGTACCCGAGGGCGGCGCGCCATCTGTTCCGACGTCGGAGGTATCCGCCAGACACTTGGCCTAGGTCGGCAGACGCGCGAATTTGCCAGTGATGCGTCCCGCCTTTTCCTTCCCGGGTCCGTCAGAGCGAAACGATGTCGTCAGTTGCGGCGTCTGTTCCGTGGCGGGGCATGTCACGCGATGGTCTTTGCACCGCGTCGGTGAACGCGAACACTTCGTCAGAAGGCTCTATCACATATTGCGAACATACTGTGGTTAGTTATTCCTGATCTTCGCCATTTTGGACTTGATGGATAGGGTCTATGCTCTGCCGTGAAGAGAAGACGCGGCAAATGCCGCATTGCTGGCCAGAAACGCCTCCGGCGCACGGACAAGACCAAGGACAGACACATGAAACCGCATTGCTTGCAGGCCCCAGGGACCGCTTTGCCGATCGGACCGGATGCCGCGGAGGCGTTCATTTCCACGACCGACAACATCGACTTCGGGTCGGGGTCGATGCGGTCTTTCACCATTTACCCGTCCTGAGGAGCGATCAGATGCTTGTTGATGGTACATGGAGCAAAACGTGGCACCCCGTTCAAAAAGCGGATGCCGATGGACGATTTGTCCGGCAGGTCTCGACCTTTCGCAACTGGGTCACGGCGGACGGTCGCGCTGGTCCGACGGGCGAGGGCGGGTTCACGGCCGAGGCCGGGCGCTACCGGCTCTATGTTGCGCAGATCTGCCCATGGGCCTCCCGGACGCTGATCGCGCGCAAGATCAAGGGATTGGACCGCGTGATCCCGGTTACGGTGGTCAATCCGGTGCTGACCGATCAGGGCTGGCGCTTTGGCGGCTTTCCGGGCGCAGACCCGGATCCCTTGTTCGGAGTAGAATACATGCACGAACTTTACGCGCGTGCAGACCCCCATGTGACCGGGCGCGCAACCGTTCCGGTGCTGTGGGACATGAAACGGAACGTTCTGGTCAACAACGAAAGTGCCGATATCCTGCGGATGTTTGATACCGCGTTCGAGGAACTGGTGCCGTCGGACATCCGGCTCTACCCCGAAGACCTCGCGGCCGAAATCGACGACCTGAATGCACGGCTCTATGACCTGTTGAACAATGGCGTCTACAAGGCCGGTTTCGCATCATCGCAGAACGCCTACGCCGAGGCTGTGGACGGAGTCTTCGCGATGCTGGACGAGTTGGAGGCGCGTCTGACGGGCGATTTCCTGTTCGGCGACCGGCTGACCGAGACCGATATCCGGGCGTTTGTCACCCTGATCCGGTTCGACGCCGCATATCATGGGCTGTTCAAGACCAATCGAAAGGCCATCCGGGACTATCCGCGTCTTTCGGCCTATCTTGCGCGGCTGCTGCGTTGGCCCGGTATCCGGGAAACCGTGGACATGACCCACATTCTCGAGGGCTATGCCTCGATCAGGGCGCTCAATCCCAACGGGATCGTGCCGGAGGTGCCGGATCACGTCGCAACCCTGTTGCGGGTTTGAAATCGGGCGGCCTCCTGCGCTTCATGGCGCAGCGCTGCGTCGAATGTGACGGCATGTGTCCAAGTGCCGGGATCCGACGTGCGACGAAGCCGGACGTTGGGCCTTTCAAGTGCGTATTGCACTCTGTCCGCGTGGCCAAACAGTGCAGAGTCACGGGATGCTACGCCGCGTCAGAGATGAACGGGTTCGCGTGTCCGGGATCAGAGCCCGCGGCGAATACCTTCGATGGCGCGGCGGGCAAAGCCCGCGATGACGTTGAAGAGAAGGCCCAGCACATATCTGAGAAAGCCCAGCGTGATATCGCCGGCGACCTCCATCACGCGGCCGAGAAAATGTGAAATGCCGCTGATCAGTCTGCGCACGGCGCTTGTCACGACGTCACCGATGACGGTGATGCCCTTGTGGATCACCTGTGCCACCGTATCCAGCAGGGTGAGACCGCTGGTCACAACCGCCCCGAGCGCGCGCTCGATCAGGTAGAGAATGCCTTTCATCGCCTTGCTGAGCGCCCAAAGACCCGGAGCGCTCAGGGGGACGGCCGCGCTGGCCTTGTCGACCCAGTAATCGATGCTTTTCTTGTCATCGATCCCGGCGCTGTCCGATGCCAGCTGGTCCCATTCGCGCAGGAAAACAGCAGGTTTGTAATTCGACATGAAATGCGCGCTGATGGACAAAAGGTGCCCGCCGCGTTCCACCCGGAGCCCGCCGGGATTCTCCGGGGCATGAAAGAACGGCCAGATCGGCACCATCGGCACCACGTCCGACATCGCATAGACTCGCTTTACGTTGCCGAACGGCACTTCGGATTGCATGCGGGCGACAAAGGGGCTGGTGCCGGGGCGTGGTGCACCGAAGGTGTAGAGGCAGACATTGGCCCGCTTCTGAAGTGCAAAGCGCATGGCAAACAGGTTGGCGATGGCTCCGCCCAGCGAGTGGCCCACCACATGGATCGAGGTGGGATTGCGTCCGCGCAGGGCCGCGTCGATATCGTCCTTCATCGAGTTGAAGACCCGGCAGAACCCGGCATGAACCGGCAGCCCGCCCGGGCCAATCGCCAGCGCCGCGTTCAGGTTGGACAGCCAGTCCTGTCCGATGGCGGTGCCGCGGCAGACGACGGCGACATCACCGGCGTGTTTTCCCTTGCCGGGCACAACCATGCCAAAGCCCGTTTTCGAGGACAGCATCCCCATCCCGGATTGGCCGGCGACGGCGCTGCCGGACAGATCGAAGCAATCGAAGGTTTCGACGGCGCCCATCGGCATCGGTCCGGCAATACCCGGTGCAACCGTGCCCAGACGTTCGGCGGTGCCGCGTCGGACGTCGCCGATTTCACGGATGCCATAGACGGCGTCGGCAAGTGTGGCGGCAATTGTAGGGGTGATCAGCAGGCCAGATGACATGGGATGTTCCCGTTCTAATGGAGTGATGGAAAAATTTTATTGGTCGAGGCTGCACGTACCCCAGAAGAAACCACGTGCGTCCGGTTCCAGATCAGATCGGCAGGCGATGTGCATCGGTTGTCCGCCCAGTTCGCCATTGCTGTCGTAATTGGACTTCTGCAAACTCAGAAGGGTGAGCGGGCCAGTGGCCAGCTCTGCGGTGATTTCCTGACGGATGCTGGGCTCGTGCGGGACGATACCGGCGGTCAGACTGCGGCCTGTGACTTCGTCAAAGTGAAAGCGGCCCTCGTTGTCGGTGACCGTCTCGTCCGTGCCGCTGCGTCCCGTCCAGCCCCAGTTCCAGCTTCGTCGGATGGTCACACCGGCCAGCGGCGCACCGCCTTCGCCCTCTACCAGCCGTCCCTGAACTTCGGACGCCAGAACGAAAGAACCACCGAATGCCATGCCGGGACCTCCGCAAAAAATGAAGAAAACTATCACTGCCCAGGTTCTCAGCATCGAGGCCTCCTGAACCTGCACGCATCGAACAACCCAAATATATCCGTCAGCGTTGCCGCTGTTCAGCGTTCGGTCAAGTGGGAAAACCGCAGATCGGGCGGATTGGCAACTTATGCCCGGATTGCTGGGGCCGTTGCGCAGGTCTGCCGCCGCGCCCTTGGTCGGGCCCGGCGGCATTGGGTCATTCAGCGCGTCGCTTGAGGCCCGTGATCATTGATCGTGCAAGGTTTTCGCCATGCGCACGACTTGCCCAGAGCACGCCCGCAAGGTGCAGGAACACCAGCAGCAGGGTCGCGTTGGCGGCAAATTCGTGGATTTCCTCGAAGGCTTCTCCGCCTTCGCCGTGGCCACCGCTAATATAGTCGTCATCGTCGTCTTCTTCCGCCATCCAGGCGGGCAGGGATTGCGCCGTGACGATGCCGGCCAGCGGGCCCTGGCCTTCCTCGACCGCCAGATTGGCCATGCCCGACAGCGCCGTCAGCGTCAGCGCAAAGAGCAGAGCGACCGTCATCGCGCCACCTGCGGGGCTGTGTCCGACATGCCGCTCCGCGCGACCCGAGATGAGGTCGCGTAGATAGGTCAGGACGCGGCCCGGTCCGGTCACGAAATCCGAGAACCGCGCGCGGCGTGGGCCGACAAAGCCCCAAAGGATGCGGATCGCCACCGTAACGGCGATGGCATAGCCGGCGAAACTGTGGAGCCATTGCGGTTCGCCTTCGGTCAGGTAGGCGGTGGCGAAAGCCGCCACCAGCACCCAATGGCCGATCCGGATCAGGGGGTCCCAGACCCGGATCATGGCCGTATCAGAGGCGTCTGCCATCAGTCGTCGTCCCGTTCGTACCGGTCGTCGTCATCGCGGTCACGGCGGTCGTCGTCGTCACGATAGGGCAGGACGGCGCCTGTTGCGGGATCGAGATAGGCCTCGACCTTCATGCCATTGCTGTCGATCATGTCGACATCGTAGCGACCGCGCTCCAGTTCGATTTCGATCACGGTGTAGCCCTGCTCTTCGAGCATCGTGGCGATCTGGGAAACGCTCATGCGCTGGGGTTGCGGGGTCTGAGTGCCCGTCTGCTGCGCGTTGGCGCCAAGGGCGAACATGCCGACAGCGGTTGCGAGAGCTGCGGTGAACAGAATGGTGCGTTTCATGGTCCTTCTCCTTTTTCGAGGCAGCCGACCTGGCCGCCGATGACCCCTTTTGCACCGACTCGCCTGACGCTGGACTGACCCTGATTGTCAGCTTGCTGTCAGGTTGCCCAAGGTAGAGACTGGGCCCATGACACGCCACGCGCTCTTCTTTATCCTTGCTCTTGCTGCTGCGCCCGCTTTTGCGGATCGCGACGATCACGACCGTGCACGCCATGCACTCGAGGCTGGCGAGATCCTGCCACTGTCAGAGATTCTTGCCGCAGCAACGGCGGTGCGTCCGGGGCGCGTGATCGAGATCGATCTCGAACGCGACGACGGGCGCTGGGTGTACGAACTGGAGCTTGTGTCTCCGCAAGGACGGCTCTACGAGATGGAAATCGATGCCGCCTCCGGTACGGTGCTCGAGGTCGAACACGAAGAGGACGACGACTGACATGCGCGCGCTGGCCGTCGAGGACGATCCCAGGATTGCCGCTGATCTGCAGGCGGCGCTGACGGCGGCGGGATTCCGTGTCGAAATGACGGGTGACGGTGAGGACGCCTGGTTCCTAGGGGACACCGAAGACTACGATCTCGTGGTGCTCGATCTCGGGTTGCCATCCCTTGATGGTCTTGCCGTTCTCAAGCGCTGGCGGGCGAATGGCCGGACCATGCCGGTGCTTGTCCTGACCGCGCGCGGGACATGGCAGGAACGGGTGGAAGGCATCGAGGCCGGAGCCGACGATTACCTGCCCAAGCCGTTCCGGATGGAGGAGCTGATCGCGCGCGCCCGCGCTTTGGTGCGCCGTGCCGGAGGTCATGCGGCGGCGTTGCAGGAGGCGGGCGAGTTGAGCCTCGACACCAACCGCATGGGGGTCGCCATCCGGGGTGTGCCGGTACAGGTCACGGCGCTGGAATACCGGTTGCTGGCCTATCTCATGCAGCATCGTGACCGGCCCGTGCCACCGACCGAATTGCTGGAACATCTGTACGGCGATGATGACGCGCGCGAGGCCAATGCACTGGAAGCGGTCATCGCGCGGTTGCGCCGCAAACTGGGGCCGGGCGTGATCGGCACGCGGCGCGGCTTTGGTTATTTCCTGGAGGCGGCATGAGCCTGCGCCTCCGCCTCGCGCTGGCGGGTGCGGTGGCGATCCTTGTTGCGCTGGGCCTTGCGGCGCTGGGGCTGGCGACACTTTTTGCGGCACATGTCGAACGCAGGGCCGTGGCAGAGATGAGCGTCCAGCTGGATCAGGTTCTGGCCGGGCTGGAACGGGGACCGGATGGTCTGAGCCTTGCACGCCCTCCTGCAGACCCGAGGTTTTCCCAACCCTATGGCGGCCTCTACTGGCAGATCGAAGAGGGGGGTGCCATTCAGAGATCCCGCTCGCTTTGGGACACGGTGCTGGACTTGCCAGCCGACACATTGGGGGACGGGGCGGTCCATGTGCACCACCTGCCGGGTCCGGAAGGGGCAAATCTTCTCGTGCTCGAAAGGTCCAGTATCCTGCCGGCGCGGCTCGGGGGCGGGGCCGTACGTGCGGCGGTCGGGATGAATGCCTCTGAACTCGACGCAGCCCGGCGGAACTTCATGGCGGACCTCGCCCCATATCTCGGCCTTTTGGCGCTGGCTCTGATCACCGCGGGCTGGGCACAGCTCTCTGTTGGTTTGCGACCTCTGCGCGATCTTGGCGCGCGGATTGCGGCCCTGCGCACTGGTCGGGCCATGCGGATGGGCGAGGATTGGCCCGTCGAACTGCGCCCGGTCGCGGCAGAGATCGACGATCTGCTGACCGCGCGCGATGCCGAAACCGAGCGCGCCCGTGCCCGCGCGGCAGACCTTGCACACGGGCTCAAGACGCCGTTGCAGGCGCTCATGGGCGAGGCAGCCCGTCTGCGCGGTGAAGGGGCCACCGAACAGGCCGAGGGGATCGAGGACACCGCCCGTGCGATGCGTCGCACCGTCGACCGGGAATTGGCCCGCGCCCGGACCGCGACCCGCGCCGTCGATGCGCAGGCCGACCCCGCTCTTGTGGCCGACAGGCTGATCGCCGTGCTGCGGCGCACGCCCGATGGGGCGGAACTGGATTGGCGGCAGGGGATTGCACCGGGTCTGTCGGTCGCTCTGCACGAAGCCGATCTTGCAGAAGCCTTGGGCGCATTGGCAGAAAATGCCGCGCGGCACGCAAAAAGCACGGTCGCGATCTCGGCCCAGACAGACGGGTCACACTTGCTTCTGAGTGTTGCGGATGATGGCGACGGCATCCCCGAAACGCGGCGCGCGGCCCTGATGCAACGCCACGCGCGCGCCGATGAAACAGGTACGGGGCTTGGCCTTTCCATCGCGACGGATATCGCGCAGGCGGCAGGGGGGGATCTGATGCTGACCAGCGCAGAGCCGGGATTGCGGGCAACGCTGCGCTTGCCTCTTGTTCAGCAGCCGGCCCGCGCCTCGGTATCGAAACCTTGATCTGCTTGATGGTCTGAGGCGCGGACGGGCGTCCTGTTGAAGGATCGCCCGTCCGCAGTTTTTTCGGATGTGTGCGTCAGGCCAAAATCGGCACGCGCTTCCATGCCGCGGGACCGGTCTTGTGGATGGAATTCCCGGCCGTATCCACGGCGACTGTCACCGGCATGTCTTCGACCTTCAATTCGTAGATCGCCTCCATCCCCAGATCGGCAAAGGCCACGGGCTTGGCGGCCTTGATGGCTTTCGACACGAGATAGGCTGCGCCCCCCACAGCGATGAGATATGCCGCCTTGTGCTTGGCGATCGCTTCGAGCGCGACCGGGCCGCGTTCGGCTTTGCCGATCATCAGCTTGAGACCCGTTTCGCCCAGGATGCGGTCGGTGAACTTGTCCATCCGGGTCGAGGTTGTGGGACCTGCCGGACCGATGGCCTCGTCGCCCACGGCATCCACGGGGCCCACATAGTAGATCGCCCGGCCCTTGAGATCGACTGGCAGCGGCTCCCCGCGGTCCAGCATGTCGATCATGCGTTTGTGCGCGGCGTCGCGACCCGTGTAGAGCGTGCCCGACAGCAGCAGCGTCTGACCGGGTTCGAGCGAGGCGATCACCTCGTCGGTCAGCGCGTCCAGATCAATGCGCCGCGCCTGAGCGCTGGCCTGATCGAGCAGGATCTCCGGCCAGTCGGCCAGATCGGGCGGTGTGAACTCCGCCGGACCGGACCCGTCGAGCGTGAAATGTACGTGGCGGGTCGCTGCGCAATTGGGGATCAGGCCGACCGGCAATGACGCGGCATGGGTCGGGAAGGACCGGATCTTGACGTCAAGAACGGTTGTCACGCCACCCAGACCCTGCGCGCCGATGCCAAGGGCGTTCACGCGCTCGGCGATTTCCAGCCGCAGTTCCTCGGTGCGGTTGGACGGGCCGCGACGCTGCAGCTCGTGCAGGTCGATGGGATCGGACAGGGCCGCCTTTGCCAGCGCCATCGCCCGGTCCGCATTGCCGCCGATGCCGATGCCCAGGATACCGGGCGGGCACCAGCCCGCGCCCAGCGTTTCCACGGTATCGACCACCCAGTCGGCCACGTTGCCGGACGGGTTCAGCGTGGTGAACTTGGCCTTGTTCTCGGAGCCACCACCCTTGGCCGCAACCTCGACTTCGATTGTATCGCCCGCGACCATCTCGACGGTGAGCATGCAGGGGGTGTTGTCCCCTGAGTTCTTGCGGTCGCCGAAGGGATCGACGACGACGGATGCGCGCAGCGGGTTGGTGTCGCGCAGGTAACCCAAACGGGTGCCTTCGTCACAGATATCCTGCAGGGAGCGTTTGAAATCGGTGCGGGCTTCGACGCCGTACTTGATGTGGATGTTGGCGGCACCCGTGTCCTGGCAGATCGGGCGGCGTCCCAGCGCGCACATGCGGCTGTTGACCAGAATCTGCGCCATGGCCTGTTTCGCGCCGGGGTTTTCCTCGCGCTCCCACGCGTCCGACATGGCGCGGATGAAATCGGGCGGATGGTAATAGGAGATGTATTGCAGCGCCTCGGCAATGGAGGCGATCAGATCGTCTTCGCGGATCAGGGTCATGTCAGGTCTCTTGGCTACGGCGGCTCTCGTCGATGCGCCTAACATCGCGGTATTCCGCGACCACGACAACCTCTCCCTTGCAGCGGGGCGGCTGCAGAAGCGCGGCGGATTCGCGCGCCTGCCGAGGGTCTTTCGGGCATGAGCGGAGTTTTGCAGTCTTGAATTCTCCCGCGACGGAAACGCTCTAGGTCTTCGTGCAAGCTACGAGGGATGATGCCCAGTCGGGCCAAAACCTCATGCAGTGGCGTATGTGGTGCCTCGGAAATGGCCGGGCGTTTGAATGGAGACATGCATGTCGAATACCACCAACAGACGGACGTTCTTTACCTGGATGACGAGCACATTTGCGGCCCTGACTGCCGGACGTGCGGCGGCCGCCATTGAAACCCCGAGCGCAATGGAGGGCCCATATTATCCGGACCCTTCGATGCGGTTCGCGGATGTGGACAACGATCTTGTTCGGATCGCTGGTCAGGTAAAAGACGCCGGCGGTGAAATCATCACCTTGTCCGGGCGCGTGCTTGATGAGGCAGGTGGCCCGCGGGTCGGGTACAGGGTTGAAATCTGGCAATGCGACGTGAACGGCCGGTACATGCATCCGCGAGACCGAAATACGGCACCTCAGGACATGGCCTTTCAAGGTTTTGGACATGACATTACGGGCGGTGGTGGCGAATACCGGTTCAGGACGATCAAACCGGTCTCCTATCCGGGGCGCACACCGCATATCCATGTCAAAATCTTCGACGCTGCGGGGCAAGAGGTCCTGACGACGCAATTCTACCTCTCGGGTCATCCCGAGAACCAGAGGGATCGGCTCTTTCGCGCCATGAGCGAGGCCGAGGCACATGCCGTGTCGATGCGCTTCGAGGGAGACCAAACCGTGCTGGATGTCATTGTTTGACGGAGGGTGCAGGCCGCGTTTTCCAAACCTGTCTTGTGAATGCTGCGGCTCTGGCATCGGTGCATGGATCGCATCCTCCGGCGATGCAAGGACGGCGGTGCAGGCCGGCGCATGGTTATCACTTGCGGTCAAGCAACTCCTGTGCGCAGGGCAAATCCGGCAACGTCTTTTCCAGCCACAGGGCCAGCCCCTTGAGGTGACCGGCCAATTCCATCCCGTGCTCTGTCAGCGAGTATTCGACATGCGGTGGCACGACGTCAAAGCTGCGGCGTGCGACAAATCCATCGGCTTCGAGCGTCTTGAGCGTTTGAGACAGCATCTTTTCACTGACCCCGCCGATGCGGCGTCGCAAGCTGCTGAACCGCATGGTTTCGCTGTGCAGTGCCAGCATCACGAAGATACCCCACTTGCTGGTCACGTCATTCAGCAGGCGACGGGAGGGGCACATTTCGCTCATCACGTCGGGGGCGAAGTCCAACTCGGGTTTCAAAAAGTTCATTCTTACTTTTTGGTGCGTACTTACTTAAAGATAGCTTAGGTTCTACATCGCTTCTCGTCAATGAAACCGACAAGGAGCCTTCCACATGACAATCGCCATTTCCGGGGCAAGCGGCCAACTCGGTCGTATCGCTGTCCAAGCTTTGAAATCCCACGTCGATGCCGGGTCGATCATCGCTCTCGCACGGGACACCGCCAAGGTGGCCGATCTGGGTGTCGAAACCCGCGCGTTCGATTACACGAAACCCGAAACCCTGCAGGTGGCGCTGCTTGGTGTCGATGTTCTGGCGTTGGTCTCGTCTTCGGATTTTGCGGACCGCGTCGGGCAGCATGAAAACGTGATCACGGCGGCACAGGCTGCTGGTGTCGGTCGGATCATCTATACCTCGATCTTGAAGGCAGATCAAAGCCCGCTGCTGATCGCGCGGGATCATCGCAAGACCGAAGAGATCCTGACGAATTCGGGGATCACTTACACAATTCTGCGCAATCCGTGGTACTTTGAGAACTGGACGGCGTCTTTGCCGATCGCCGTCGAACAGGGCGCGATGATCGGTGCGACCGGGGATGGAAAGACAACTCCGGCCACCCGGCAGGACCTTGGCGAGGCGCTGGCGGCGGTTGCGGCCGGAAATGGCCACGACAACATGATCTATGAGCTGGGCGCAGATACAGCCATCACGTTGAACGACATGGCGGCCGCGCTATCGCGCCACGTCGGCAGGGCGATCCCATACAACGACCTGCCAAAGGACAGCTATGCAGGCATTCTGGCCAGTGTCGGGCTGCCCGAGGGATTTGCGGCTGTGATTGCAGATGCCGAAGCGGGCATTCCGGAGGGGTGGCTGAGCACCGACAGTGGTGACCTGTCGCGCCTAATCGGTCGGCCCACCACGACGCTGGACGCCGCTGTCGCAGAGGCCCTGCAAAACTGATGCTCTCACCGGACCGCCATGTCTTGTGCGGTCCGGTGGTTTTCTGGAACGCGTTGGACCCCTGCCGCCGTGCCGGCCGACATGGACACGCGTCAGATCTGTTGCGCCCGGTTCGGGACGCAGACGACCGCCGGAACGGTCGGGACAGCAAGTGGACCCAGCAGTAAAATCTCCACCACATCTTGCATCAACGCTGTTTGCACTGTGCATCGCCGCAGTATAACAATAGGATGTCGGTAAATCGCAGGTAAAATGCCATGACAGATCAGACGCGGCGCAAGATTGTTTCTTCCCGTCACCTTGCCGAAGGTGAAGGCTGGGAAGCGTCCGAGTTCGAATTCGGGTTGATCATCGCATTCAACGCGTTCTCACGGTGGATGGTCAAATGTATGGCAGCCGCCGGCCATACGGAGATGAGCCCTCTCGAAATTCTTGTCCTGCACAATGTGAACCATCGCGGACGGGACAAACGGCTGAGCGATGTCTGTTTCCTGCTCAATATCGACGACACGCACACCGTGAATTATGCGCTCCGTAAGCTGTCGAAAGCGGGACTGATCGAGTCCGAAAAGCGCGGCAAGGAAGTGTTCTACCGAACATCGGAGACCGGGGAAAAGCTCTGCGATGCGTACCGCATTGTGCGCGAAAGGTGCCTGCTGGATGGGCTGGGTCGCATGGACATCACAGGCGAGGATCTGAGCAACATGGGTGCAAGTCTGCGGGCCTTGTCCGGCCAGTATGATCAGGCAAGCCGGGCTGCGTCGTCGTTGTAACGCAGCCCGTGATGGTCAGCGGTTCATGGCTTCCGGCAGGTAGGTGACGATGCCGGGGAAGATCGTGATCAACACGACGGCCAGCAGCAACAGGAAGAAGAACGGCAATGCCGCCTTGGCAATGCGAAGGACATCGATCCCGGTCAATCCTTGAATGACGAAGAGGTTGAAGCCCACAGGTGGTGTGATCTGGCTCATCTCGACAACCAGCACGAGGTAGATGCCGAACCAGATCGGGTCGATCCCGACCGCCATGACCATCGGCATGATGATCGAGGTGGTCAGCACGACAACCGAGATCCCGTCGAGGAAAAGCCCCAGCACGATGAAGAAGATGGTCAGGACCGCCAGAAGGACATAGGGCGACAGGCCCATCTCTCCGATCCAGGCTGCAAGATTGCGGGGCAGGCCGGTAAAGCCCATCGCCACGGCAAGGAATGCGGCGCCCAGCAGGATGAACGCGATCATGCAGGAGGTGCGGGTCGCCGAAAGAAGCGCGTCGAGAAAGTCGCGCATCGTGAAGGTGCCGGACAGGGCCGCGAGCAGGATCGACAGCAAGACGCCAAGCGCGGCCGCGTCCGTGGGCGAGGCCATTCCGGTGTAGATCGCGCCAATGACACCAGTGATCAGCAGCGCAACCGGGATCAGGCCACGCGCCTCCCACAGCTTTTCGCGCAGGCTCATCCGCGTGGTCTCGACCGGGATCAGATCGGGGTTCATCCACGCTCGGAGCGCGACGTAAGCCCCGAACAGCGTGACCAGCATCGCGCCCGGGATCAGGCCAGCCACGAAAAGCCGCGCAATCGACTGTTCGGTCGCCACGCCGTAGACGATCAGAATGATCGAGGGGGGGATCAGAAGACCAAGCGTGGCCGATCCGGCAAGGGTGCCGATGATGAGGCCCTCGGGGTATCCTCGGGACTTCAATTCGGGAATGGACATCTTGCCGATGGTGGCCGCCGTCGCGGCTGACGATCCCGACACCGCTGCGAAAATCGCGCAGCCCAGAACGTTCACATGCAAGAGTCGGCCCGGTAGTCCGCCCAGCCACGGTGCAAGCCCGTTGAACATGTCCTTGCTCAGCCGGGATCGGAGCAGGACTTCGCCCATGAGGATAAAGAGGGGCAGGGCGGTCAAGGACCAGGAATGGCTGTGGCCCCAGAAGGTGACCGCCATGTTCAACCCCACGGAGGAGTTGGAAAAGAAGGCCAAGGCAAAGGCCGCGACGCCGGTCAGAGCCAGGGCAATCCAGAGGCCCCCGGCGAGAAGGACGAAAAGCAGCGCAAGCAGGATCAGGCCAACGAGCGGATCGGGCATCTCATGCCTCCTCGGATGCGGCGATCACCGGTTCGCCCTGGATGATGGTCTGGACAAGGCTGTCGATCACCGCGACGCACAGCAGGCTCATGCCAACGCCCATTGCCGATTGCGGGATCCACAGGGGGATCGGAATGGTTCCGCTCGACACATCTCCGAAATGGATGCTCTCGGCGATCAGAACCCAGATATAGTAGACGGCGAAGCCGGTCAGGAACGCGGCGACGGCGAGCGCGGCGATCTCGGCCCAGAGGCGGGCCTTTGAGGGCAGTCGGCTTGTGATCAGCGACACCTTGATGTGACCGCCGCTGCGGAAGGTGTAAGGCATCGCCAGAAACGTGGCCGCCGCGAGCATGAAGCCCGAGAAATCCGCATAAGATGGGATCGTGGAGGGCAGGGGCAGTCCGCCGACCCGTGTAGCGACATTCAGAAAGATTTGAGCACTGATCAGGATGGCGATGGCAAGAATGGTGAACGCCGACAGCCATGCCGCTCCGAGATAGATCCGATCCAAGATAACCCGCATGGTGCCTCCTTGGGAAAAGCGAGCCCGGCGCTCTTGGCGAGAGAGAACCAGCGCCGGGCCCGTCTTGGCAAGAGTATGCAGGCCGGGAAGACCTGCGATGCCCGGTTTACTGCCCCTGATAGGTTGTCAGGATGGAAAGTGCCGCCTCTGAGGCGTTCGCCTTCCAATTCTCCAGCATCTGCGCCCCGATCTCCTGCAAACCTGCGGTCAGTTCTGCACTGGGCTCGACGATCACCATGCCGTTGTCCGCGAGCACTTTGGTCTGTGCATCCGCTTCGGCGGCGGACATCTCCCAGCCGCGCGCCTCTGCAGCCTCTGCGGCGGACATGACGGCGGCCTGAACATCCTCGGGCAGGCGGCGGAAGGCGCGTTCATTCACGACGACGATGTTCTTGGGCACCCAGGCATTGATGGGGGTGTAGTGGGTGACAAAGTCCCATGCCGTGGAGTTCACGCCTGTGGAGGGCGAGGTCACCATCGCCTCGACCTGTCCGGTGGCAAAGGCCTGCGGGATGTCCGGTGCTTCGACCTGAACCGGGGCTGCCTTGGCGAGCGTGGCAAACTCTTCGAGAGCCGCGTTGTACGAACGGAACCGCAGACCTGCGAGATCGTCCACAGTTGCGATTTCGCCGTTGGTATACAGGCCTTGCGCCGGCCATGGCACCGAGAAGAGGGGCATCAGGCCCTGCGCCGACAGCAGTTCGGTGATCACCGGTTCCTGCGCAGCCCAAAGGCGGGCCGCGTCGTCATAGCTTGTTGCGACGAAGGGCTGGCTGTCGATGCCGAAGGCTGCGTCATCGTTGACGAGGAGCGACAGGAAGAACTCCCCGATCGGAACCTGTCCGGAACGCACCACGTTGCGGATTTCGCCATGTGGAAACAGCGAACCGCCCGAATGCACGGTGATCTCGAGTGCACCGTCGGTTGCCGCGGCGATCTCGTCTGCGAATTGGGCGATGTTCTGCGTGTGGAACGTCGCATCCCCGTAGGGTGTCGGCATGTCCCATGTATCGGCCTGCGCTGCGGACGTCACGCCCAAGGCGAGCGCCGATACGATTGCGAAATGTTTCATTGGTAACTCCTCTGTTGGATGACCCGGTTTTTGCATCCGGATACATAACGTTGACAAATTGTCAGCGTTTTGACCATAAGGCAACACCTTTGTTCTTGGGAGACAGCAATGATGACCGAACGGGATGCCAAGTGGGACTTCTGGATTGATCGTGGCGGCACCTTTACCGACATCGTCGCCCGTTCCCCTGAAGGTGCGCTTAGAAGCCACAAGATTCTTTCCGAAAAACCAGAGTCTTACAAAGATGCGGCGGTGCAGGGCATTCGCGATATTCTGGGGCTGACGCCAAGCGATCCAATTCCTGCCAACGCGATCCGGGCGGTCAAGATGGGCACTACCGTTGCCACCAATGCGCTGCTCGAACGGAAGGGAGAACGGACATTTCTTCTCATCACGCGCGGTTTCAAAGACCTTCTGCGAATCGGATACCAGAACCGGCCTGATCTTTTCGCGCTCGATATCCGACTGCCCGATCTGCTCTATGCGGACGTGGCAGAGATCGACGAAAGACTGGATGCCGAGGGTCGTGTCGTTACACCTCTGGACCTCGTTCAGGCGCGCGAGGCGCTCTGCCGCGCCTATGGTCAGGGGTATCGGTCTGTCGCCATTGCGCTGCTGCACGGCTATCGAAACCCCGAGCACGAGACGAAGCTTGGCGAGATGGCGAGACAGCAGGGCTTTACGCAGGTTTCGCTCAGCCATCAGACAAGTGCGCTCATCAAGCTGGTCTCGCGCGGTGACACCACGGTTGCCGATGCCTACCTGACCCCGATCCTGAAGCGATATGTCACTCAGGTGCGCGACGCGCTTGGGCCCGGAACGGTCGATCGGTTGATGTTCATGCAGTCGAATGGCGGCCTGACGGATGCCGACATGTTCCATGGCCGGGACTCGATCCTTTCCGGTCCGGCAGGCGGAGTTGTGGGCATGGTCGGGACGGCCAACAAAGACGGGTTCGACCGGCTGATCGGGTTCGATATGGGAGGCACGTCGACGGATGTGTGCCACTACGCAGGCGAATTCGAGCGCAGTTTCGAGACAGAAGTCGCCGGGGTGCGGATGCGCGCCCCGATGATGTCGATCCACACCGTCGCGGCAGGTGGGGGATCGATACTGTCTTTCCGGGATGGCCGATTGCAGGTTGGCCCCGAGAGCGCGGGCGCCGATCCGGGGCCTGCCTGCTACCGGCGCGGCGGTCCTCTGACCGTCACCGACTGCAATGTCGTCCTTGGCAAGCTGCAACCCGAGACTTTCCCGCGCGTCTTCGGCCCCAAGAGCGATGCGCCCCTAGATGCCGACACGCCCCGCGCCCTGTTCGAACAGCTGTCGCAAGACATTGCTGATCAGACCGGCGATGCGCCCATGACCGTTGAAGCCCTTGCAGAGGGGTTCCTGCGGATTGCCGTCGACAACATGGCAAATGCCATCAAGGAAATCAGCGTTGCACGCGGTTATGACGTGACGCGGTACACGCTCAACTGCTTCGGCGGTGCAGGCGGGCAACATGCCTGCCTTGTCGCGGATGCCTTGGGCATGACATCGGTCTATCTGCATCCCTATGCCGGGGTACTTTCCGCACTCGGCATGGGCCTTGCCGATATCGTGTCCATGCGGGAACGGCAGTTGAACCTGCCCATCACCGATCTTTCCGGGATTGAGGCCGCGGCACAGGAGCTGGCCCGGCATGCGCGCCACGATGTCCGGGCTCAGGGTGTCGACGAAGCCGACATCGCGGTGCAGACGCGCGTGTTTCTGCGCATGTCCGCCTCGCAGACGACATTGCCTGTGCCGCTCGCCGGGTCCGACCATATGGTCGCGGCGTTCCGGGATGCACATCAGACCGAATTTGGGTTCCGGCCCGACGGAGACGACATCATCGCAGAGATGATCTCGGTCGAGGCCATTGGCGCATCCGGCGCAGACGCACATCTGCACGTTGCAGAACCGCAGGACAGCCAGCACGGCGAAGCCAGAATGTGGTCGGGGGGCGCGCGACAGACCGTTGCGACCCATGACCGAACCAGAATGGGCAAGGGGACCAAGGTAACGGGACCTGCGGTGATCAACGAGCCCACCGGAACCACCGTCGTCGAGCAGGGCTGGCAGGCCACCTGTCTTGACGGTGGAGCGCTGGTCTTGCGGCGCATCGAGCCGCTGGTCCGCGATGAGGCCATCGGAACCTCTGTTGATCCCATCATGCTGGAGGTTTTCAACAACCTGTTCATGTCAATTGCGGAACAGATGGGCGCGACCTTGGCCAAAACGGCGGCGTCTGTGAACATCCGCGAACGGCTCGATTTCTCTTGTGCCATTTTCAATGCGCACGGCGATCTGGTGGCGAACGCGCCGCATGTCCCGGTGCACCTGGGGTCCATGAGTGCGAGCGTCCGGTCCATTCTGCGCGAGAATGCCGGACAGATCCGGCCCGGTGACGTGTTCATGATGAACGATCCGTTCAACGGTGGGACACATCTGCCGGACGTGACGGTGGTGACGCCCGTCTTCGACAGGGATGGACACGACATCGAGTTCCTTGTCGCGTCGCGGGGGCACCACGCGGATATCGGCGGCAAGACACCAGGGTCAGCCCCTCCGGACAGCGCGCATATCGACGAGGAGGGCATCCTGATCCGGAACTTCAAGCTTGTCTCCGGGGGACGCCTGCGCAACGCCGAAGCGCGGGCTCTGTTGGGTTCCGGTCGTTACCCCTGCCGCAACATCGCGCACAACATGGCCGATCTGACAGCCCAGATCGCGGCCAATGCCAAGGGCGCTTCGGAACTGCGCAAGGCGGTGGACCAGTTCGGCGCTGATGTCGTGCAGGCCTACATGCAGCACGTCCAGGACAATGCCGAGGAATCCGTGCGTCGTGTCATCGACGTGTTGGAGGACAGCCGTTTCACCTATCCGCTCGACAGTGGCGCAAAGATCGAGGTCGCGATTTCCGTGGATCGTGGCGATCGGAGTGCGACAATCGACTTCACGGGCACCAGCCCGCAGGATGCGCTGAACTACAACGCGCCGCTGGCGATCTGCCATGCCGTGGTGCTCTATGTGTTCCGGACTTTGGTCGGCAGCGATATTCCGATGAACGAGGGCTGCCTCAAGCCAATTCGCATCGTCTCGCCCGAAGGCAGCTTCATCAATCCCACCTATCCCGCCGCGGTGATCTCGGGCAACACCGAGGTCAGCCAGGCCATTGCAGATGCAATTTACGGCGCGCTTGGTGTTGTTGCCGGCAGCCAGGGGACGATGAACAATTTCGTCTACGGCAATGACGAGATTCAGAATTACGAAACCATTTGCGGTGGGACGGGGGCGGGACCGGGCTTTGACGGGTGCTCGGCGGTGCACAGCCACATGACCAACACGCGCATGACCGATCCCGAAGTGCTCGAACAGCGCTTTCCCGTCCGCGTCCGGGAATTTTCGATCCGTCGCGGATCCGGGGGCAGGGGCGCGCAGTCCGGCGGCGACGGGATCATCCGGTCACTGGAATTCCTGTCACCCATGACGGTGACGGTCCTGTCGTCCCACCGAAAGACCTGCGCCTTCGGGGTGAACGGCGGCGCGCCCGGCCTGCCGGGGGAAAACCTCGTTGCGCGCAGGAATGGAACGGTTGAGCGGCTACACGGTAACGACCGGCGCGAAATGTCACCGGGGGATGTCTTCATCATCAAGACCCCCGGCGGCGGCGGCTATGGCGCCAGCGCAGATCGCAGGGAAGCGGCAGAGTGAGCCACGCCCGATACGGGCTGGCTACGACCATGTTGATGCCCGGTCGCAGAAACCTGTGCTTGGCCGCTCGCAAGCGGCCAGCGCTTTCTTCGGTGCGAATGACATCGTCCGCAGCCTCGCGGAGTGCGGGCTGTGATTGTGTCAAAGGCGTCGCACCTAGTCGATCCAGTGCTGCCTGTCGAAGTGATGCATCGTTTCGAAGGTGCAGAATTCGACGGGCCCAAGCACGATGCGGGGGACCCGTTGAACCAACTCAGCGCCGACTTCCTGCGAGAGCGCGATGATCGAGTGGGCTTCTTCTGTCGAAAACCAGCGCAGATTGTAGGCCAGTGTAATGTGGAAGTTGTAGGCATCATGGTCCGGGCGCACCAGATTGGTTGCCGCCTGCAACTGGTCCCGGGTCAGGCGGAGCAAGGCCTCCTCGCTCTTGTCGGCGCCTGTCATGCGAACGCTGAAGCCGCCAAAAATTCCGGTTGGGCGGGCGACCACCGTGCGGGACAGGCCAATGTCGCGCAGGCGCGTCGCGAAATCCGCGGTCACTCTGTCCAAGGGCGCGTCTGTGGGAAGGTGCCCCGGCCAGCGGTCTTGGGTTCGGCTGTAGTCAATGACGCCTTCGAAGATCGTCATGTGAAAACTTTCGTGCGGCAGGAACGTGAACCCACTGGCAAACGGGCCGGCCTTGAGCCTGTTCTGTGCCTCGACCAGTGCGGCAAATGCATCGGAGTTGGGGTCCACATGGCAAATCGTCGTGTTGCCACGGCATGTCAGCGGCTGACCATCCGGCGTGAACTTGAGCCCGACAGCAGCGGGGAGTTGGCTCTCCGTCAAAGCTCCGGTCAGGTAGGCGAAAGCACGGTCACGATCGGTCATGGTTCTGATCTCTTGGTTTGAGAATGAACAAAGCCAGTCCGCCGGTGGCCAGCAGTCCGGCAAGGGCAAAACTGATGCCCGTGGTCATCAGGCTTGTTGCCTCTGCTGTGATGCCGAACAGAAACGCGCCAAGCGCCGGGCCGACCCGGAAGATGATGGTGTAGAGGCTGAGAATCCGCCCAAGCCGGTCCTGCGGTGCCTCCAGCTGGACATAGGCCAGTGCTGCGATGTTCGACGACGACATGGTCGCGCCGTGCAGCAGCAGAACAGCGAGTGCCAGCCAGAAGACGGATGTGACCGCGAAGACAAGCAGGGAGAGCGCGAAAACGGCTGATGTGGTCAGGATCTGCACCAACGCGGCGCGTCCGTCCTGCGCTTTGGACATCAGAAGCGCCCCCAGGATCGCACCGATCCCAAGCGCGGCATTCAAGAGGCCCAGCCCAACTTCGCCCCGTCCAAAGGCCACCTCGGAATAGGCGGGGAACAATTCGCTGGCTGGTCGGATCAAGAGCCCCTGCGCCAGTTGCAGCATCAGAACGCCGAGAATGAGCGGCGCGTGCAGCAGGTCGCGCAGGACGCCTGCCATGTTGACGGGCTGGGTCGACACCACACGGTCGGTCTGCGCCGGCACGTTCCGGATGCGGTAGAGTGCGATCGACAGGGCGAGGAAACCGATTGCCGAGACGGTGAAGACCAGTCCTGCAGAGCCGAGCACCAGCAAACCTGCGGCGAGGGCCGGGCCAAGAAACCGCGACAGGTTGAAGCCTGTGGAATTCACCGCAAGGGCTGAGGAGAGAAGTTTCGGTGGCGCAAGGTGTCGTGCCATCGACAATCGGGCAGGCAGCAGCACGCCGGATACCGCGCCCAGAACCGCCATCATGCCCGCCATCGCCCATGGGGTCAGGCCACCGCTGAAATAGAGAAGGGCCAAGGACACCGACACGGCGGCGCTGGCGATCTGTCCCCAATACATGATCCTCGGCGCCGCATGTCTGTCGGCAAGCGATCCACCCCACAGCGCCGTCAGCAGCGAGGGGAACAGTTCGGCAAAGGCCACTGTGCCCAGCCACGCCTCGGAGCCGGTCAGTTCCCATGTGACCCAGCCGACCGCGATGCGTTGCATCCAGAAGCCGGTGGTCATGATCAGGTTGCCCGCCTGGTAGGTGGCGAAGGCGGGTATGGCAAAGACGGCTTTGAAATCAGCGATGCGTGCGCGGACGGCTTCTAGCGGATGCGCACGCATCAGAGCCTCATAAATCGAGTGTCACGAAGATCGGCTGGTGATCGGAGCCTTGTGCATCGGTTCCGATCTCCATCGACTGGATCCTGTGTGCCAAATCCGTCGTGACGAAACAATGGTCGATGCGGCGCGGCCCCCGGCCTTCTTTGGGGATGGTGTCGCCGTCGCCTTCGGAATGGCCTGCCAATGTCCACGCATCGGCCAATCCGTGAGCGCGGATCGTGCGGCCGTGCATGTGGGACAGGTCGCCTACAACGCGGCTGTACTCACGGCTGTCGGGTTCGAAATTCATGTCCCCCATGATGATCGCGCGCATCGGTTGCGGCGGCATCGGGCGGTCGTTCCAATCGGGGTCTTTGACCACGCCACCTGCGCTTGCGCCACGTTCATGACCGCGCAGCAGCAGGTCGCACATATACTCGACCTGATCCCGCCGCGTGTCGGTCGAGACATGATCCAGATGCACCGAGCAGAACCGCAGCGGGCCTGAGGGCGCATCGATCACGCACTCCACCAGCGTGCGCTGCAGGTGGAATGTGTTGAGCAGCGCGATCTTTGGCAATGTATGGGTGATCGAGGACAGGATCGGCCAGCGGCAGAGCACCATGTTGCCGAACTGGCGGCGGCGGTGCACCGGCTTGCCGTCCACGATCTCGGATGCGTCAAGGTCGATGCCCGGACCGTAGACCCAGTGCATGTGGGGCAGGCGTGCTGCGATCTCTTCTGCCTGATGCACCATGCCGGATCGCGCGGTAAAGGTTTCCACCTCCTGCAGAGCAATGAGATCGGGGTCTCCGAGTTCGGATACGATGCGGGCAAGGTCGAACTGACCGTCCTTACCCTTGCCGTACTGGATGTTGTAGCTGGCGAGTTTCATTCCGCAGGCTCCATCTGACGTGCCCTCTGTTCTTCCATTTCGATCCGCACGCCGTCCCTCGCTGCAAACACGTGCAGTTTGCCAAGGTCCGCAATCACACCCACGGGATCACCATGCTTGAACCGGGGTTTGGCCGTGGAGAGAACGGTGAAGGGCACGTCTTCGATCATGAGGTGATACAGGCCCGAAGAACCGAGTTCTTCGTAAAAATCGAACCTGCCGGTCAGGTGTCCGGCACCGGGCACGCATAGTGTCAGGTCTTCGGGGCGAAGGCCCAGTTGAACCAGGGTGCCGGCGTGTCTGCGCGCAGCATCGCTCGCGATTTCGATCCGGCTGTCATCGGCCAGAAGAATGGCACCGTGGTCCGCAGAGACCTGACCCGAGAGGAAGTTCATTGCGGGCGATCCGATGAACCCGGCCACGTAGACGGTGGCGGGGCGGTTGTAGACTTCTTCCGGCGTGCCGACCTGATCGATCGTGCCCTTGTTCATGATGACCATTCGGTCAGCAAGCGTCATGCCTTCGTGCTGGTCATGGGTGACGAAGACCGAGGTGGCCTGAATGCGGTTGTGGATGCGGCGGATTTCGTGCCGCATCTGAACGCGCAGCTTTGCATCGAGGTTGGACAGCGGCTCGTCGAACAGGAACACCTTGGGTTCGCGGATGATGGCGCGGGCCATCGCGACGCGTTGGCGCTGTCCGCCCGACAATTGCCCCGGCTTGCGATCCATGAACTCTTCCAGCCCGACGGATTTCGCAACTGCGCGGACTTTCTCCAGCCGCTCAGGTTTCTTGATGCCCGCGACCTTGAGGGCATATCCGATGTTCTCGGCCACGGTCATGTGCGGGTAGAGCGCATAGTTCTGGAACACCATGGCGCAGCCGCGCTGGCGCGGTTCGAGGTCATTAACCACGGTGCCTGCGATGGCGATCTCGCCGCCCGAGATGTCTTCAAGCCCGGCGATCATGCGCAGAAGCGTGGACTTGCCGCAGCCGGACGGGCCGAGGATGACAACGAATTCTCCGTTTTGAACGGTGAGGTCGACGCCGTGGATCACTTCGTCCTTGCCATAGGATTTGCGGACTTGGCGGATGTCGATATTGGCCATGGGAAGGTCTCACTTATCGGTGTTGATCAGGCCGCGCACGAACCAGCGCTGCATGAAGATGACGACGATCACCGGGGGGATGGTCACGATGAGGGTGCCGGCCATGGCGATGTGCCAGTTGGGGATCGCGCCGCCGGTGGAATTGGTGTCAGGCACCAGCTTGCCCAGTTCGACCGCAACGACGCCGTAATTCGGGTCAGTGATGATCAGCAGCGGCCAGAGATACTGGTTCCAGCTGTAGACGAACATGATCGTGGCCAGGGCCGCGATATTGGTGCGTGATAGGGGAACCAGGATTTCGGCCAGAAATCTCAGCGGACCTGCGCCATCCATCTTGGCCGCTTCGACCAACTCGTCCGGGATGGTCAGAAAGAACTGACGATAGAGAAAGGTCCCGGTGGCCGTGGCGACCAGCGGTACGATCAGCCCAGTATATGAGTTCAGCATGTTCCATTCGAGCGCGACCTCGATCCCGGACACCGTCCGGATGAACCAGCTGATCCCGGTCCAGTCGAAGATGGTTTGGAAGGGCTGCAGCGCGTTCGCTGCCACCGCGTAGGTCGGCACGATCCGCACTTCGAGGGGCAGCATCAGTGTGATGAACACCATCCAGAAGATCGGCATGCGCAGCCGGTGGTCAAAGAACACGAGGCCGAAGGCGGTGATGCAGGCGATGAAGATCTTGCCCGACACGACACCGACCGCGACGATCAGCGAATTGACGAATTTCTGACCGAAATCGCGCGTGATCCAGGCCTCCCGGATGTTGTTCCAGAACTGGTCCCCGGGCAGCAGATGGGCGGGCTGCGCATTGACCTCCTGCAGCGACAGGGTCGCCGCGTTGAACACGAGGTACATCGGGAAAAGCAGGATGATCATGCCGGTGAGCAGGATCACATGCGTCATGATGTTGAGCAGCGGCGTGTTCTCGACCATGCCGGGCATCCGGCGCCGGCGCAGCGGATTGGTGATGCGCGCATCCGTGTCCCGGACGGCAGACGCGAGGGGAAGATCGGCCTGTGTCATGAGTAGTGCACCTTGCGTTCGATGTAGCGGAACTGGATGACGGTCAGCGCGATCACGAGGAACATCAGGATGATCGACTGTGCCGCAGCACCCGAGTAGTCGAGCCCCTGAAAGCCATCGACATAGATCTTGTAGACCATCAGGTTCGTCGCGCGGGCCGGGCCACCTGCCGTCATCGTGTCGACGATGCCGAAGCTGTCGGTGAAGCTGTCGGTGATGTTGATGACGAGGACGAAGAAAAAGGTGGGTGCCAGCAGAGGCAGTTGGATGTCCCGCATCCGGCGCAGCACGCTTGCTCCATCCATCGCGCCCGCCTCGATCAGAGAGCGGGGGATCGACTGCAGACCAGCGAGGAAGAAGATGAAATTATAAGCCACCTGCTTCCACGCCCCCGCAATGATCACCATGATCAGGGCATGGTTCCCGTTCAGGATCGGGTCCCAGAAGCCGGGGAAGGCCGCGTTGACGTAGGACATGATCCCGGCGGAGGGGTTGAAGATGAACCGGAACGCGAGCCCCACGGCAGGCGCCGCGACCGCGTAAGGCCAGATCGCGCCGATGCGGTAATACTTGTAGCCGCGCAGTTGACGATCCGCGAAAACGGCGAGGATGAGAGCCATGCCCATCGACAGGACCGTCGCACCGGCGGCGTAGATGATCGAGACCTTGATCGAGTCCCAGTAGCGACCGTCAGTCAGGATGGCGCGGAAATTCTCGAACCCGGCCCACTCATTGCCGCCGCCCCAAGGCTGTTCGAAGGTGAATGCCCAGTAAAGCGCCTGGCTGGTGGGCCAGTAGAAGAAGACGAAGATGATCAGAAGTTGCGGAGCCACGACCAGCGCGGCGATCCAGTTGTTCTTGAAATAGGCGCGACGCATGTTGTTCCCCCGTCAGGACACCTCCGCCCCGAATGCTTCGGGACGGAGCTTTGTCGGTGGCCCGCTTCGGGGCCGGATCGAAAAGATCAGGGCAGCTGCTTGCCGCGATATGTGCGCTCGAACCGGCGCAGAACCTCGTTCGAGCGTTCCACGGCCGTGTCCAGGGCCTCTTGCATCGTCTTCTGACCGGCAAGCGCCGCTTCGACTTCGGCGGTCCATTCGCCGCGGGCCTGGATGAAGCCACCCAGACGGATGCCACGGGTCAGCGGCGTTGGGTCGGTATAGGTCAGAGACTTCATTGCGACTTCGCGGCCTTTGTAGGGCGGGTTGTCGTAGAAGCCTTCGGCGGTCAGCTGATCGAAGGCCGCCTTGGTCACCGGAATGTAGCCGGTGTTGGAGACCCAGAACTTTTCGCTTTCCGGAGTTGCAAGGAACTTCAGGTATTCGGCAGCGCCGCGATACTCATCTTCCGACTTGCCGGAGAGAACCCAGAGCGACGCGCCACCCACCACGGTGTTCGTGCGCTCAAAGCCCTCATAGACCGGGATCATTGCGACGTCCCAGTTCAGACCGTCGACAGCCGAAGCGTGCACCGTGGCGTGCGATGCAATGGAGCCGAAATAGATCGAACACTGGTTCTGTGCGAAGGCGTCGCGCGAGTTTATCCCACCCTGGCTTGTCTTGATTTCAAGCAGGCCTTCATCAAGCCAGCGCTTGACGTCTTCCATGTATTTGACGTGCTGGGTCGTGTTGTAGACGTATTCCGCGTCCAGACCGTCATAGCCATTGTTCCGGGAGGCAACCGGGATACCGTGTGCCATCGAGAACTGCTCGAGGTCGACCCATGTCGACGGGGCATAGCCGTAGTTGCACTTCTCCGGCTGGGCCGCTTCAAGCGCGCGCAGCGCCTCTTCGAAGGCTTCCCATGTGGCAGGAGGGGTGTCGATGCCCGCAGCAGCGAAATCGTCGACATTGTAGTACATGACCGGTGTTGACGAGTTGAACGGCATCGAGAACAGCTCGCCATTGGAGGCGGCATAGTAGTTCGAAATGCCGGGGAAATAGTTGTCCCAGTCGATGTCGATGTTGAAATCGGCCATCATCTTCTGCACGGGGTAGAACTCGCCCGACATCATCAGGTCGGCGGTGCCGGCATCGTAGGCCTGAACGATGGTCGGGTGCTTGCCCGCGCGGAAGGCGGCGATGGTGTTCTGAACGGCGGTGGCATAGCCGTCCTGACCGACGCAGGTGATTTCGTAAGTAGTCTGGCTTTGGTTGAAACGGTCGCAGGTCTGCTGGACGACATCGCCCAGATAGCCACCAAGGCCGTACCAGTATTCGAAGGTGATCTTGTCCTGCGCGGACGCGGCACCGCCAAGGGCAGCTGCGACGGCAAAGACGCTGATGAAGGTGGATTTCATGATTGTCCCCATTGAGAAATCTGTGTCGCGCTCCCGGCGCACGGGGGACTGGTACGGTCGGGTCACGACGGTCTGTTGACGGTTCGGTGAAGCTTCTTGAAACCTTTGGACTCTGAATCGAGACAGTTGTGATTCAAATCCGTGACGCCTGTCGCATCGGCCGAACTCCGGCCCTCGTCAGTCGAGGAGAGGGCCGGATCATCGCTCAGCCGAGGACGGCATTACCGTCCAGATAATTGTCGAAGTGCACAAGAGTCTGGGTTTCGTCGCCCAGAACGACCGCCATCTGCGCCGGCCCCCAGAGTCGGTCGACCTTGGCATCGGCCTGGAGCGGGACCGTCACGTTGTAGTGGTTGCCCGCAAGCGTGGTGAAGGGGATGCCATGCCAAAGGCCGCAGGAGGTGAAATGCACATGGCCCGCGATCACCTGCCGAACATCCTTGTGGGTCTTCAGAACCTGCACAAACCTGTCGCCGTTCTCGAGAATGATCCGGTCGACCCGAACGTGCAAAGGATTGGCATGGTGATGCAGCACGACAGCAACCGGTCCGTCATGCTCCGCCAGCCGCGCCTCCAGCCAGTCCAACTGGCGCGGCGAAAGGTGCCCGCCATGGGTGTGGTCATCGCCCTCGACGACACTGTCGAGCAGGATCACGCGGTAGCCTTTGGCATCGACCACCTTGTCGACACATCCTGTCTCGGCGCGCAGATCCGCGCCAAAGACGGACAGGAAGCTGTCGCGATTGTCGTGATTGCCGATGGTGATGTGGCAGGGCACGGAGATCTGCTCCACCAGCGCCTTGAGGCGGTGGTACGGATCGACCGCGCCTTTGAAGCCGATATCCGCCAAGTCTCCGGCCAGAACACAGAAATCCGCATCCGAATGTCGTGTGTTGATCCACTCCACCGCCTTCTGCATCCGCAGATGCGTGTCGAGGCCATGAGATGTGTCGTTTTCGTCGACCAGATGCAGGTCGCTCAGGACAAGAAACTTGAGCATGGGTATTTCCTTGAGAAGTGCAAAGGGATGTCAGCCTGAAAGCGTGACGCGTGAGGCGCCTAACAAGGCGTTGCGAAGGCCGCGTGATGGTGACGCAAAAGTTTTGCGAAATCGGGACGGGGGCAGACGGTCGAGCCGCGCGGGGACCGGGCGCACGGGCATCAAACTGTTCTGCGACAGCGGTTTGCGCTTCTCAAAGGCAAGACGGCCATGTCATTGTTTAATCGGCTATCGAGAGGACCCAAATGCTCAGCGTCGAAGAAATTATTGCGAGATATTACGTCGGTTACTACAACCGGGCACCCGATCCCGAAGGCTTTGACTTCTGGGTGACGGCCTACGAGAACGGTGTGTCCACCCTCGAGATCGCAACCTTCTTTTCCGATCAGGATGAGACACGCGCGCTCTATCCCTATTTTTCCGATCCCGCGGGCAACTCGCCCGAGCAGTTCATCACGTCGATTTACAACAACCTTTTCAACCGGGAACCTGACGCAGCGGGCCTTGCGTTCTGGATCGAGGCACTGACCAGCGGGAACGTCAACACCGGTCAGATGATCGAAGAGATCATTGGCGGCGCACGGACGAACCCGGATCTGGCCGTTGTTCAGAACAAGGTCGCGAGTGCTTTGTATTGGGAAGATCAGGCGAACAATTTCAGCGGTTTTCCTTATGATATACCCGTCCTCCTGAATTGACCTGACTTTTTGTTAGGCCGATTCACTCTGCCACATGTTGAACAGGGCAGCGGCTGGTACTGTTTGATTAT
>NZ_JALEGT010000118.1 GCF_022763305.1 Marivita sp. | reverse complement strand
CTCGGGGTTTTCGTTCTCGGCCGACTTCGGACGGCTCAGGAAGTCGACCTTCTCGGCGATGATCTCGCAGCCGTAGCGGTCGTTCCCCATGCTGTCGATCCACTTGGTGTAGTGAATGCGGCCGTGGACGAGGACCTTCATCCCCTTTTCGCAATGCTCGGCGACCGTCTTGCCGAGACCGTTGAAGCAGGTGATGCGGTGCCATTCGGTGTCCATGACCCGGTAGCCGTTCTCGTCGCGCATCACACGGCCTTCCGAGAGGCGGGGACGCGAGGTGGCGAGGCTGAAGTTGGTGATCTTGGTGCCGCTCTGGGTGGTGCGGACTTCGGGGGTCTGACCGATGTTGCCGGCGAGGATGACGATGTTCTGCATGATAAGCTCCTGTGTTTCCTGTCTTCGGGACCGTCCCTTCGACAAGACCCTGAAAAGCCCGTCGGGTGACGCGTGCACGGTGGACGGAACGGACGCCGGAAACCCCCAGAGGATCGGGGTGGAGCGGGCAGCCCCGAAGGGGCAACACGGCCCGGACTGACGCGGGGTTGCGCGCAGGAGCCCGAACGGGATTAGGGGATTGTCAGTCGAAGGGATGGCCCAGGAGACAGAGATGCAGGGAGAGCGCATGCCAGACCCTGACATCCCGGCAACCGGGACAGCCTGACCCCCAGTCCAGCACCTCCTTGGGGACGAAAGCGGCGATCACAAGCCTCCGCCACCCCTGCCCGCCTTCCGGGAGTTGCGGCACCCTGCCGCGACGGGCTATCGGTACCGGAGCATTCAGGACACGGACCGCACCAACGGCTGCTTTCGATCTCGAGGTACTGTCGCTCAGCGAGCTGAAGATAATGCAGAAGGACGTCGCCAAGGCGATTGCCACATTCCAGGATCGGCACAAGGTGGAAGCCCGCGCCAAGGTGGACGCTTTCGCCCGAGACCTCGGCCACTCCCTGGCCGAACTTGTCGGCACAGAGGCGAAATTCATTTCAGCACCTGTTGTGTCGAAATACCGACACCCCGAGAATCTGGCGATCACATGGTCTGGCCGGGGTTGCAAGCCGAACCTAATCTGCGAGCATGCGCTCATCCTGCACGACCAGTAGCGTCAGAATCTCATCATCATAGATGCGCACGGTCTGTTCCTTGATCGGTATCTCATCTGCCCAAGGTTTGTCGAACCAGGCATCCGCCCCACTCGCGCGCAGCATCCTGTCGTCTGGCCCTCCTCCGAACAGGACGTCGAACGCAAGACTGTCTTTGTCCAAGTGGTCCATTGGGAACCATCGCTGGTCCACCTTCGGGGAGCGCGTGAACCACTTCCGCCCCTTCGGAGTGTGACAGACAAGGAGACTCGGCTGCGTATTGCGCTCGACCAGCCTGATCGCTGCAGCCGTCAAGCTCATGTCGAAGTCTTCGGCCATCGCCTTGATGGTTCCCATGTCGAACCGGTTGTTATAGCCGCGGAGGCTCTCCCGGATCAGGAACTCGGGCATCAAGAGCTGCGCGGCGAAGCGGTCGGCCGCGCGCTCAGGAAGTTTTCCGATCGTGCTGCCCGTCTCGATATCTTCAGACTGGCACATTAAGGTCTGACCCCGATGACACTGCCAATGACCGATCTCGTGTGCCAGGGAAAAGCGCCTCCGACGAGGGTTTCCATCCGGCTTCAGGGAGATCTTCGCACGGTTCCCCGCACCAATGATCCGAGCCTCGCACCCGTGCAGATGACGGTATTGGACACGCGCGTTCTGCGTCCAGGCGATGGCCTCCAAGTCGATCTGGTCGGGGCGCGAGACGCCGAATTCTCTTAGCAATTCCTCTGGATCACGGATGGTGCGCATCACTCATCGTCATCCCAATCGTCACCCATGAGCTCCTGCAGGTCCTCAAGGACCCCCTCCAGATCGCCATCATGTTCCTTCTCAAAGTTGCGGGCGGCCATCGTAAGGTCAGTGTTGCCGGCGACGATCGCGGCGATCTGCGCGCGAAGTTCGTCCTGGGACTTTTGCTGTTCTTTCCGCTCCTGGCGTTCATGATGCAGGTCGACCGCCATGCGAGCGTTCTGCAGGCGCTGCTGCCCACCCTCTGCAAGCGCGGATGCGAAGAGGTCGTCCATTTCCTTGTCGAACGCGTCGATATCGACGCCCTCTTCCCGAAGCTCCGCCTCGATCTCGGCGTCGCTCATGGCAAAGACATCTTCCACCATCTCGTCTTCAAGACGGGTCACTCCGGGGGCCTTCCTTTTTGTCATCGGTTATCACCCTTGGCCCGGTAGTTCTCGATTTTTCGATTCATTCTTCTCCGGACCGTTTCATATGAGGTCTTGCTTCCGAAGAGCTCAACCAGTTCTTCCGGCGTGCTGTTGTTGAGCAGACCTTCTACAAGGAGTTGCACTTCCCAATCGTCACCGCACAGTTCGATGGCCTTCGCGTGTTGCTCCTCACGGAACTCGCGGGCCACAAGGGCGGCTTCGGTTGATGGTTCTTCATCCCGCCATTCCTCTCGTGTCGAGAGCTCTTCGCGTTTGTCGGCGGCGACCTTTCTGCGCCTCGCGGCATTGGACGTGATGCTCTGCATCACCTTGTCCAGATGGCGCACGATATCGACGGAACGGTTCCATCGTCTCTTCCCCTCCGCTGTGCTTGCGATGGCATCATGCAGCAACCCCTCAGGGTCTCCCGCAAACCAGGCGCGCCTTTTGGCTACTGCCGTGAGCCTTCGCTTCTGTTCGGCTGACAGGTTTCGAATTGCCTCGGTGGCGTCTTCGGGAGGGTAGAACTTCTCTATGTCTTTGTCGTCTTTCATGAGCCGCTCGATTGCCTGTCACTCGTGTATGCTCCCGAAAAGACGCCCATCGGACATCTTCTTTGGAATTTTTACCGAGGGATTCGTTTTATGGGAGTGCCGACGGAGATCACACCATACCAAGTTGTGCGCAAAAATTCATTACCAATATCTGGTAGAAGCGACGGCCTCGTCGCGCCGTATAGGACCGGCATCAGGCGGCGCGAAACTTTTTTACGAATTTTCTGGCGGCAGCGTCCGATGGGCCGCCTCTCGGGAGCATAGGGGGCACAAGGCGCCTGCTGCGGGCGTCGAGCAGACAAGAAAAGGATTTGCTGCCATGTCTACCGAACCGATCGAGATCGAAGATCTAGAGGCCGCCCTGAAGGCCAACCGCAAGCCCCGCGACTACGGACCCTACAAGGTCAAGGTCGGCGACCACGACCTGAAGTTCACCGACGCCGTCATCGAGGATCCGACGCCCACCGGCCGCCAGATCATCGAGGGGGCAGGCTTCCGCAAGGCCGAGGAACACCTCGTGTTCCAGGTCCTGCGCAACGGTGAACTCGAGGAGCTGCGCCTAGAGGAAACCACGGATCTGCGCCCTGGCCAGGTCGAGCGCTTCCTGGTCTTCCCGAGCGCGGAATCCTTCCGCTTCGACATCGATGGCAAACGCCTCGAGTGGGGCCACAAGGTCATCAGCGGGCGCGTCCTCAAGAAGCTGGCCGGGGTCGATCCCGCGAAGTTCGCCGTCTGGCAGGTGATCCCCGGCAAGGATGACATCCTGGTCGGCGACACCGATCTGATCTGCCTCGCGGATGCTGGCCTGGAGCACTTCTTCACCGGCGTGCCCCAGACCACGGAAGGGGGTGCGGCATGAGCCTCCTCCCCCGTCAGGATCGCCGCTACCTCGAGGGTCGCGGCATCACCGTTCGCGAGGTCATCGAAGGCGGAAAGAAGGGCGTGATCCTCACCGGGATCAAGCTGCCGGAAGGCAAGTATCAGGTCGCCCAGGTGGATATCCTGATCCTGCTGCCGCCCTCGTATCCCGAGGTCGCCCCCGACATGTTCTACGCCGTGCCTCATCTGACGCTTCTTGTCGGCCAGCGTGAGCCCCGCTGCACGCAGGCACGCCAGGCCTTCGATGGCCAGAACTGGCAGCGCTGGTCTCGCCATAACAACCAGTGGCGTCCCGGCACCGACGGCATCTGGACCATGCTGAAGCGGATCGAAGAGGCCCTGGAGGTGGCGGCATGAAGCGCAGCGACATCACCCTCCACGCCCGCCACCGCGACAAGCTGCAGGCGCTGCTCGCGCACCCCCGTGGGCACGAGGGCGCCGCCTACATGCTGCTCGGCAAAAGCGAGATCGCGCAGGACCCTTGGGACCTCGAGCCGCGGACCCGTTACACCTCCTACGAGGTCATCGCGATCCCGCAGGAGGACCGCGTCGATGCCAGCGACAAGCACGTCACCTGGAGTACCAACTCCTTCGCCCAGCTGTGTCGCCGGGCCAAGGAGGAAGGCCTGGTGCCGGCGATCGTTCATAGTCACCCGGGAGGCTTCGACGGTTTCTCGGACCAGGACGATCGCAACGAGCGCGACCTCTTCACCATGGCTCGGAACCGTAACGGCGAGGGGATACGCTTGGTGAGCGTCGTGCAAGTCGGTGACGGCCTCTACCGGGCACGGGTCTGGGAAGACGACATGACACCCTTGCCCTGTCACCGCGTGACCGTCATCGGCACTCGGCTCGAGATCCAGTCGACCGACGTGCCGACCCCGTCGGAAGCCTTGGCCCGGCAGGCACTGGCCTTCGGGCCGGAGGTCAACGGACTCCTCAAACAGCTCTCCGTTGCCGTGGTCGGCTGCGGCGGCACCGGAAGCCCGGTGGTCCATCTCCTCGCTCGCCTCGGCGTGGGGCGCATCGTGGTCATCGACGATGACGTGGTCGAGCATTCCAACCTGAACCGCCTGTATGGCGCGACCCGAAAGGATGCCGAAAACGCGGTTCCCAAGGTCGACATCATGGCGCGCGAGGTGACGATGATGGGCCTCGACGTCGAGATCCGGTCGATGACCGGCTGGGTGGATGCGCCGCATATCCGTGACGCGCTGAAATCCTGCGACGTCATCTTCGGATGCACGGACGATCACGCCGGGCGCCTCTACTTGAACCGCGTGGCGCACTTCTACCTGATCCCGGTCATCGATGTCGGGCTAGTCCTCATGCCCCGTGACGATGGTGAGCCCGGCCTCCTCGAGATGGCCGCGCGGGTCAGCGTGCTGTTTCCCACGTCGGCGTGCCACGGCTGTCGCGGCACAGTCGATCGCGTCAGGGCTCGCGAGGAGGACCTCCAGCGATCGGACCCCGCCGAATATGAACGACAGAAGACCGAAGCCTACGTCCGCGGCGGAGGTAATCCCGCGCCGGCCGTCGTGACCTTCACCTCCGAGGCCGCCACCATGGCAGTGAACGAACTTCTTGCCGGTCTCGTCGACTTCCGCGCCGGCGGCGGATGGACATGGCAACGCTATCGCAAGCTCGACAAGGGCTTCGAGCGTTCGCAGGCAGCGCGGCCCCGGTCCGACTGCCCGGTCTGCGGCAGCGAGGCATACTGGGGTCTCGGCGACATCGATCCGTTCCTGGATCGCATCGGGTGAGCGGGATGATGATCGACATTCTGCGGAAGAGCCTCGAGCTCTTCCACCTCATTCCACGAAGTGACCTGCTTGCCAGGGTAACACCCACACACCCGACGCCGGATCAGATCGTGCCGGGGGAGATGACCATCGTGCGCGATGGCGTCGACAAATGGGCCTGCTTCCACTGCCCTGGTGGGTGCGGCGAGACCATCAAGCTGTCCCTCAGCAAGAACCGGAGGCCCAAGTGGACGGCCATGTCAGACTGGCTGAGGCGCCCGACCATCTCGCCGTCGGTCCGCCAGACGAACGAATGCAGGTGTCACTTCTGGATCCGGCAGGGGCGGATTGACTGGTGCCGCGACAGCGGTTCCCGATCAAGATGACTGCGCAGCTTTCGGGCCAGATGGCCAAATGACTTCATAGCAAGCGGCGATCTCGTTGCGGACATTCGTTCGTGCCGCAGCAAAAGACCACTCTCCGCCCAACTTGGGCGCATCACGGTCCACGCCGGGTCGCATACCGGCGTTCTTCGGATCGGCATCGCCGATCTCTTTGTCGGTGATAGTCCCAGGGGCACACCTGTGCCACGCCTGGGCCCTCGGGAAGTGAGGCCTAAGCCTCACCCGAAGGGATCGTATTCCGAGACGATCACGACCTCGTCTCCGTCGATTTCATCGGCGGGGACGGCGCCATAGGTTCCATCACCTGCCTGG
>NZ_JALEGT010000117.1 GCF_022763305.1 Marivita sp. | reverse complement strand
TACTACAGGGAAATGGGGATTTCCCATTTCTTCTTCGTCGACAATGACAGCACCGATGGCACGGTGGAGATGCTGTCGAAGCAGCCGGACGTGTCGGTCTGGCACACGCGCAAAAGTTACAAGCGGTCGCGTTTCGGCATGGACTGGATCAACTGGCTGCTTCGGCGCTATGGCCACGATCACTGGTGCCTGACCGTCGATCCGGATGAATTCTTCGTCTACCCGTTCTGCGATTCGCGTCCGCTGCCTGCGCTGACGGATTGGCTTGATGCGTCTTCGATCCGGTCGTTCAGCGCGATGCTGCTCGACATGTATCCCAAAGGCCGGATCGACGCAGTCCAGTATCAGGCGGGACAGAACCCGCTCGAAATCGCGTCATGGTTCGACTCCGGGAATTACACGCTCAAGCGCAATCATCTTCTCGGCAACCTGTGGATACAGGGTGGACCACGAGCGCGCGTTTTCTTTGCCGACCGTCCCGAAGCGGCGCCTGCGCTGAACAAGATCCCGCTTGTGAAATGGCACCACCGGTACGCCTATGCCAGTTCGACACACATGCTTCTGCCTCGCGGTCTGAACAAGGTGTACGACGAATGGGGCGGCGAAAAAGCGTCGGGTGCCCTGCTCCACACCAAGTTTCTGAGCACGTTCAATGAAAAGGCGATGGAAGAACTCAAGCGGCGCGAACATTATGCGGGCAGTCTTGAATATGTCGCCTATGCAAATGCGCTGCAGGACCATCCGGAACTGTGGTGCAAGTGGTCGGAAAAATACATCAACTGGCGGCAGCTTGAAATCCTGGGCCTCATGTCGATGGGCAACTGGGCATGAGCATCGGAATCATCATGCTGGCGCACACCGCGCTTCACCGGGCCGAGCAGGTGGCGCGCCACTGGACCAAGGCGGGCTGCCCGGTGGTGATCCATGTGGATCAGGTCGTGTCGGCAAAGCGCTACAAGATCTTCATTGAACGGCTCAGCGATGATCCCCTGATCCGCTTTTCGCGAAGACACCGCTGCGACTGGGGCACGTGGGGTCTGGTGGCCGCCAGTCAGGACGCCAGTGAGCTGATGCTGTCGGAATTCGAGGATGTGAGCCACGTCTACCTCACGTCTGGGTCCTGCCTGCCATTGCGCCCGGTTCAGGAACTGATCGACTATCTCAAGGCGCGCCCGCGCACCGATCACATCGAAAGCGCAACAACGGCGGATGTGCCGTGGACCGTGGGCGGGCTGGACGAAGAACGCTTTACCATGCGCTTCCCGTTCTCGTGGCGGCGCAATCGGTATCTGTTCGACAAGTTCGTCGAACTCCAGCGCAAGGTCGGCTACAAGCGCAATATCCCCGACGGGCTTACGCCACATATGGGCAGCCAATGGTGGTGTCTCACGCGGCAGACGCTTGCGTCGATCCTCGAAGACCCCAAGCGCAAGGTCTATGATCGGTATTTCCGCCACGTGTGGATTCCGGATGAAAGCTATTTCCAGACACTCGCGCGGCTCTATTCGACCAATATCGTGAGTCGTTCGCTCACGCTGTCAAAGTTCGATTTCCAAGGCAAACCGCACATCTTTTACGACGACCATCTGCAACTGCTGCGGCGGTCGGACTGCTTTGTGGCGCGCAAGATCTGGCACAATGCGGACCGCCTGTACGAGACCTTCCTCAGCCCCAAACCGGGAGAGTTGAGCCTGCAGGAACCCAACCCCGGCAAGATCGACCGCATCTTTGCAAAGGCGGTGGACCGGCGGACACGCGGACGTCCGGGGCTTTACATGCAAAGCCGTTTCCCGAACGAGGATTGGGAAAACGGGGTCACGGCAGCCAAGTATTCGGTGTTTCAGGGCTTCACAGAGCTTTTCACCGATTTCGAACCGTGGCTTGCGCAGGTGACAGGGGCGCGGGTGCATGGGCATCTCTTTGCCCCGGACCGGGCGCATTTCGCCGACGGGCAAACGGTGATGAACGGTGCGCTGTCCGACAACGCGACGCTGCGCGACTATGACACCAAGATGTTCCTGACCAACCTCCTGTGGAACACGCGCGGGGAACGGCAGTGCTTTCAGCTTGGGCCAAGCAGCACGCGGCATGTCGTTTGGGACATCGCCAAGGACCCCAACGCGCAGGTGTCGGTCATCTCGGGCGCCTGGGCGATCCCGCTCTTCCAGTCCAACCGGAGCTTTGCCGAATTGCGGCGCGAGGCGGCGCAGTTGCAGAAGATCGAGACCGAGATGCTGAATGCTCTGCGGTCGCCCTATTCCAAATGCCGCCGACGCATCTGGACGATGGCGGAATTTATCGAAAGCCCGATGGAAGCGATCCAGGTGATCGTTGACGAAATCGGAACACAACCGCAACGGCGTCTGACCGAAGCGCCCAAGATGGTGGACCTGACCGGGTTCGGGCAGTTCCTGCAGAACCTCAAGAACCAGGGGATGCATCCCTATCTCATGGGTGATTTCCCCGCCGACCCGATCGCACAGGGGCCCGCCCTGAATGCGCCGCGCCCCCGCCCCTACCTGGTGAAGAAGTAACCTTTGACCGTGCCCTTTGATCTGTTTGTCGTCTTCGCGGAAATGCGCACCGGGTCGAACCTCCTCGAGGATTATCTGAACCAGATCGCCCGCGTGACCTGTCACGGCGAGGCGTTCAATCCGAATTTCATAGGGTATCCGAAGCGCGACGATATCCTTGGCATCACCCATCGGCAGCGCGAGGACAATCCCGACAGGCTCCTGCGCGCGATCCGCGACAAGACCGAGGGGCTGGGCGGCTTTCGCTATTTCCACGACCATGATCCGCGCGTGCTTGCGCCAATCCTGTCGGACCCGCGCTGCGCCAAGATCATCCTGACCCGCAATCCGCTTGATAGCTATATCAGCCTCAAGATCGCGCGTGCGACGGACCAGTGGAAGCTGACCAACGTCAAGAACCGCAAGGACGCGCAAGCCTATTTCGACCTTACGGAATTCGAACGCCATCTTGGGCAGACACAAAGCTTCCAGCTCGAGATCATGCGGGCGCTGCAGGTGACGGGGCAAAGCGCGTTCTATATCGGCTATGACGATCTCCACGATACCGAAGTGCTGAGCGGGCTTGCGCGTTGGCTGGGGGTCGAAGCGGAGCCCGAGGTCTTTCAGTCAACTCTCAAGCCGCAGAACCCACAGGCTTTGGCGGACAAGGTCGCAAACTACCCGCAGATGGAAGTTGCTTTGCGGGCGCTGGATCGCTTCGATCTGACACGCACGCCGAACTTTGAACCGCGGCGCGGGCCTGTCGTGCCGACCTACCTCGCCTGCAGCACATATCCTTTGCTCTACATGCCGATCCGCTCGGGCCCGGAAGAACAGGTGACCGCCTGGATGACAGCACTGGACGGCGACGGGTCCGAGCTTGTCGGCAAGTTCAACCAAAAGACCCTGCGCGGCTGGTTGCAGGACAATCCGGGGCATCAGCGTTTTACCGTCCTCAGGCACCCTTTGATCCGGGCGCATGCCGCCTTCTGCGACAAGATCCTGAATACGGGTCCGGGAAGCTACGCCAAGATCCGCCAGCAGTTGATGCGGTTTCACGGACTCGCACTGCCCGAGGATGGTGCCGATCCGTCCTTCGATCTTGCCGCGCATCGCAAGGCGTTCGAGGCGTTCCTGATGTTCCTGCGCGCCAATCTGAACGGTCAGACCAGCGTGAGGGTCGATGCCCACTGGGCCAGTCAGGCGACCTGCCTTCAGGGCATGTCGGAGTTCTGCCTGCCAGACCGGGTTCTGCGGGAAGAGGACCTTGCACGGGACCTTTCCGAGATGGCCCTGCGTTTTGGCGCCGGATCCGCGCCGGAATGGCCCTCAGTCCCAGAGCCGCATCTGGCGCGGCTGGTCGCGATCCATGATGGCGATCTGGATCGGCTTTGCCGCGACGCCTATCCGCGCGACTACATGATGTTCGGATTCAGTGCGTTCGACCCCGTCCAACGGAGCTGAGCTCAGGCAGCCTGAACGCTGGCCGCTTCGGTGATGATCGTGTGCAAGGTGGCGGGGTCAGGATTGGCCCGCAGCTTGGCGCAGAAATTCTGATCCCGCAGAGTTCGCGACACCAGCGCCAAGGCCTTGAGATGTTCGACACCGGCATCTTCAGGTGCGAACAGCGCAAAGATGACATCCACCGGCTGACGGTCGATCGCGTCGAAGTCGATGGGTTTTTCCAACAACATGAACACGCCAACGACCGAGGTCACACTGTCCAGACGCGCATGCGGCAGGGCGACGCCGTGGCCCACACCGGTGGGGCCAAGGCTTTCGCGTTCAAGCAGCGCTTCGACGGCGCGTTGTGCAGGGATTCCATAAGCGGATTCTGCAATATCGGCGATGTCATGCATCAGCCGTTTCTTGCTGGATGCCGATGTCACCGCCTTGACGGCCTTCGAATTCAAAAGGTCTGCAAACTTCATGTGCTGCTCGTTATTAGGACGAGGTCGCCCGTATATCGGATTTACGGATCAATCCACCCGATATTACCGTCTTCGCGGCGATATACGACGTTCACACCGTCCTTCTTGTCGTTTCGGAACACGAGGACAGGCAACCCCGCCAGTTCCATCTGCATCACGGCTTCACCCACGGTCAGCGATGGAATCTTGGTTTCCATCTCGGCGACGATGATGGGCTGAAGCGATTCAGGCTCGTCGTCTTGTGTATCAGCTTCGCTGGCGAGGATATATGAGGATGCCCCAAAGAGTGCAACGGGTTCCGTACGGTCCTTGTGGTGATCTTTCAGACGCCGCTTGTAGCGGCGCAGCTGCTTGTCCATCTTCTCGCAACAGGCGTCGAACGCGGCGTAGATTTCCGTCGCATGCGCCTTGGCGGTTGCATTCAAACCGGTGGACAGATGGACAACTGTCTCACAAACAAATTCATGCGCGCTCTTGGAAAAGATGACGGTCGCATCGGTTGGGCGGCCGGCATATTTGCCCAGCATCGCGTCCAGCTCTGACTTCACATGAGTCTGAAGGGCTTCACCAACATCAATCTGTTTGCCGGTTATCTGGTAACGCATAGCATGTCCTTTTTATTGTTTTGATTTTGCAGCCGAAGTGGTCCGACAGGACCGGGCACCAGGTTCGGAAGCAAAAGGGAGATGACGTTTCGACCGTTGTGTTTCATTGTCCAGCCGGAACGGCAGGTGGCATGATTTTCGACGGTCTGAGACTTCAAACGCCATACCATCATTTCAATCCTGCGATGGCAGCCTGTCAATCATTTCCGTAAAACGGAGCGGGAATTATCCGATGCGAAAACTGTCGCCCAGATAGACCCTGCGCACGTTTTCATTGCGCACCACTTCATCGGGCGATCCGGACATCAGGACCTTGCCGTCATGAAGAATATAGGCGCGGTCCACGATCTCGAGCGTTTCGCGCACGTTGTGGTCGGTGATGAGAACACCGATGCCCCGCTTCTTGAGATCGGCCACCAGGTGACGGATGTCTCCGACGCTGATCGGGTCCACCCCGGCGAAGGGTTCGTCAAGCAGCAGATACTTGGGATCGGCGGCAAGACAGCGGGCGATCTCCACGCGCCGCCGTTCCCCGCCCGACAACGCCAGCGCAGGCGCGCGGCGCAGATGTTCGATGGAGAACTCGCCAAGCAATTCCTCGAGCCGTTCGCGCCGCTTGTGGCGGTCGGGCTGGCTGATGTCGAGGATCGCACTGATGTTGTCCTCGACGCTCATGCCCCGGAAGATCGACATTTCCTGTGGCAGATAACCGATGCCCATACGGGCGCGGCGGTACATTGGCAGATACGTGACATCCTGCCCGTCGATCAGAACCTGACCGCCTTCGGGATTCACCAAACCCGCGATGGCATAAAAGGATGTGGTCTTGCCGCTGCCATTAGGGCCGAGCAGGGCCACAACCTCGCCACGATGCACTTCGAGCGAGACATCGCGGATCACCACGCGCTTTTTGTAGCTCTTGCGCAGATGCCTGACCAGCAGCCCGCTTTCACCCTTGGTAACCGAAAGGGTTGGACCCGCCATCAGTTATCGCCTGACTGGAACACGGTGCGCACGCGTCCGTTCATCAACGCGGTGCCCGCTTCCAGATCGACATCCATACTGTCTGACACAAGCGTGTTCGCGCCTTGGGTCAGAAGAACATTGCCCACCATGCGGATCGTGCCGCGATTGACTTCGTATTCCGCAGTGTCGGCCTCGGCGGCCTGTTCACCGTTGACCAAGGTCACGCCGCCGGTCGCCTCGAGCCGCTCCACGCCGCTTTGGTTTTCGGTGTAGAAGACAAGGACACGTGGAGCAGAGAGGCGCATCTCGCCCTGCCCGATGATCACGTTTCCGGTAAAGAGCGCCGATCCGTCATTCTGAGAGACCGACAGAGTGTCTGCGCTGACCTCGACCGGCAGCGACGTGTCCTGTTGCACGGTGCCGAACGCCACTTGTGTGCCCTGCGCCTGCGCAAGCGTCGCTCCGGCCATCGCGAGCACGGTCAAAATCGTTCGGATCATTCTTCGGCCCCGTCCTGTTGCGGGATGTATATCAGTTTTACACCCTCCGTGAACAGCAACTGAATGTCTGAATTGTCTCCTGTCTCTTCAACACGGAGTTTTCCCGCCGAAAGCGTCACGCCGGGTCCGTCCGCCGCAACCGAATCCGTGCTTTCAATCGCAACCCTGTCGATCTCGGCATCGAGGCCGTTGGTCCGCACGGTGTAGCCCGCGCTGCTTTCCAGAATGACGCCCTCGCGCAGGCGCAGGCGATCACCTTCCTCCATCTGGCCGATGACGGCGTCGATGACGATGCGGCTCCCGTCGCGGATGTCGATGACAGCCCGCAGGTCTTCGGCAATCATACCGGAATCGTCCGGTGCGCTGAACCGGGCCTGCCGCGCGGCCAGCGTCAGACCCTGACCGTTTTCGGTAGTGCCGGCATAGAAGGGACTGCCGACCTGTTCGGTCAGCGTCGGGTCAGCGCCCCCTGTCAGGACAGGGATGGTCGCAATCGGATCGGGACCGCGCGCATAAAGAAAAATCGTGGACAGCAGCGCAAGAGCACCCAGCGGAAGCAGGATCTTCAACCAGGCGATCAGGCGGGAATACATCGCAGCCGACCGCGCTCAGGCGTGCGCAAAGATGTCTGTGTCGGGCCACCCCACCAGATCGAGCCGAGCGCGGGTCGGCAGGAAATCGAAGCAGGACTGTGCCAGCTCTGCACGCCCTTCCCGTTCTAGCATCGCCTGTAGCGCCTCGCGCAGTTTATGAAGGTAGAGGACATCCGACGCGGCGTAGTCCACCTGTGCCTGGCTCAGGGTGTCCGCGCCCCAATCGCTGGATTGCTGTTGCTTTGAAATGTCCACGCCGAGCAGTTCCTGCAAGAGAACCTTCAAGCCGTGACGATCCGTATAGGTGCGCACAAGGCGGCTCGCAATCTTGGTGCAATAGACCGGAGCGGTCAGCACGCCGAACGTGTTCAACAGTGCGGCGATGTCGAAGCGTCCAAAGTGAAATAGCTTCAATACCTCCGGGTCCGCCAGAAGCCGTTCAAGATTGGGCGCCGATGTCTGACCCTTCTCGATCTGAACGAGATGCGCGGTTCCATCGCCTCCGGACAGCTGCACCACGCAGAGCCGGTCACGGTGCGGATGCAGCCCCATGGTTTCGCAATCAATGGCAACCACAGGCCCAAGGTCGAGACCATCGGGCAGATCGCGTTTGTAGACGGAATGGGACATGCGACGTCATCCTGTGCAAGGAACCTGCTGCGCAGATAGCCCTTCCCCGATTGTGGCGCAACCAGCCCAAGTTTGCCGCAGTTTCGTCTGATTCTGATTTTTAGGGCTCGATTCGGGCGCATTCGTGTCACAAGCTGTCTAAAGATAGTCGCAATTATACCAAATATATTTCAATTTATTTCAATACGTGATGACCGCTAGGCACACCGGTTGAGCACCCGATTTCATGCTGATCATGTGCATGTTTTGAAACAATTGGCCCAGAAACTGTTTCAACTTCTGCAACAAACCTGCAAAGAGACACCGATTGACACCTCAGGCCAACTGTCGCCAGTTGCGCAACAATTCTGGTCCGACGCCGCAACTGGTGACGCAATAGGACCAAATCGACGATCAGTCTCGCAAGTGCAGCATCTTTGATCGCAGTTCGGGAACAATCTCTCTCGAAACCGAATAGGACCCTCAGAGCCCCCATCGACACGGATCGGGCACGGCAAGCGACGCACCCATTTTAGCCGGACATGATGAAATGTGATGTCAGCCTTGATTTTTTCGAAAGCGGCAACGATCCTGCACACACGCATATGGCGAAAGAACTATGGGAATACACGAAAAAGTTTCCCCGTTTTCTGAAAGTTGACCAAAATGGGGCACACCGCCATAAAGAGAACATGCTTCGGCAGGTCACAATCCTGCCGCATTTTCGTAAGGCACTTGGGGGTTGGTGCTTCCACTTGGGAGTTGTGTAGGGTCGTCTGCTGAAGTCTGCCACTTAGTCTGAAAATCTGATCCGTGATCCATGATCCACGACGGAATGTTCGCAGTAGCACGCTGTGAGCGAACGGAATTTTCTTGCCCATGGCAACTGGCGAACGGCCCGATCACTAGGGTCAACAGGGTCTTGAATGACACTTCACATTCGCCAACCGCGTCCGCACACCGAAATCGAAACTCTGGTCAGTGCAGCTTTCTCGAACACCGCACCGAAAAACGTCTATCGTGACTACGTAAAGCGTTTCCTGGACATCGCTCTGGTCATCCTGGCGGCACCTGCCGTTCTGACCGTTCTGGCGATCTGCGCGCTTCTGGTGGCGCGGGATGGCGGTTCGCCTTTCTATCAGCAGACCCGCATCGGCCGGTTCGGCAAGACATTCAAGATGTGGAAGCTGCGCAGCATGGTGGCAAATGCCGATGTTGCCCTGGAGTCCTATCTGCGGAGCAATCCGGCCGCCCGGATCGAGTGGGACCGGAACCAGAAGCTGCGCAACGACCCGCGGATCACGAAGATCGGCCAAATCCTGCGCAAGACATCGCTCGACGAACTGCCGCAACTCTGGAACGTGCTGAAAGGCGACATGTCGCTGGTTGGTCCGCGCCCGATGATGGTGGACCAGCAGTCGATGTACCCGGGTTCCGCCTACTACGCGCTGCGCCCCGGCATCACCGGCTTCTGGCAGGTGTCCGTGCGCAACGAGAGCAGCTTTGCCGAGCGCGCGCAGTACGATGCGGAATACCTGCGCAAGGTCACTCTGGCCGAGGACCTGTGCGTGATGTTCAAGACAGTAGGTGTCGTGACCAAAGGCACCGGCTGCTGATCAGGCCGACCGTTGCGCCATCGCATGATGGCGCAGCGCCTGCATCAACTCATCCAACGCCTTCGCATTCAGCTCGTTGATCAAGCGACCCTGATCGTCCCACTGGCTGGAGGTCGCGGCGACCATGACTTCCGGCCCGGTAAGCAACAGGGGCCGGAACGGCGTAAGGCAAAGGCGCGCCATGTTCTGGGTTCTTTCGCCTCCGGCCCGCCCTGCCGCAGCGGACATAAGGGCCACCGGCTTGTTGACCCAAGGCTTCGCTTTCGTCCGGCTGACCCAATCCAGCGCATTCTTCAGAACACCGGAAATGCCCTTGTTGTATTCCGGCGACACAACGATCACCGCATCGGCAGCGGCGATCTGATCGGACAGGGTCTGCACATCGGCAGGAATGCCGGACTGCTCCTCAATATCGCCGTCATAAAGCGGGAGGCGCAGATTGGCCTCGATGAACTCGGCTTCGCCGAAGCGCCGCGCCGCTTCGTGCATGAGCAGTCGATTGGTCGATGCTGTGCGCAACGACCCGCAAAGACCCACGAGTTTCAGTTGTTCCATGTCCGCTCTCCTGATCTGTCGGGCAGACACTTGGCGCAGCGCATCCCCGAGGCAAGCCGGAAGCCCCTTCAGGACAGAAAAAAGGCCCGCATCACAAGGATGCGGGCCGCCTTTTTGCGCAGATACCGCGATCAGGCGTTGGGCAGGATCACAATTTCCACACGCCGGTTCTGCGCCCGGCCTTCCGGCGTCAGGTTGCTTGCGATCGGCTGATCCTCACCGCGCCCAATGCTCTGGATGCGGAACGACGGCACGCCTTCGCTCATCAGGATGTTCGCAACCGATTGCGCCCGCTGGCGCGACAGGTTGAGGTTGTAGCCCGCGTCGCCGGTATTGTCGGTGTGGCCAATGACCTGAACTGTTGTATCCGGATAGGCCAGCAGGTTCTGGCCCACGGTCCGCAGATCGCGCTGCAGATCGGGGCGCAGGGTGGCGCTATCGGTGGGGAACAGGATGTCTTGCGGCAGAGTCACGATCAGGCGGTCGCCGGTGTTGCGGATGTCGACGTTGTTGTTGCCGATCTGCGCGCGCAGGTCAGCTTCCTGTCGGTCGAGCCGGTTGCCGATGATCGCACCGCCACCACCACCGATGGCCGCACCCAGAACGGCATTGCGGCGACGCTCTTCGGGATCGTTACCCATCAAGGCGCCAATCACGGCACCGGTGCCAGCGCCGATCAGTGCGCCTTGCTTGGCTTGGCGGTTGGGGTCGTTCGGATCGTTGAAGGTGCCCGTCGTGCACGCAGAAAGTGCCAATGCGCTGCACAGCACGGCTGTCATGGGAAGTTTGGAAAATGTCATAAGTTTGCCTCGTCTAACTGCGCCCGAGTGTAAGGGTCTCTTTGCTGCTATGCGATAACATAGCGGGAAAGTTCCCGGATGTCGCAGAAAAATCGGCACGTTTCCGCGCAAGGCTCAGGCCTCAACGCGGGCGGATTCCCAGGCAAGGATGCTGCGCTTGACCGGTAGACCCCAGTGATAACCGCCCAGTCCGCCGGATTTGCGCAAGGCCCGGTGACATGGGATCAGATAGCTGATCGGGTTGCGCCCGACGGCAGTGCCCACGGCGCGGACCGCTTTGGGATGGCCGATGAATTCCGCGATCTCGGAATAGGTGGTCACATGGCCCGATGGGATCTGCATCAGCGCCTCCCAAACTTTGATCTGAAAGGGCGCACCGATCATGAAAAGCGGAACATCGCCCTCGGCCTGCCCGAACGCGGCACGCACCCAAGGATCGAGCCTGTCCGGCGCTTCGACATAGCGCGCCAGAGGCCAGCGGCCGGTCAGATCCTGCATCGCCTCGGCCTCGGTGCATTCGGCACCAAACCCGATGCCGCACAGCCCCTTGTCAGTCCCCATCACCAAAGCCGGGCCAAAGGGGCTGTCAAACCAGCCCCAATTTATGGTCAGCCCTTCGCCCTTGCGGGCGAAGTCACCGGGGCTCATCGCCTCCCAGCGCAGGAAAAGATCATGCAGACGCCCGCCGCCGGACAGCCCGGCCTCATGCGCGGTCTCAAGCGTGGTGAACCGTTCAGCGAGCAGCGACTTCGCATGGCCGAGCGTCAGATATTGCTGATACCGTTTCGGGCTGACACCGACCCAGCGTGAGAACACCCGCTGGAAATGCGCCGGGCTCATGTTCATCTCCGACGCCAACGCCTCGAGCGAGACCGCAGGCCCCTGCGCGTCGATCACATCAAGTGCGCGGCGCATGAGGTGGAAATGATAGCCGCCGGTGTCTTCTGCGAGGTGTTTCATCCGCCCCATCCTTTCGATCCCTGCCCCGACATGTAGCCGATAGGGCACGGACACGGCGACCCGAAACCTGCGCAAGCTGAACGCTTGCCCCTGCGATCCCTGCACGGCATATGGGTCGGGTATGGCCAAGCAGCTTGATTACCACACGATCCGCGAGATCTTCACCCGCTTTCAGGCGGTGGACCCCGAACCCAAGGGAGAGCTTGAGCACGTCAACGCATACACTCTGGTCGTCGCCGTCGCTCTGTCGGCGCAGGCGACCGATGTGGGGGTGAACAAAGCGACGCGCGAGTTGTTCAAGATCGCCGACACGCCGGAAAAGATGCTCGCACTTGGCGAAGACGGCGTCATCGAGCACATCAAGACCATCGGTCTGTATCGCAACAAGGCCAAGAACGTTATCAAACTCAGCCAGATCCTTGTCGACCAGTATGGCGGTGAAGTGCCCAATTCCCGCGCCGCACTGGAAAGCCTGCCGGGTGTCGGGCGCAAGACCGCGAATGTGGTGCTGAACATGTGGTGGCAATATCCGGCACAAGCGGTCGACACGCATATCTTCCGCGTCGGAAACCGTACCGGAATCTGCCCCGGCAAAGATGTGGTCGCGGTGGAGCGTGCCATCGAAGACCATATCTCGGTCGACTTCCAGCAGCACGCCCACCATTGGCTGATCCTGCACGGGCGCTACACCTGTGTGGCCCGGAAACCCAAATGCGGCGTCTGCGTGATCCGCGATCTCTGCCCATTCGAGGACAAGACAGAATGACCAAGACCTATCAGATCGTCGGCATCGGCAACGCCATCGTCGATGTGATCGCCCGCGCCGAAGACACGTTTCTGGACCTGATGGGCATCCAGAAAGGAATCATGCAACTCGTCGAGCGCGAACGCGGCGAAACGCTCTATGCCGCCATGAAAGAACGGACACAGACGCCGGGCGGATCTGTCGCCAACACGCTGGCCGGGCTGGGCAATCTCGGCCTGCGCACCGCCTTTATCGGGCGGGTGCATGACGATGCGCTGGGTCGGTTCTACGCCGAGGCAATGGAAAAAGACGGCACAGCTTTCGTGAACCCGCCGGTGCCGGGGGGCGAATTGCCCACGTCTCGGTCTATGATCTTCGTCTCGCCTGATGGCGAACGGTCGATGAACACCTACCTGGGAATTTCAGCAGAGCTTGGGCCCGAGGACGTGTCCGAAGATGTCGCGTCTGAGGCCGAGATCGTGTTCCTCGAAGGCTATCTCTTCGACAAGGATAAAGGAAAGGACGCGTTCATCCGCACCGCCCGCACCTGCCGCGCTGCGGGCGGGAAAGCGGGGATCGCGATCTCCGATCCGTTCTGCGTTGAACGCCACCGCGACGACTTCCTGAAGCTGATAGAGAATGAGATGGACTACGTGATCGGCAACGAGGCCGAGATCATGTCGCTCTACCAGAACAACGATCTCGAGGCCGATCTGGCCGCCGTTGCCGCGATCTGTCCGCTGGTGGTCTGCACCCGGTCGGGCGATGGCGTGTCGATCATCCACGACGGCGCGCGTTATGACATTCCCGTGGACAAGGTTGTCCCGGTCGATGCCACCGGTGCAGGCGATCAGTTCGCTGCCGGGTTCTTGTATGGCCTCGCGACAGGGCGCGACATGGAGACCGCCGGACGCATGGGGTGCGTCGCTGCCGCCGAAGTGATCTCGCATATCGGGCCGCGTCCCGAAGCAAACCTTCAGGACCTGTTCAAATCAGCCGGGCTGATCTGAACCGACGGGGCGACGCTACGGCGTCGCCGCCTGCCAGACGATCTCAGACACATCCGCCAATCGCGCCAGCCGGACCAGTTCGCTTTCCAGCTTGGCCTGCCGCTGTGGTGTGACCCGAACACCCGGTTCCCACCACAGGTTCTGGACCGTGAGCCTGTCCTGCTTGCGATCCGCCTTGGCCTCGATCCGCCCGACAAAGCGGTCGCCTTCCAGAAGCGGATACACATAGTACCCCCAGACGCGTTTCGCGGCGGGCACGAACATCTCGACCGTGTAGTCAAACCCGAACAGCCGCTTGAGCCGCACCCGATCCCGGATCGCGGGGTCAAACGGGTTGAGGATGCGCAGCCGCGAGGTGGGTGGCGTCAGTCTGGCAAGCCGCTCCTCGATGTCCGAGGTGGCAAGCGCCGTGGTCCAGCCTCCTTCGGCAGACTCGATCTGGGCGGGCACCAGTGAGGATGCAGACCGCTCCGCCCACTCAGCCACTTCGGACACCTCTGTCGCGTCCCAGAACTTGCGGATCTCGCCCTGCTTGCCGACACCGATCCGGTCCAAAGCCGCTTGGCACAGCCAGTCGATCTGCTTCTGATCCGGCACGTCCTGGCTGCGCAACTCTTTGGGAAACACCCGCTCGGCCAGATCGTAGTACTTGGTGAAACCGTCCCGATGGCAGGTCGCCAATTCGCCCGCATACCAAAGGTAGTCCAGCCCGATCTTATGTGGCGGACGTTTCCACATCTCGCGTGCACCCTGAATTTTCGTGTCGAAATCATGGGTGGACAGCGGCCCCTCGTCCCTGATCCGGCGTCGGATGTGGTCGAGATGATCGTCGGCCAGATGTTTGCCGAACCACGAGGACCGGCTGACCTTGTCCCGCATCCGCCGAAACTGTCGTTGCCACATCGGCAGGAACGCCATCGGCAGGACAGAGGCGTCATGGGTGAAATGCTCGAACACGCCGCGATCCAGTGCCAGATGCCGGTTCAGCATCGGTTCGCGATAGTTCTGATTGCGGCTCCACAGAATGTGGTGATGCGCCCGGGACACGACCTGAATCGTATCGAGCTGGACAAATCCAAGATTGTGAATCAGCGCCTTGAGGTCGAGCGGACCAGTCGGCGTATCGCCCAAGCCATTGACCTGCAGCCAAAGCTGTCGCGCGGTCCGGTTCGGTATTCTGAGGACGGTCACGTCATCTCCACCTGTGATCAGCGTCGGAAGGGGCTAGGACGCAAACCTGACTGAGCCGAACTGACGACATCCTCAATCCGTTTCCTGCGGGTTGCCTCGGTCTTGGCCGTCTTGATCCATTCCAGCGTGCCGCGTTTGACCGATTTCGGGTAGTTGTCCCAAACCGAACCAAGATCGCCCAGCGCGACTGTGAGATCGTCGGGCCGTTCCAGCCGCTCCACATCGTCAAGGAAAACCCACATGCCATTATCCTGCGCCGCCGCGATCAGCGCTTCACCGGCGGGTGTCATCAGCCCGGCGGCGCGGGCTTCCTCGACCTTGGCCTTGTTGACCGCCGACCATGCGGATTTGGGGTTGCGCGGCGCAATGCGGTAAGACGAGCGATCCGCGTCCACCTTACGCGTGACACTGTCGACCCAACCCCAACACAGAAGTTCCGAGACCGCATCCCCCCACGGCAGGTAGTGGTCGGTGTGTTTCTTGTAGACGACCAGCCAGACGCCCTCGGTCCGGGTGTGGTTCTCGGCCAGCCACGCGCGCAGCTCGGCGCGGGATTTGACTTCGACCTCGGTCATGGGCGGGAAAGGCTCTTCGAAGAGCCTTGGGAAGAGATTTCGAAATCTCTTCCGCGCATCAATGCGCCTCGGCCCAGTTCCTGCCCTGCCCGGCATCCGCGACCAGAGGCACAGTCAGGTGAACCACCGGATCGGCGGCGCCTTCCATCACCTCGCGCGCGACCTTGATCAGGTCGTCCTCGGCGCCCTGATCCACCTCGAACAGCAATTCGTCATGCACCTGCAGCAGCATCTTCGCAGGCAGCCCCTTGATCGCGTCCGGCATTCGGATCATCGCCCGGCGGATGATGTCAGCAGCCGTGCCCTGAATCGGCGCGTTGATCGCGGCGCGCTTCGCAAAGCCTGCACGCGGGCCTTTCGCATTGATCTCGGGCGTATGGATCACGCGACCGAACAGCGTCTCAACCCGATTGTGTTTCTGCGCAAAGGCGGTGGTGTCGTCCATATACGCCTTGATGCCCGGGAAGCGTTCGAAATAGCGGTCGATGAAGCCCTGCGCCTCGGCCCTCGGGATGCGCAGGTTGCGGGCAAGACCGAAGCCGCTGATCCCGTAGATCACACCAAAGTTGATCGCCTTGGCCTGACGGCGCACATCCGGCGTCATCTCGTCCAGAGGAACGTTGAACATTTCCGACGCAGTGGCTGCGTGAATGTCCTGCCCCTCCTTGAAGGCATCCTTCAGCGCCTGAATGTCGGCGATATGGGCCAGTATGCGCAACTCGATTTGGCTGTAGTCGAGCGAGACCAGCGTCTTGCCCTCTTCCGCGACAAACGCCTCGCGAATGCGGCGGCCCTCCTCGGTACGGACGGGGATGTTCTGCAGGTTCGGATCGGTCGAGGCCAGACGCCCGGTGTTGGCCCCCGCGATGGAGTAGGACGTATGCACCCGCCCCGTGTCGCGGTTGATGTGATCCTGCAGCGCGTCGGTATAGGTCGATTTCAGCTTGGACAATTGCCGCCAGTCGAGCACCCGGCGCGGCAATTCGTGCTCGGTGGCCAGATCCTCCAGCACATCGGCACCCGTGGCATAGGCCCCTGTCTTGCCGCGCTTGCCGCCGTCCAGACCCATCTCGTCGAACAGGATCTCGCCCAATTGCTTGGGCGATCCGACATTGAATTTGCGGCCCACAAGCTCGTAAATCTCGTCCTCCAGCCCCGCCATCTTCTGACTGAACGCGTTCGACATACGGCTGAGCGTGTCGCGATCAACCTTGATACCCGCGCGTTCCATCTCTGCCAGAACCGGCACAAGGGGCCGCTCCATCCCTTCGTAGACGCGCGTGACATGCACCTGGTGCAGCTGCGGCTTGAACATGTGCCAGAGGCGCAGTGTGATCTCGGCATCCTCGGCGGCGTATTTCGTCGCCTGCTCAATGGGCACGCGGTCGAAGGTGATCATGCTCTTGCCGCTTCCCAGCAGGTCCTTGATCGGAATCGGATTGTGGCCAAGATACCGTTCGCTGAGCGTGTCCATGCCGTGCCCGTGCAACCCGGCATTCATCGCGTAGGACATCAGCATCGTGTCGTCGATGGGCGAGATATCGATGCCATAGCGACAGAGGATCTTGGCATCGTATTTCATGTTCTGCCCGATCTTCATCACCGCCGGATCCTCGAGCAGAGGCTTCAGCGCAGCCAGTGCCTCGTCCATCGCGATCTGGCCATCGGCAAGATCATCGGAGCCGAAGAGCCCTTCTCCGCCTTCCGCCTTGTGGATCAACGGGATGTAGCAGGCCTTGCCCGGTTCGACACACAGCGACACACCCACCAGCTCGGCGATCATCTCGTTGAGACCCGTGGTCTCGGTATCGACCGCGACCCAGCCGCGCTCCCGCGCGGCGGCGATCCAGCCCTGCAACGCCGTCATGTCGCGCACGCAGTCATAGCCCTCGGTGTCCATCGCCGGCCATTCCGGCGCGTCGCGCTCGGGCGGATTGGCACCTTCCGGCGTCGTGTCGGTGATCACCGGCGGCTCTACCTCCAGCGCGTCGGCGATACGCTTCGTCAGCGTTCGGAACTCCATTTCCGCAAGAAACGGCATCAGCTTGTCTGGATCGGGATCCTTCACTTCAAGATCATCCAGCGTGAAATCCAGCGGCGTGTTGCAATCGAGAAGAACCAACTTCTTCGATAATTCGATCTGGTCGCGTTTTTCGATCAGCGTTTCGCGGCGCTTGGGTTGCTTGATCTCTTCGGCGCGATCCAGCAGCTCCTCCAGTGACCCGAATTCATTGATCAGCAACGCCGCCGTCTTGATCCCGATCCCCGGCGCGCCCGGCACGTTGTCGACGCTGTCGCCCGCCAACGCCTGCACATCGACAACGCGGTCCGGATAGACGCCGAATTTCTCGAACACCCCTTCGCGGTCGATGGTGCGGTTCTTCATGGCGTCGAACATCTCGACACCGTCGCCGACCAATTGCATCAGGTCCTTGTCCGAACTGATGATCGTCACCCTGCCCCCAGCCTCGCGCGCCTTACAGGCAAGGGTCGCGATGATGTCGTCGGCTTCGTACCCCTCAAGCTCCTTGCAGGCGATATTGAACGCTTCGGTCGCGCGGCGGGTCAGCGGGATCTGCGGGCGCAGGTCTTCGGGCATCGCCTCGCGGTTGGCCTTGTACTGGTCGTACATGTCGTTGCGGAACGTGTGGCTGCCCTTGTCGAAGATCACAGCGACATGGGTCACGTCCGACCCGGCATTCCCTTCCACATAACGCTGCAGCATGTTGCAGAACCCGCTGACCGCCCCGATGGGCAGGCCATCGGATTTGCGCGTGAGCGGCGGCAACGCGTGGTAGGCGCGAAAGATAAAGGCCGACCCGTCGATCAGGTGAAGGTGATGTCCTTTGCCGAATGCCATGTCGCGCGTCCTCGTATCCGTGATGTGCCAAGGTTTGCCACGCCGGGCGCAGAGGTGCCAGCAGGAACGTCAGCGCTGACTCAGTCATTGGCAGGGCACATGTGCGATCCTAAATCTGCCACATGTAATCCAATCCAACACGGAGGAGAGTTCGTGCGTTGTCTGACCAGTGCCCTGTTGCTTGTCATCTCATCAGCGTCCGTCCACGCCAATGAGACCCTGAACCTTGACGGGCTGAGCCCCCAAGCCGATCCAAGGGCCAGCCTGCCTGAATGTGAAAACACACCCTACGAAAAAACCAACTGCGTCCGCGCCCTTGCCTGCATCGGCTCGGACGGTGTCTATTTCGACGGTCAGGCCCATGGCTGGGACACCGGCATCCTGATCGGATTTCTGGACGACGGCACGCCCTGTAATGGCGAATGGGTCGCCGGAGGGCCGCAGACGCCGGGGCGGGCCAACATGATCTGCGAGAACGGGGTCGAGGCCAATGTGCTCTATCACACGCTCAACAACGAAACCGGCACGGTGATCGGCAGCGGGCTCGACAATCAGGGGCGCGAGATCACAGCGTGGTCCGGCGAGAAGGTGCTGCAATTCCTGACCGGGCCGGATGATGACACGCCGGTCTTGCCCTGCGGTCCTGCGCCCATCCCGATCAGCTAGGAGGCGCTTCCCGCAAAGACCGGGCGGCGGCCCAGCCGTTGCCCGGCCCAGACGATCAGCGCCCCGAAACCCGAGAACACCACCAGCAGCCCGAAGATGTTGATCCCTGTGCGCAGCGGGCCAAGATCGGCAAGGTTGAGGAAATGATAGGGATAGCGCCCGTCAAGGAACGTCGCACGCAGCATTGCCACGATGCAGTACAATAGCGGCAGGATCAGCCAGGGCAGAATGTCCGCGTATCGCAGATGGGCCTTCTTCACAAAGGCCAGCCAATACCCCGCAAACGCCAATGGAAGCGCCGTGTGCAGCATCACGTCGATCACCCTGTCGATGCCCTGGTAATCCCGCAGATGCGCCAACAGCACGTGATAGACAATGGCCACCATCGCAATCGACAAGAGCAGCCCGCCCTGCACCTTCGCCGGTTCGCGCCCGCCCAGCGCCACCCACGCACAGGTCAAGCCGACCAGCGTGTTGGTCCAGAGGGTGAAATAGCGGTAATTGAACGCCAGCGTGTCAAGCAGCCCGATGTCGTATCGGTCGATCCGCAGCCAGATGCGCGTGACGATGGTCACGCAGACCGCCAGCGCCAGAAGCGCTGCACACAAACGTTTGGCCGTCACGTGTCCTGCTGGTCGGCGAAATCCCGGTGAATGAACTTCGCGTCACAATAGCCGCATTCGACCCAGCCGGTGTCATGCGGAATCTGCAGCCAGACGCGCGGGTGGCCAAGGGCCCCTTCGCCGCCGTCACAGGCGATGCGGTAGCTGTCCACGATCTTGGTTTCGGGCGCTTGCGTTGCCATCTGCTGCGTTTCCTTCGTCCGGAATTTCCACTAGGTGCGGTTTAAGACGACGAAGCCACGGGAGCAAGAGACAGCGATGACACAGGATGCCATTGAGATCGAAGGGCTGAAAAAGACCTATTCCGGAGGCAAGGAAGCCCTCAAAGGCATCGACCTGACGGTTCCGCGCGGATCGGTCTTCGGACTTTTGGGGCCGAACGGGGCCGGAAAATCCACGCTGATCAACATTCTGGCCGGTCTCGTGACGAAATCCGCCGGCAGGGTGACGATCTGGGGCTGGGATCAGGACGTGAATCCGCGCCAGTCGCGCGCCTCGATCGGGGTCATGCCTCAGGAGCTTAACCTCGATCCCTTCTTCACCCCGCGCGGGGCGCTTGAGGTGCAGGCGGGTCTCTACGGCGTGCCGAAGGCGCAACGGCGATCCGACGAGATCCTCGACATGATCGGCCTCACCGACAAGGCCGAAGCCTATGCCCGCACGCTGTCAGGCGGCATGCGGCGGCGGCTTCTTCTGGGCAAGGCGCTGGTGCACCGGCCGCATGTGCTGGTGCTGGACGAACCCACCGCCGGGGTTGACATCGAACTCCGGCAGATGCTCTGGGCCAATGTGCGCAAGCTGAACCGCGACGAGGGCATGACGATCATCCTGACCACGCATTACCTCGAAGAGGCCGAAGAGATGTGTGACGAGATCGCGATCATCAACCACGGCGCGGTGGTGGCCCGCGACAGCACGCGCAATCTGCTGGGGGCGCTCGATGCCAAGACCATGGTGATCCAGCCCGAGGGCAACGTCGGCACCTTGCCCAAGGTCGACGGCATCGGCGTCACCACCCGCGAGGACGGCACGCTGGCAGTCAGCTATCGCGCGCGCCAGACCTCGGCCGAAGACGTTCTGTCGATGCTGCGCGACAACGGCGTCCGCATCCGTGACGTGCGCACCGAACAGGCCGATCTGGAGGACGTGTTCCTGTCGCTCACGCGCTCGGCCTGAGGGGGGCGCAAGCCGCTTCGAAGCGGCTTGACCAAGCGCCTTCGAAGGCGCTTTTACCCCGCCCGTTGCAGCATCCGTCCCAGACCCCGGCCGCCCAGCACGTGGACATGCAGATGCGGCACCTCCTGCACTCCGGCTTCGCCGGCGTTCGAGATGATCCGGTATCCACCTTCCTGCAACCCTTCGGCCTTCACCACATCGCCCACGGCGCGGTTGAAATCGACGATTTCGGCATCGCTCGCCTCAAGCGCGAAGTGATCGTAGCACACGTAAGGCCCCTTCGGGATCACCAGCACATGCACCGGGGCTTGCGGCTGGATGTCCCGGAACGCCAGCGTGTGTTCGGTTTCGAGAACGGTGGCATTGGGGATCTCGCCGCGCAGGATCTTGGCGAAGATGTTCTGGTCGTCATAGGTGTAGGCCATGCGGCGTGTCCTCAGTCTGCAAACAGGTGGTCCGTGCGGGCAATGTCCAGCGCCTGTTCCTTGGTGATGGACAGGAAGCTGGCCAAGGCAGCGGCGTTCACGTCGATACTGTCTTCTTCACGGATGCGCAGGTGGTTTTCGAACTCCGCATCCCGAATCCGGTCACTTTCATGCACGATGTCGTTGCGGATCGTCGGCAAAAGCCGTTCCAGCGTTTCCTGCGGCGTCCGCTCTCCGGCCAGCCCGACGCGCATCGCGTGGCCGATCAGGTACTCATCCGAGAAGGTACAGTTGATTTCGAGCAGGCGCGTCGTCGCCCGGTCGCGGCAGAAATCCTCGAGAAGGTCGAGATTGCCCGGATCCATGCACACCACCATGCGGTCGGAATCGAAATAGTCGAACAACATCCGCATCAGCGACCGGCGATGGCGGTGCCGCTTGCCCAGCGTGGACTGGATACCGCCCATATCCGGCAGGTCGGTCTGCTCTTCATTGAACAGATATTCGATGCAGGGCACGTTGGTCAGCTGTCGGATGCGCGCCACGAGGCGCTTGGCCACGTGCCATTTCTTGCAGATCACGATCAGCAACTCGCGCTCGCGCCCCAATGTACTTTCGGTTTCCCAGAAGCGCGGCGCGAACCGGCGCCCGATGCGCCCTTTGCCGGTCAGGAACTTGTAGAGCGACCTGCCCTCGTTCGAGATCTGGAAATTGACACCCTTGGCGGAATAGAGCGACCCCAGCCGCTCTTTCAATTGCAGCGCCTCCGGGCTGATCTTGCGGGCAAACAGGAAATCCTGGCTGAGCAGAAGATCGAAGTGATCGTTGTAGAACGTGACCGGCATCCCGTAATCCGAGAACATCAGGAAGGTCAGCGTCCGGCATTCGATCTCGTTTTCGGGCACAAGGTGCCGCACCAGCGTCTGGAAAAACGTCTCGTCAGGAATCCATGTGGTGCTGAAGAACCGCATCACATCCCGACGCTGCCGCACGAAATCGAGGATCGCTTCGATCGTGCGCCGTCGCAGGCACCACCACTGGCTGCCGATCTGGATTTCCAGATCTTCGGGGATCTTGCGCTTGAGCCCCAGTTTCCGTTGCAGATTGAAGCTGTGATAGAAGATCGTTTTCTGGGTGCGCTCGTTGAAGTAGTGGCGATAGATCAGCCGCTCTTCCTTCATCCCGGTCTTGATCCAGTCGGACGCGAAGAAATCAAAGCTTTCAATGAAATCCGCATCCATCCGGTCGAGATAGGCATGCGCATACTCGGCTGTCTTGATCGCCTGACAATCGCCCGACAACATGTAGAAGTGCGTGGCCCTCGGAAACGCCTCAACCGCTGCCTCGACCGCGTAGAGCGTCGCTTGCACCAGCGACCATTCTCCCCAGCCGCACTTGATTCGCTTCTTGGCGAAAGTGACGTTCGGGTTGTCGGACAGCGCCTTCTGGATCGATGCGAAGGCCGCCGCGTCGGCGCGGGCATCGAAATGGATCGAGATGAAGTCTCCGACCGCTGTCAGGCTGAGCGCCTGTCGGATGATCGCGTCCGGATCCTTGTGACACAGGAGTATGAAGGCAATATTCGCCATTCAGCTCTTCATCTGCCCTAATTTCACCTCGTTCTTGTAGTGATAAGCGCGTTCAGTGATTGAATAAACCGACTTTCTTTGATTTTTTGTTTACGTTACCGGACGACAAGAGCCCGGAACGAGGCTGGAGGCGGCAGACAAATGGGATTTCCCGGAACATGGATGACTGAAAGCGAAAGCATGGTCTATCGCGTAGTGCCGAAATGCGCGTGCTCGACCATCGGTCAGATCATGTATTTCTCGGATCACGGCGAATTCTTTGACGGCGACATCCACGATGCGCAGTCTGGCCTGCACAAATGGGCGCTCGACCATTCAAAGGACCCGATCACGAAGCGCATTCAGGCTCAGGACACCTATGCCTTCACCTGCGTGCGCAATCCCTACACCCGCATCCTGAGCTCGTTCTTCGACAAGATCTGCGGCATTCAGCGCAACGGGAAACGCTATCGCGGCAATCTCGTGCCGCTGCTGATCCAGAAATACGGGATCGAGGTTGGCGGCGAAGACGGCAAGCAGGACTTCGACCAGATCAAGAGTTTCCGCCGCTTTCTTCTCTTTGCCCGTGACACGATCCGCTGGCGTCGCCCGATGGACCCGGACATCCACTGGTCGGCGATGTCAGGTCATATCAGCACTTTCATCGTGAATGGAGGACGCTACGACAAGATCTTCTGGACAGAAACGTTCAATGACGGGATGGCCGACGTCCTGAACCATGTCGACACCAAACAGAAGATCGACCTGAAAGAAATCCCACGTTTCAACGAAAGCGAAGGGCATGGCCCCAAGCGGGCGCATCCGGTCGAGGATTATTTCGACAACCTGTCGATGCACCTCGTCTACGAGATCTACAAAAAGGATTTCGAGCTTTTCAAATACGATTTCGAAAACCCGGGAAACAAGATGCCCATCGGAGAGATCGACCTCGACGAAGTGCACGCCAAGCTGGGCGATTGACTGGTTTAATCCGGCAACTCATCCGACGGAATGATAGGAAAGAATGCACCGCCCGACCAGACACCGAACCAGTCGGCGCCATCCACCGCATGGGTCGTCCCATATTCGACCAAACGGTAAAAACTCTTGCGGTCGATCAACGCCTCAAGATTGGCGCGCACCAGAACGTAGGGTGATGGTTCTCCGGTCTCTGCATCGCGCTCCACCCGGATCGGGTTTTCCGGCCCGGCAACTGCCGTATCGCCCACATGGGTGGTAAAGGTCAGAAGCTGTTCCGCACCCTCGCCCGACGCCTCGAAGTCGATGGCCACGAAGGGCGCATCATCCACGGTGATTCCCACCTTCTCGACCGGGGTCACAAGGAAATACCTGTTCCCGTCCTTGCGCAGAATCGATGAAAACAGCTTGACCAGCGGCGCGCGTCCGATCGGCGTCCCAAGATAGAACCACGTCCCGTCGCGGGCGATGCGCATGTCCAGATCGCCGCAAAAGGGCGGGTTCCACAGATGCACCGGCGGCAAACCTTTGCTCTTGGTGGCGCGAACGGAGGCAGCGATGCCTTCGGCGGACGGAATTACACGATCTTGTGCGCTCATTGCTTTTGCCATTTTCCCTTTGCGAGTTACACTTTCTTCAAACGGACCTAATGCGCAAGGGAGACACGTCATGGCCGCAGGCGAAGATTTGGTCGCAGAGATCGAAGCGCTGGAAGACAAGCTGGCCCAGGCCAAGACCGCGATCACCCGCCGCTTCATCGGCCAGGAACGGGTTGTCGACCTGACACTGACCTCGCTTCTCTGCGGCGGTCACGGGCTGCTGATCGGCCTTCCGGGCCTCGGCAAAACCCGCCTCGTGGAAACCGTGTCGACCGTGATGGGCCTCAACGGCAACCGCGTGCAGTTTACGCCCGATCTGATGCCCGCCGACATCCTTGGCTCTGAAGTTCTGGAAACCGGCGCCGACGGCAGCCGGGCGTTCAAGTTCATTCAGGGCCCGATCTTCTGCCAGCTGCTGATGGCCGACGAAATCAACCGCGCCTCCCCGCGCACCCAATCGGCCCTTCTGCAGGCGATGCAGGAAAAGGTGGTCACGGTTGCGGGGGAAACGCGCAAGCTCGACGCACCGTTCCATGTGCTGGCGACCCAGAACCCGATCGAACAGGAAGGCACCTACCCGCTGCCGGAAGCGCAGCTTGACCGCTTCCTTGTCCAGATCGACGTACAGTATCCCGACCGCAAGACCGAAAAGGAAATCCTGCTCGCCACCACCGGTGCGGAAGAGGCCGACGCTTACGAGGTCTTTACTGCCGCAGAACTGATTGCCGCACAGAAACTGCTCCGCCGCATGCCCGTCGGCGATGCCGTGGTCGAGATGATCCTCGATCTGGTCCGGGCGTTCCGCCCGCACGACCCGCTGGCCGGTGACCGCGTGAAAGACACCGTTGCATGGGGCCCCGGCCCGCGTGCCGCGCAGGCTCTGATGCTGACCGTGCGCGCCCGCGCGCTTCTGGAGGGGCGTCTCGCTCCATCGCCTCAAGACGTGATTAACATGGCCCGACCCGTTCTGACCCACCGGATGGCGCTGACCTTCTCGGCCCGTGCCCGGGGTGAAGACCTTGGCAATCTGATCGACGAAGTGGCCCACCGCATGGTGGCGACCGAGGCGGCTGCGTGACAGCCGTCACTGCCCTTCGCCAACGCTCCGAAGAGGAAGCGGCAAAACTTCCCGCGCTGCTGGCGCGCGCCGAACACCTTGCAGGCACGGTTCTGCTGGGTGAACACGGACGGCGGCGCTCGGGGCTTGGGGACGATTTCTGGCAATACCGGCCGATGCAGCATGGCGATGCCCTGCGCGATATCGACTGGCGCCGTTCGGCCCGCAGCGACACGCAATTCGTGCGCGAACGCGAATGGCAGATCGCGCAGAGCGTGATCCTCTGGGTGGATCAGGCGGCCTCCATGCGGTTTGCCTCCGACGCCAACCTACCCACCAAGGCTGACCGCGCCCGCACGCTGGCTCTGGCCAGCTCGATCCTGTTGATCCGGGGTGGCGAACGCGTCGGCCTCACCGGCTTCGACCTGCCGCCTCGACGCGGGCAGGCCCAGATCACGCGGCTTGCGCACATGCTGTCCGTCGATCACGGCGATGATTACGCCGAACCCGAAGCGCGCGGCATGATTCCGCAGTCCCGCGCGATCTTCTTTTCGGACTTCCTCGGCGATCCCGCCCCGGTCGAAGCCGCGCTGACCAAGGCCGCCGACCGCGGCGTGCGGGGCGCATTGGTGCAGATCCTCGACCCCAGCGAAGAAAACTTCCCCTTCGACGGGCGCACGATTTTCCAAAGCGTGGGCGGCGGCGTCGTGCACGAAACACTCAAGGCAGGCGATCTGCGCAGCCGTTACCTTGACCGGCTGGCCGAACGGAAAGATCGGCTCGACCGCCTGTCACGGCTCACCGGCTGGCAATACCTCTGCCACCACACAAGCGACAGCGCACAATCCGCGCTTCTCTGGATTTACCGGGCTATGGATGGGGCCCACGGATGACGCTATTTGGCATCGGCTTCGCGACACCCTGGCTTCTGCTGACGCTTCTGGCGCTGCCGATCCTCTGGCTGATCCTGCGCGCCGTGCCGCCTGCCCCGATCCGCCGCATGTTCCCCGGCGTTGTTCTTCTGCTCGGCCTCAAGGACGACGATCAGGTCAGCGACCGCACCCCGTGGTGGCTTCTGCTGCTCCGCATGCTGGCGGTGGCCGCGCTCATCATCGGGCTGGCAGGGCCGATCCTCAACCCTCAGACCGACGACATTGCAGCCAGTGACGGCCCGCTTCTTGTCGTCATGGACGGATCGTGGGCAAGTGCGGCCAGCTGGCGCGCACGCACGCAGGCACTGGACGGGCTTCTGGCTCAGGCGGCCCGCGATGACCGGCGCGTCGCGCTGATCAAACTCAGTGCGCCCGAACCGACCAGCTTCCAGACCGCCGACGACCTTCGCGCACGGATCGTTGGCCTGACCCCTGAGCCATGGGAGCCCGGTGAGGCGCAGATCTCCCGCGCGGTTGATCTTCTGCCGGATGGCGATTTCGACACCTACTGGATGTCTGACGGGCTGGAGCACGCCACCCGCATGGACCTGCTGGAACAGCTTGAGACCCGCGGGACAGTCACCGTGTTTCAGGCGGGGCAGACCATTCTTGGCCTTGCACCCGCCCGGTTTGAGGACGGCAACATCGTGCTGACCGCCCTGCGGGCGCAATCCGGCAGCGACCGCGACGTGACGATCCTCGCCCAAGGGCGCGACCCGGCGGGCAACCCTGCAGTTCTTGCCCGCGCCACAGCCACGTTCGAGGCCGACGCCACAATCGCCGAAACCGCGCTGGCCCTCCCGTCAGAATTGCGCGCGCGGATCACGCGGTTCGAGATCGAAGGCAATCGCAGTGCAGGTGCGACGACGCTGCCCGACGATAGCCTGCGCCGCCGTGAAGTGGCCCTGATCGCTGGTCGCGAGGACCGCGAAGGCCTTCAGCTTCTGTCGCCGCTCCACTATCTTCAAAAGGCCCTTGAACCCAGCGCCGACCTGCTGACCGGCGCCCTGATGGACATGATTCCGGCCAATCCGGATGTCATCGCGCTGGCTGATGTGGCCACCCTCGCCAATGCCGAGGAAGAGGCGCTGCTCGATTGGCTCGACCGGGGGGGCATACTCCTGCGTTTTGCCGGTCCGCGCCTTGCGGCCAGCGACGTCAGCCGCGAATCCGAAGACCCCCTGATGCCCGTACGTCTGCGCGCCGGCGGCCGCAGCGTCGGCGGCGCGATGAGCTGGGGTGAACCGAAATCACTGGCCGAGTTTGGCGAAGACAGCCCGTTCTTCGGTCTGTCGATCCCCGAGGATGTGACCGTCACCGCGCAGGTCATGGCACAACCTGACCCCGCCCTTGCCGAGCGCGTGATCGCACAGCTGAGCGATGGCACCCCGCTTGTCACCCGCAAGGCGGTGGGACAGGGCCAGATCATCCTGTTTCACGTCACCGCGAATGCCGAATGGTCGTCTCTGCCCTTGTCTGGTCTCTTCGTGCAGATGCTCGAACGGCTGGCCATCGCCGCTGGCGGCGGCACGCAGCCCAGCGCCGAGGATCTGGCAGGCACGATCTGGCAGCCGAACATGGTGCTGGATGCCTTCGGATCGCTGTCAGACGGCAGCACGCTGCCCGGTGTGACCGGCGAAGACCTTGTCGAGGCTGCACTTGGCCCCGACCTGCGGCCCGGTCTGTATCAGAGTCAGGATCGCGCCCTTGCGCGCAACGTGCTCAGCGCAGAGGCAGCGCTCGTACCCGCAAGCTGGCCATCGGATGTCACGGTTGAAGGCTTGACCCAATCCGAGGAAACGCCGCTCGCCGGCTGGCTTCTGGCCCTCGCCATCGCGCTTTTGATGGCAGACATCATTGCATCGCTGTTCCTCTCGGGGCGTCTGTCGGGCCCAAGAGCCACAACAGCGGCGGGTGTTGTTCTGGCCCTACTGCTGATGCCCACGGCCCCGGCACAGGCGCAATCCACCGAGGATCAGTTCGCCATCGCCGCCACATCGGAAGTGACCTTTGCCCATGTCATCACGGGCGATGACACGCTCGACCGAACCGCTCATGCGGGACTTGTCGGACTGTCGGAAACGCTGTTCTTCCGCACTTCCGTGGAACCGTCCGCGCCTGTCGCCGTCAACCTCGAGACCGACGAACTGGCGTTTTTCCCGTTCCTCTACTGGCCGATCACGCCAGATCAACCGACCCCGTCCGCCGAGGCGTACGCCAAGCTGAACACCTATCTCCGGTCCGGCGGCATGATCATGTTCGACACCCGCGATGCCGACATCGCCCGGTTCGGCACAGGCAGCCCGAATGGCCGCAAGTTGCAGCAACTCGCGGCGCCGCTCGACATTCCGCCGCTGGAACCGGTGCCCGAGGACCACGTGCTCACCCGCACCTTCTACCTGCTTCAGGACTTTCCCGGTCGCCACAACAGCCGCGATGTCTGGGTCGAAGCAGCACCTCCCGATGCAGAACTGGTTGAAGGCATGCCCTTCCGCAATCTCAACGACAACGTGACCCCGGTCATCATCGGCGGCAACGATTGGGCCTCCGCCTGGGCGATGGACGAACGCGGCAACGCACTGTTCCCCATCGGACGCGGCTATTCCGGCGAACGCCAGCGCGAGATCGCCTATCGTTTCGGGGTCAATCTGGTCATGCACGTGCTGACCGGCAACTACAAATCCGATCAGGTTCACGTGCCTGCACTTCTTGACAGATTGGGCAATTGATGACCGGCAGCATCGTCTTCGATCCACTTCTCCCGTGGGGGTTCATCGCCGTTCTGGCCGTGGCCGCAGCACTTGGCGTGGCGCTCGCGCTCTGGCGCGGGCTGCAGGGCTGGGCGCTCAGGGCGCTAGCCGCCCTTGTCGTCCTCGCCGCCCTCGCGCAGCCCTCCTATCAGGTGGAAGACCGGGCACCGCTCTCCAACATCGTCCTGATCGTCGTGGACAAGAGCGCCAGCCAATCGCTGGGGGAACGCTTCAACGACACAACCAATGCAGCCGTTTCGCTTGCTGCGCAGCTGAACGCCCGCGACAACACAGAGATCCGCCGGATCGAAGTGGGCGACGGCGAAGGGGACACCGGCACGCTGCTCATGTCCGCCGTATCGGACGCGCTGGCCGAAGAACCGCGCGGGCGCATCGCGGGCATCTTCCTGCTCAGCGATGGCCGCGTTCACGATCTGGAACGCACCCCCGACCTGCCCGCGCCGCTGCACCTCTTGCTCACCGGCAAGGAAACCGACTGGGACCGCAGGCTCATCGTCAAGAACGCCCCCGCCTTCGCCATCCTTGGCGAACCCGTCACGCTGACCCTGCGGGTCGAAGACGATGGCGCGGCACCACAGGCCACTTCAACCGTGATCGACATCTCTGTCGACGGGGCCGAACCGCAGCGCTTTGACATGCCCATCGGTCGGGACATCGAACTGCCCATCACGCTGCCTCATGGCGGGCTGAACGTGATCCAGTTCACCGTTCCGACAGCCGAAGACGAACTGACCGATCGCAACAACACTGCGCTGGTGCAGATCAACGGAGTCCGCGACCGTCTCCGCGTGCTGCTGGTCAGCGGCGAACCTCATGCCGGGGGCCGCACATGGCGCAATCTGCTGAAATCCGACAGCTCGGTTGACCTTGTCCATTTCACCATCCTGCGACCCCCCGAGAAACAGGACGGCGTCCCGGTCACCGAACTGTCGCTGATCGCATTCCCGACCCGCGAGCTGTTCCTCGAAAAGATCGAGGATTTCGACCTCATCATCTTTGACCGCTACAAGCGCCGCGGCATCCTGCCCGCGATCTATCTCGATAACGTCGCGAACTATGTGCAGGAAGGTGGCGCGGTCCTGATCGCCGCTGGCCCCGATTTCGCCAGCGCAGACAGCATCTACCGCTCGCCTCTGGCCAGCATCATTCCCGCCGAACCCACCGCGCGCGTCATTGAACGCGGCTACCGCCCTGGCATCACCGATCTCGGCGACCGTCACCCCGTCACGTCAGGTATGGCCGGGGCTGACACATGGGGCCGCTGGATGCGCCAGATCGAAGTCGATCCCATCGGCGGCGATGTCGTCATGAGCGGGATCGATGATAAACCCCTTCTCATCCTCGACCGCGTCGGTGAAGGCCGCGTTGCCCTGATCGCATCGGATCACGCCTGGCTGTGGTCGCGCGGCTTTGAAGGTGGCGGTCCGCAGCTCGACCTTCTGCGCCGCCTGGCACACTGGATGATGAAGGAACCCGACCTTGAGGAAGAGGCGCTCTGGGCTGAACCCACCGGCCAGACCATGCGCATCATCCGCCGCACCCTCGATGAAACCATCGGGACCGTCACGATCACCCGCCCAGATGGCACCGAAGAAGAGATCACGCTCGAAGAGGTCACACCAGGCCGCTTCGAGGCGCTCTACACAGGGCCGGAGATTGGTCTCTACCGCCTCGCCGAGGGCGATCAGGAGGCCGTCGTCGGCCTTGGCCCCGCCGCACCGCGCGAATTCGAACAGACCATCGCCAGCGGCGAGGTCCTCGAGGCTGTGGTGGACGGCACCAATGGCGGTGTGCGGCGCCTCGAAGAAGGCCTGCCAACAATCCGCGCCGTCGGCGAAGGCCGCCCCGCAGCCGGCCGCGGCTGGCTGGGCATCACCCCGCGCGAGGCGTTCGAAACACTGGACGTGACCCAGACCCCGATGCTGCCCGGCTGGCTTGTCCTGCTGCTGGCCTCGGGCCTCATCCTTGGAGCATGGCTCCGCGAAGGACGGCGAAGCTGATCCCGTCGGGGATCAGCCTACAAAGTCGTCGGTCAGAACACCCACAAGCGGCATCAGGAATTCGCCCGTGATCCCGCCCGTGGCAAATTGGTAATAGAAATCGGCCTGCGCCCTTGCGTCAGCTTCGGTGAACAGGGCGCCATCAAAGGAGTCCATCACGGTCCGCGCGTTGTCGACATCCGACATGCCCAGATGCACCGCGAAATACGCGCCGATGTCGGTCTTGGTTTCAAGATACAGCCGATCCGCCTGTTGCTGCGCAACGAAGTCCGGCCCCCGTTCAGGCTGCGCCGGTCCGTTGGCACCTTTCAGCACTTCCAGAATGAACCGGTCACGGGTCACCATACCGCTGTCCAGCGCATCGACCCAGAAGGTCAGACCATCCTGATCCGGCGTCCGGCCCAGAACATTGTTGTAAACAATGGTCGCGAAATCCAGATTGCTGGTCCCCGGCGGATAGGCGGCCACGGTTTCGGGCTGTGGCGCGAACAGTTCAGCCATCCGTTCGATCGAAGTTCCCTCCGCATAGGCATTGGCCCAGAAATTCAGACCGATGGCATCCGGCGCGCGGTTGAAATAGGCGATGTAGAGCTCGATGATCGTGTTCATCTCGGCCGCCGACAGCGTCACCGCCCCGTCCAGTTTGTCCAGCTCGACCGGCGGGATGGCCGCATCCCCGTCGAACTTCAGGCGCTCTACACTGATAAGCCTGTCGGTCCCGTCGCCATCGCTGCGCCGATCCTGCAGCGTGATCCCGTCCGGCGACAGGGTCAGCGTATAGCTGCTTTGCGAGCCGTTATAGACCGCTGTATCAATCCCGTCCTGACCGTTGATCGTGTCATCGCCACCCAGACCGATGATCGTGTCGTCCCCGCCGCCCGTTTCGAAAAGCGTCGGGTCGTCATTCCCCGTGATCTCGTTCGGACCGTTGGGATCACCGCTGCCCCCCGATCCGGTGGTGCCCACGGTTTCATTGTCATTGCTGAAAACGATGCGCTCGTCGTTGCGGAAATCCCGATAGGACACACGAACACTGATTTCCGCCCCGAGATCAGCCTCGGTCACCGCATAGCTGGCAAACCCCGGCCCTTCGCCGCTTTGGACAATCGTTCCGTTCCTGAACCACGTGTATTCGGCTGAATCGCCCGAAAACAAACTGAAGTCCGGCAGAGCCGAGGTAGCGACGGTCAAGGTGCCGCCGACCTCGAACGCCCCATCGAGGATCGCCGCGCCAAGGGGTCCGGGCTCCACCAGATCAATCTGCGGCAGCGCCGGAACAGTTTGCAGTATTTCGTTTCGGGTGGCCGCAAACGACGTGACCGTAATGGATCCAGACTCCTGCACGGTAAATTCATAGGCCAGAAGCGCGGTGCCTGCCTCGATCGGGCCAATGAACGTCCCCGATGTGGACCCGGTGAACCGTCCGTTCACCGTACCGCCCTGATTGTCCACTTCGGCACTGACAAGAAGGTCGATGCCATTGCTTCTGGCCCCATCAAGCTCCAACGCAACGTCGAAAGAGAAAAGGAAGTTGGAAAAGACGCTTTCCGTCAAGGTGACGACAAGCGTTGCCGTTGACTGATTTTGAGTCAGCGAAAGACTGTATGACATTGTCCGAAGGTCCCGAGAAGTAAACCGAATACGGGACCGAAGATAGTCAGAGCACGATCAATGACAAACCAAAAAAGTGGTTTTTCCC
>NZ_JALEGT010000014.1 GCF_022763305.1 Marivita sp. | reverse complement strand
GCGTTGTTGCGCCTCGTCCTACTTCCCTTGTCCCCGCTCTTTCGAAACCCCGTCCACCGCTTGTCGAACCGCGGTCGCCCGAAAAGAAAAAACGGTGGTGCCAAGGGAGGAGAGGCACCACCGTTTCCAGTTCACGGCGTCCAGGGAGGAGGAGAGGACACCGATCTCGAATGGGCCGAAGCCCGAAACTTGTGACGGTGGCACCAGGGAGGAGGAGAGGTGCCACCGTCGGGATCACGACATCCAGGGAGGAGGAGAGGATGCCGAGCTCGTGTGGGCCGGAGCCCGAAACCTTGTGACGGTGGCACCAGGGAGGAGGAGAGGTGCCACCGTCAGGATCACGGCATCCAGGGAGGAGGAGAGGATGCCGATCTCGTGTGGGCCGAAGCCCGAATTCTGCGACGGTGACACCCAGGGAGGAGGAGGGGTGCCACCGTCAAGTCCGGAACGTCCAGGGAGGAGGAGAGGACGCCCGAGCCGGTGTGGTGAGGGGCCCGTTGGGGCGCTTGCTCACCGAATGTCGATCAGCTTTCGTAAGCTGCCTGATACGCAACGCGCTTGATCTCGGAATGGTTCAATCCCAGATCGCACAACTCGCGGTGCGACAGCGCGCTGAGTTCGCGCAGGGTGTCGCGGTAGATCTTGCGGCGTGCCGCTTTGGCGCGGTAATCGGCGATCAGGGTGTTGACCCGATCCATGATGCCGTTGCCGACTGCGCCGAGTGTGTTTGTTTCGTAAGCCATCTGTCTGCTCTGTTCGAATTTGCGTGTTTCCGTTCGCTTGAGACAAAAATAGGCGAATGCTGCGCCTGCACAATCCGGATTTGCTACAATGCTGCTATGCAGCAATTGCATAGGGTAGATGGTTCAAATTTGTGCATTTTGCGCTAACAGGGCTATTTTCAGCGCAGCCGCCGGATCCGCCTCCCGGGCGGGGCCACCAAGGTTACAGAATTACGAGAGGTTTGGAATGTCCGTAACATCAGAACAGGTTCGCGCAGCACTCTCCCGCGTGGCGATTCCGGATGGCAAGGACCTGATATCGGCCGATCTCGTGCGCGCGATCCGGATCGACGGCTCCACGGTCCGGTTCGTCATCGAAGCCCCGTCGCCCGAAATCGCGCGTCTGATGGAGCCTGTGCGCAAGGCGGCCGAAGCCGTTGTGGCCGAATTGCCGGGAGTTGCGCAGGTGTCCGTCGCGCTGACGGCGCATGGTCCGGCCGCCGCACCACCCAAGGGGCTGAAGATCGGCGGGCACATGAAACCGCAGGCCGGATCGCTCAAACCCGCGGGTGTGGGGCGCATTCTGGCGATCGGGTCCGGCAAGGGTGGGGTGGGCAAGTCCACTGTGTCCTCGAACCTCGCCGTGGCGCTGGCGCGGGCAGGACGCCGCGTCGGTTTGCTCGACGCCGATATCTATGGCCCAAGCCAGCCTCGCATGATGGGCGTGTCAGAAAAGCCGCACAGCCCGGATGGTCAGACAATCGTTCCGCTCAAGGCGCATGGTGTGACGGTCATGTCCATCGGTCTGATGCTGCCCGAGGACAAGGCCGTGGTCTGGCGCGGGCCGATGCTCATGGGCGCGCTGCAACAGATGCTGAGTCAGGTCGCCTGGGGGGATCTGGATGTGCTGATCGTCGATCTGCCGCCGGGGACGGGCGATGTGGCGATGACGCTCTGCCAGAAGGCGCAGGTGTCCGGGGCTATCGTGGTGTCCACGCCGCAGGACGTGGCGCTGCTGGACGCGCGCAAGGCCTTGGACATGTTCGAGACTTTGAAGACACCGGTGCTTGGGCTGATCGAGAACATGGCCGTGTTCACCTGCCCCCATTGCGGCGGGCAGAGCCATATCTTCGGATCGGGCGGCACCGTGGCCGAGGCGTCTTCCCGTGGTGTGCCGTTGCTGGCGCAACTGCCGCTGGATCTGGACACGCGTCTGGCGGGTGATGGCGGGGTGCCGGTGGCGGCGGGGGATGGGCCGATGGCCGAAGCCTATGCCAGACTTGCCGAGGGTCTGATCAAGGGCGGTATGGCCTGAGGCGGGCGGGCGATGCGTCGACGCATCGCAACGCTCCGTCGACGGAGCGTCACCGCGCCACGGTCAGACGTTGGCTGAAGCGGTAGCTGGACTGTGTCAGCCCTTCGGGCGCGCGGGGAAACCGCGCGCGCTTGACCGCGGCAAGGGCGGCCTGATCCAGACGGCTGTTGCCCGATGAGGCCGCCAGCGCAACGCCGGCCACCCGTCCCGATGGCGCGATCGAGATCACAAGCGTCACGGATCCGGCCACCCCGCGCGGTGGCCTGTGCGCGCGGCGCAGCGCCGATGAGATCTGTGCGCCCCATTGCTGTTCCAGACGCGCAAGCTGAGCCTTTGACGGACCAGTGGCAGCGGGAGCCGCGCGTGGAGCAGCCGGGGCCGTGCTGGGTGCTGCGCCGCCGCCTTTGGCTGTCTGGGCCGGGCGCGAGACCGTGTCCGGTGTCCGGGCGGGCTGCGCTGCAACGCGCTTCGGCCGGGGTGCGGGACGCAGCGAGGTCGTCGGTGCCGTGCGGCTTTCGGCCGGCGTCGTGTCCAGGCGTGGTGCGCTTTGGGCGTCGTCCGTTGGTGCTGCCAACTGTGGCAGGGCGCGCTTGGGCGCAGCATGTGCACGCGGCACTTCCGGCAGATCGGTGTTGCGCATCTCCGGCACGGGCAGATCATCCGGGGCGGGTGCGGCCAAGGGGACGGGCGGCGCAGGCAGCCGTGTGTCGGCCTCAGGCCGGTCAGGTGCGGCGCTTGGCGCGGCCAGAGCCATCTGCGGCGGGCGCAGCTCAGATCGCGCGTCGGCGCTGGGACGCTCCGGTTCCGATCCAATCGTGGGCGGGGCCAGGTCCGGGGCGGCGCTGACCTCGGGTGGGCGCTCCCAGTCTTGGACCATCGCGGCAAGGGTCGGACTCGCGGCCTGCAGCGTGACATCCGCCGTGCCCCCTTCGCCACCGCTGCTGCCGCCACCCGGCATGGGCGCAATCGCCAGCGTGGCCGCATGGAGGGCACCCGAAAGAGCAATGAACCCGACGATCTCGAAGACCCGCATCACCCGCCCTCCGTCACGATATCGACGCGTGTGGCCCCAAGAGCCGTCAACCGCCCCAGCACCTGCGCAAGCGTTGCAGCAGAAAGCGTCGCGTCGGCGTTCAGCCGGAGGGGTCCTGAGTCGGACGCCTGCACCGCTTCGGCCAAGGCAGCGTCGCCTCGGGCGGTCTCGAATGCGATCTCGCCATCAGCACTGATATAGAGCGCGCGCTGGCCGGTGTCGTCCTCGCCACTGGCATTCGGAAGAGTGACATCGAACGGCGCAGGCGGGGTGATCTGCGCGGTCATCAGGAAGAAAATCAGCAGCAGGAACACCACGTTGATCATCGGGACCACCGGTTCCCGCGAAGAGCGCCGGGATACCGGCGCGATGCGCGTCCGGCGTCTCATTCCAGCACCACAAGGTTGGTCCAGCCCGCCGCGCGAAGGGTGCCCATCACGTCCAGCAAATGCTGGACCGAGGCCCCGTCGCGGGCGCGCAGAAGGATGATGTCGGTCTCGGTGCCCATGAGCGGGGTCAGGCTGGCAACCGGATCGGCGGTGTCGATGCCGTTCACACGCAGCGCGCCCGGCAGGACGGTGATCAGGCGCGGCGGGCCCTCATAAGGTTGCGCGGAACCGCCTGACAGAGTGACCGGGATCGCGTCGGTGACGCCAAAGCGCGCGGCGAGCATGAAGAACACCAGCAGCAGGAATACGACGTCGATCATCGGGGTGAGCCCGATACGGCGGCGGCGTGTCTGATGCGCGAGGTTCAGCATGTCAGCCCTGTTTGCCTTTGGTCAGGATGCGGGTGGCGAGGTCGTCGAAATCATGGGCGAGGCGATCATTGATGCTGTCGAACCAGCTCAGCGCCATCGACGCGGGGATCGCGACAGCCATACCGGCAGCGGTGGTCAGAAGCGCCTCCCAGATGCCGCCTGCAAGGGCCGAGGGATCGGCGCGGGCGCCGCTGTCCTGCAGGGCCTGAAAGGCCTCGATCATGCCAAGGACGGTGCCGAGCAGGCCCACAAGGGGCGCGATGGTGGCAATCAGGTCGAGCGCGCGCAACCCGCTGCCCGCGTCCATCAGCGCGCCACGGGCGATGCGGGTGGTCTCTTCGCGGGCGTCCTCGGGGGGGAGGGTCTGGCTGGCCTGCATCGCCGCTTTCACGACACGGGCACGCAGGCCGGTGCGAGTGTGCAAACTGGCAAGGGCGTTGTCATATTGGCCAATCTGCCACTGGCCCACGGCCGCCTCGGTCGCACCCTTCCGCCATGCGCCCATCAGCGACAGACGCCAGAGTTTCCATAGGATCAGACCGAGGGTGACTACGCTCAGCCCCGCGATCACCCAAAGCGCCGGGCCGCCGATGTTCAGGAAGTCGGTGATCTGGGTCAGCATGCGGGCACGTCCTTAGGGCAGAGGGCGGCGATCAGGGCGTCAAGCCCGTCGCTCAGCGCGGCTGGTCCGGGTTGCAGGATCAGCGGCGATTTGATTTCGATGATGCGGTTCTGCGCGACAGCCGGGATCATATCCCAGCCGGGACGCGCGGCGATCTTTTCCGGTCTCACCTTCTTGCCACACCATGAGGCGACAATGATGTCGGGCGCGGCGGTGATCACGTCCTGAGGCGTCACAATGCGGTTCTTTGCCGACTGTTCGTGGCGCAGATGGGCAAAACAATCGGTGCCACCCGCGATGTCGATCAGGTCGGAGACCCAGCCGATGCCGGTGATCATCGGATCGTCCCATTCCTCGAAATAGACGCGGGGGCGATGTGTCGGGGCCTTGGCGCGCAGGGTGGCGACGCGGGCCTCGTAGCTTTGGGCCAGTGCCTCGGCTTTGGCGGTGCAATCTGTGAGGCGACCCAGCGTGCGGATCATGCGCAGGATGCCCGCCACGTCGCGCTGGTTGAAGGCCATAACCTCGACGCCCGCGCGGATCATGTCGGCGGCGATGTCGGCCTGCAGGTCGGAAAAGGTGAGGACGAGATCGGGACGCAACTCGAGGATCTTGGGAATGTCGGCAGAGGTGAACGCGCCGACGCGGGGCTTTTCCTGTCGCACACGTTTGGGGCGCAGGGCATAGCCGGTGACGCCGACGATGCGGTCCTCCTGACCCAGCAGGTAGAGCGTTTCGACCGTTTCCTCGGTCAGGCAGACGATGCGGGTGGGGGCTGTCACAGCGTCACCCCGTGGGGTTGGACCAGCGGGCCATGCGCGGTCGGGATGATCTCGGCGCGCAGGTGAAACACCTCTTCGAGGCGCTGGGCGGTGAGGATGTCCTCTGGTGGGCCATCGGCGACGATCCGACCTGCACTCATCATGACAAGACGGGTGCAGTAGCGGGCGGCGAGCGAAAGGTCATGCAAGGATGTGAGCACGGCCCGGCCTTCCTGGGCGAGGGACTCGAACACCTGCAGCGTTGCGATCTGTGCGGCGGGGTCAAGCCCGGCGATGGGTTCGTCGGCCAGCAGCAGCGGTGTGTCCTGTGCCAGTGTTCGGGCGATCAAGACGCGCGCTTGTTCGCCGCCGGACAGCGCTGTGGCGAGCCGGTCGCGGTACCCCGCGAGACCCATGCGGGTCAGCGCGGCATCAACGGCGCTCTGATCGGCTGGCGTCAGGCGTGCGCCACGGGCGAGGTAGGGCAGACGGCCAAGGGCCACGACGCGTTCGACGGTCATGGGCCAGGCGATTTCGCGCTTCTGCGGCAGCCACGCGGCCTGCGCGGCCCGCTGTCTCGGGGCCATGGCGGCAAGCGAGCTGTGCCCCTCGTGCGGCAGGAGGCCAAGCACACCCCGCAGCAGAGAGGTCTTGCCGGCCCCGTTGGGACCGATCAATCCGACGCATTCGCCTGCGGAGATTGTGAAGGAGGCGTGGTCGACCACAGGGCATTCCCCGCGTTTCACCGTCAGGTTCTGTACGGTCAGGAGGGTCATGCGACTTCCCTCCGGGTCTTGTAGATCAGGTGCAGAAACAGCGGTGCGCCGATCAGGGCCATGACGACTCCCAGCTTCAGATCCCTGTCAGGCAGGATCAGGCGGGTTGCAAGGTCTGCCGCCATCACCATGGCGGCGCCGCCAAGGGCGGAGGCCCAGAGCAGGGTGGAGGGGCGTCCCTGCGCAAAGCGGCGCAGGATGTGCGGCACGACAAGACCGACAAAGCCGACCGCACCTGCGACGGCCGTCGCGGCCCCAACGGCGGCGGCTGTTCCTACGAGGAGTTGAAGCCGGAGCCGCGTGATCGAAATGCCAAGCGCTTCTGCGGCGTCCTCCCCCAGAGTCAGCGCATCAAGTCCGCGCCCCAGGCCTGCAAGGATCAGCCATCCGAGCGCCATGATCGGCAGGGCGAGCCAGACATGATCCATCGCGCGGTTGGCGACCGACCCCATCATCCAGAACATGATCTCGGACGCGGCATAGGGGTTGGGTGACAGGTTCAGCGCCAGCGAGGTGAGCGCTGCGGCAAAGGCCGAAACCGCGATGCCCGCGAGGATCAGGGTGAGCGACGACCCGCGTGGACCGGCGAGCAGCAGGATCAGACCCACGCCCAAGGCGGCTGCGACGAGAGCGGTGATCGGCAAGGCCAGCATGAAGGCGGCTGCGAGCCCGGTTTGCAGTGCGACCACGGCTCCGAGCGCGGCCGAGCCCGACACCCCGATCAGGCCCGGTTCGGCCAGCGGATTGCGCAGGAAGCCTTGCATGGCGGCACCCGCCAAACCCAGCGATAGACCGATCATCGCCGCCAGCAGCGTGCGCGGAAGGCGGATCTCCTGCATCACGGTGACAAAGAGCGGGTTGCCCTGTCCGAAGAGGGCCGCCAGTCCTTCGGGGATCGGGATCGCCGCATAGCCGACGAAGAGCGATGCCAGGAACATCACACCCGTCAGACCCATCAGCGCACCAAAGAGCTTCATCGCTCTGTCTCCCGCGCATCGAACATATCAAGCCTTCGGGACGCGCCCAAAGACGGTGACTGTCACCACACCGGAGGTCCGTCACATCCCGCGCGCCCCGCGCGGGTGTAGGGTGATCCGTCGCGGCAGGTCTCCTGACTTGCGGGTCGTTGCGTGTGTCGGGCCTTCCCGGTTTCCCAGTGGCATGTGCCGAACACGCTCGCCGCTTACAGTTGCGGGGGCAGTCGTGGGTTTTCACCACGTTCCCTTTTCACCGGGGGTTGCCCGGACCGTGACGCATCGGGCGTACAACCCGCCCGGTCACATTGCAAGCGTCGCGGATCTGCGGGCGCGCATGGGATTGCGTGGGACGGGTCATGGGAATTGATGGGACAGGTTCGGGAATTGGCGCGGTCAGCTCCGAATCCGGCAAGTGATTCGTCGGGAATCCGGCCGAATTTCGGTTAATTTGCAGCTGATGAGATGTGCCCAATCTGGATGTTCTTGGTTTGTTTGTTTCACCCACGGGAAATTATGGGCAATCATGTTGCGCTAGAGTTTGATCTATATCTTGTGGGTTTTGAAATTGGCTCCGCCAAGTTTTGCGAATTTTTGGCTGATTTGACACCAGATGTGCCTCTTGGGGTGGGGTGGGAACAGGATGTGGTGTCGAATTCCCATAAAAAACTGTTGCGACCCATGCTTTCCCATGGCATCCCTAATGCACGAGATGAGAGCAGGAACAGCAAACGAGGCGCACAGACCTCGACGCGGTATCCAAACAATAAAAAAAGCAGGTTTCATACAGGCACCCGCTTTCATCGAACACAGAGATCCGGCGCGCGGGCGAGCAGACATCCCCCCAGGTGGCGCGCGCAGTCGGACTTCCCGGAAACGGGACACGGACGGCGGGTTGATCAGTGGCAGCAGATCAACCCGCCGTTTCCGTATCCGGGCCCAGGCAACGAGAGGACCAGTGAGGCAGTGAGCCGTAAGCTGAGGTTCAGAGGTGAAAGTCATCACAAGGTTGATGGCAAGGGCAGGGTGTCGATCCCGGCCTCGTTTCGCCGTGTTCTCGAAGCTGGCGATCCGAACTTCACCGAAGGTCTGAACCCCGAGCTGGTCATCGTCTATGGCGATTCCCGCCGCAAATACCTTGAATGCTACACCGTCCAGGCCATCGAGGAAGTGGACGAGAAGATCGAGGCGCTCCCGCGTGGGTCGGTCGAGCGCAAGATGCTGCAGCGTCTGTTCAACACGCAATCACATGCCACAAGCGTCGATGAAACGGGTCGCCTGGTCCTTCCGGCCAAGCTGCGCGACAAGATCGGCCTGACCTCCGAGGCGCTCTTTACCGGTGCGGGCGACACCTTCCAGATCTGGGAGCCGTCGACCTATGAAAGCGAAGAGCTTGCCGCGACGGAGGAGTGGCTTGGCGAGTTGCCCGACGATGTCGATCCGCTCATCTTCCTGGATCAGCAACCGGGGGGCTGATCGGACATGTCTGCTGCCGCTGCCACACCTTCGACTGATCCTCACATTCCCGTCCTGCTTGCTCCGCTCCTGCGGGCGGTGGCGCCGGTGGCGGGGGTTTGGGTTGATGGCACCTTTGGGGCCGGGGGCTATGCGCGCGGACTGATTGCTGCCGGGGCGGACAAGGTCATCGGCATCGACCGTGACCCTCTGGCGCACGAGATGGCATCGGCCTGGATTGGCGATTTCGAGGGGCGCATCGAACTGCACCGCGCCAATTACGCCGAGATGGACCAGATTGCCTCGGATGTGGATGGCGTGGTGCTTGACCTTGGTGTGTCGTCGATGCAGCTCGACCTTGCGGAGCGGGGCTTTTCCTTCATGAAGGATGGGCCGCTCGACATGCGGATGGGCCAAGAGGGTCCGTCTGCGGCGGATATCGTCAATACGGCGGACGAGTTCGATATTGCCGACATTCTTTACACATACGGGGAAGAGCGCGCCTCGCGCCGGATTGCCAAGGCGATCGTCGGCGCGCGGCGGATCAACCCGATCACCCGCACGCTCGAACTGGCGGGGATCATCGAAACCTGCCTGCCGCGTCCGAAGCCGGGGCAATCGCATCCGGCCACGCGCAGTTTTCAGGCGCTGCGCATCGCGGTGAACGACGAATACGGTGCGTTGATGCGGGGATTGATGGCGGCGGAGCGGGTGCTCAAACCCGGTGGGCTGCTGGCTGTGGTGAGCTTTCATTCGGTTGAAGACCGGATGGTCAAGCGGTTCCTGCAGGCGCGGGGCGGACAGGCCGGGCGGGCCAACCGCTATGCGCCCGAGATCGAAGCCGAAACCCCCGCATTCGAGATCGTGACCCGCAAGGCGGTGGGTCCGGATGATGACGAACTGGCGGTCAACCCGCGCGCGCGTTCGGCCAAGCTGCGGGTCGCGCGGCGCACGGATGCGCCAGCGGGCGAGATCGACGCCGGGCAGATCGCCCTGCCAATGTTGAAGGAGGATCGGTGATGCGGTCTCTGCTTTATGTGCTGACCTTTCTGACCGTGATCGGGGCCGCGTTCTGGGCCTATCACGAGAATTACAAGACGCAGGCGGCGCTGGGCGAGGCGCAGACGGTGCGGTCGGAGATTGCCGACGCCCGCGCGCGTCTGGCGGTGCTGCGGGCGGAATGGGCCTACCTCAACCGGCCCGACCGTCTGCGCGATCTGGCCGAGGTGAATTTTGAACGTCTGGGTCTGATGCCCTTCGAGCCGGACCAGTTCGGCCGGGTGGATCAGATCGCCTACCCGCAACCACCGGAATTGCCGATCACCGATCCGGTCGAGATTTCAAGTGCAGGCGCACAGGAGCAAGAACCATGATCCGCACGCCGCTTCGGCCTTTGGCGCGCATCCTCGACGCCCGCCGCAAGGACGAAAACCCCGATGCCATCGAGCGCGAAAATCTGCGCATCCGGCACGAGCAGATGCGCGACAAGGCGCGGTCGCGTGCCGAGGGTCGGCTTCTGGTGATGGCGGTGATGTTCTTCTGTGCCTTCGGCGTGATCGGAGCGCGCATGGGGACGCTCGCGGCGTCCGAGCCGGAGGAGCCGCGTGCGCAGGCGACCGGCGCGTCGATCATTGCCAGCCGGGCCGATATCGTCGACAGGCACGGGCGCATTCTGGCGACCAACATGGAGACATTCTCACTCTATGCGCATCCGCAGCAGATGGTCGATCCGCTGCGGACTGCAGCGGAATTGGTCAAGATATTTCCGGAGCTTGACGAAGAACGTTTGCGTAAAGATTTCACCGGGTCCCGCAAGTTCATGTGGGTGCGCAGAAAATTGAGCCCCGAGCAAAAGCAGCAGGTGCACGACATCGGTGAGCCGGGACTGCTTTTCGGGCCGCGCGAGATGCGCCTTTATCCCAACGGTGCACTGGCGTCGCACATTCTTGGTGGGGCGAGCTTTGGCCGCGAAGGTGTTCATTCTGCTGAAGTTATCGGAACGGCGGGCATCGAGAAATTCTTCGACGACGAGCTGCGTGATCCCGCACGCGAGGGCGCGCCGCTCGAGCTTTCCCTGGACCTGACGATTCAGGCGGCTACGGAACGTGTGCTTCAGGGGGGCATGAACCTCATGAACGCCAAGGGTGCGGCCAGCATCCTGATGGACATCTACACGGGCGAAGTGATCGCGATTGCCTCCTTGCCGGATTTCGACCCCAATGATCGCCCGCGTCCTCTTACCCAGGGCGAGGCGGCGGACAGCCCGCTGTTCAACCGCGCGGTGCAGGGGGTCTACGAGCTGGGATCGACCTTCAAGATCTTCGCCTCGGCACAGGCATTGGAACTGGGGCTGGTCAGCCCCGAGACCGTGATCGACACATCCGGCCCGATGAAGGTGGGCGGGTTCAAGATCGGGGAGTTCAACAACAAGAACTACGGGCCTTTGTCGGTCTCGGACATCATCGTGAAAAGCTCGAACCGGGGGACGGGACGGCTTGCGCTGGCCATCGGGTCGCAGCGGCAGCAGGAGTTCCTGAAGTCGCTCGGCTTTTTCGAGCCGACATCGCTCGAAATCGTGGAGGCCGCCGGCGGCAAGCCGCTGGTGCCGCAGCGCTGGACCGACCTGTCGAGCGTGACGATCTCCTATGGTCACGGTCTGTCTTCGAGCCCGTTGCATCTGGCGGCAGGCTATGCGGCGATTGCCAATGGAGGGTACAAGGTCGAGCCGACGCTGCTCCGGCAGGACGGGCCCAAGCTCGGGCCGCGCCTGATGTCCGAGCGGACCGCGCGGCAGTCGCTGGATATGCTTCGGAAAGTCGTGACCGAGGGCACCGCCAGTTTTGGCGAGGTGCCGGGTTATTCGGTGGGCGGCAAGACCGGAACGGCGGACAAACCCAAGGCGCGGGGCGGCGGGTATTACGACGACAAGGTGATCAACGCCTTCGCGTCGGTGTTTCCGACCAATGATCCGAAATACGTGCTGATCGTGACTCTGGACGAGCCGGTGGAAACCAGCGGGACGAAACCGCGCCGCACCGCAGGCTGGACGGCCGTGCCCGTGGCCGCCGAAATGATCCGCCGCGTCGCACCTCTTCTGGGCTTGCGTCCGGAGGTCGAAACACGGCATTTGACGGGCATCATCAACACCTCGAACTGAGGGCGTCCGCCCCGGTCTGGGGCACAGAATACGAGGGGGTCGTCATGGCAGCAGAGGGCAAGAGCCTGAGCGCGCTGGGTCTGACGGCGCGCGGCGGCGCGGATGCCATTGTCACCGGGCTTGCCGTGGACAGCCGGGATGTCAAAGAGGGCTACCTGTTCGCGGCGCTGCCCGGCACCAAGATGCACGGGGCGGAGTTTATCCAATACGCGCTGCGCATGGGGGCGGCGGCCATCCTGACGGATTTGGAAGGCGCCGAGATCGCCAAAGACGAGCTTGCGGGACCGACGGCGGCGGTGGTGATCGCGGCTGATCCGCGTCAGACCTTGGCCTTCTGCGCGGCGCTCTGGTTTGAAAAGCAACCCGATACGATGGTGGCCGTGACCGGCACCAACGGCAAGACCAGCGTCGCCAGCTTTGTGCGGCGGATCTGGCAGTTGCTGGGCATACCTGCGGTCAACCTTGGGACAACCGGGGTCGAAGGCGACTGGCAGGCCCCTCTGATGCACACCACGCCCGAGCCAATCACGTTGCACCGCGCTCTTGCCGGTGCGGCGGATGCCGGGATCGACCATGCGGCGATGGAGGCGTCCTCGCACGGGTTGGCGCAGCGGCGGCTCGATGGCGTGAACCTGCGTGCAGCGGGGTTCACCAACTTCACGCAGGATCATCTCGATTATCACGAAAGCTTCGAGGCGTATTTTGACGCCAAGGCCGGGCTATTTGCCCGCGTACTGCCCGAGGACGGGATCGCTGTCATCAACATCGACGATGCGCGCGGTGTGGATATGCTGGCGATTGCACGTGCCCGTGGGCAGGAAACCATGACCGTAGGGCGCGACACGGGTGCCGACATGGTGCTGCTGGGTCAGCGCTTTGATGCCACCGGGCAGGATGTGCGGATCAAGTTTGGTGGCGAGACCTTTCAGACCCGGCTGAACCTTGTCGGTGGATTTCAGGCAGAAAACGTGATGGTTGCCGCCGGTCTGGTCATTGCCAGCGGTGTGACGCCGGATCGGGTGTTCTCGGTCCTGCCCGAACTGGAAACGGTGCGGGGGCGGATGCAGCTTGCCGCGACGCGCAGCAATGGTGCGGCGGTGTACGTGGATTACGCGCACACGCCCGATGCGGTGGCGACCGCCTGTCAGGCGATCCGTCCGCATGTGATGGGGCGTCTGGTGGCGATCATCGGTGCAGGCGGCGACCGCGACCCCGGCAAGCGGCCTTTGATGGGGGCGGCGGCGGCGGAGTTCGCGGATCAGGTGATCGTGACGGATGACAACCCGCGCAGCGAAGACCCGGCCTCGATCCGCGCGGCGGTGCTGGAGGGCGCGCCCGAGGCGACCGAAGTGGGCGACCGGGCCGAGGCGATCCTGCGCGGTGTCGATGCTGTGGGGCCGGGCGATGCGCTGCTCATTTGTGGCAAGGGGCACGAGACCGGGCAGATCGTGGGTGACACGGTCTATCCGTTTGACGATGTGGAACAGGCAAGCGTCGCTGTGGCGGCTTTGGACGGGAAACTGGCATGACCCTTTGGACAAGCGCAGAGGCGGCAGAGGCGACAGGCGGTCGCGTGACCGGAGAGTGGGCGGCGACGGGCGTGTCCATCGACACCCGCACGATCCAGCCGGGAGATCTGTTTGTCGCGTTGACGGCGGCGCGGGACGGGCACGACTTTGTCGCGCAGGCGCTGGAAAAGGGCGCTGCGGCGGCTTTGGTGTCCCGCGTGCCCGAGGGTGTGGCCGAAGATGCGCCGCTTCTGATCGTGGACGATGTACAGACCGGACTTGAGGCTTTGGGCCGGGCGTCGCGGGCGCGGACAAAGGCCAAGGTGGTGGGCGTGACCGGGTCTGTCGGCAAGACCTCGACCAAGGAGATGTTGCGCACGGTTCTGGGCGCGCATGGCCGGGTGCATGCGGCCGAGGCGAGTTACAACAACCATTGGGGTGTGCCTCTGACGCTGGCGCGGATGCCGCGCGATGCGGAGTTCGCGGTGATCGAGATCGGCATGAACCATCCGGGCGAGATCGCGCCCCTGAGCCGGATGGCGCGGCCGCATGTGGCCATCGTCACAATCGTGGCCCCGGCCCATCTGGAGGCGTTCGAGAGCATCGAAGGCATCGCGCATGAGAAAGCGTCGATCTTCGACGGGTTGGAGCCGGGTGGCGTGGCGATCTGGAACGGTGATCTGCCGACCAGCGGTATTCTGCAAGCCCGGGCCGAAGAGATGGGCGACCTCAGCGTGTCTTTCGGGGAAACCGACGGCTGCGACATGCGTGTGACCTCGGTCCGGGCGCAGGATGCCTGCAGCGTGGCGCAGGCAGCATTTTCCGGCGGTGAGATGCTCTACAAGATCGACGCGCCGGGGCGGCATTTCGCCATCAACGGCGCTGCGGTTCTCGCGGTGGCCGAGGTGCTGGGGCTGGACCGGGCGCTGTCGCTGGCGGCGATGGGGCGGTGGCATCCCGGCGCGGGGCGCGGGGCGCATGTGACGATCCATCTGGATTCCACCGACCCGAAGGCGACGCTGGCGCTGTTCGATGATGCCTATAACGCCAACCCGGCCTCGGTGGCGGCGGCTTTGGCAGTGCTGGCTGCAGCGCCAGTGCAGCATGATGTGGGGCGGGTCAGCAAGGGACGCCGGATCGCCGTGCTGGGTGACATGAAAGAGCTGGGGCCGACCGGGCCGGACCTGCACGCGGCGCTGGCGGATCTGCCGGCGACCAGGGCGCTGGACAAGGTGCATTGCGTCGGACCATTGATGCGGCACCTGCACGAGGCGCTGCCCGACACGCAGAGGGGCTTGTGGTTCGAAGCCTCCGACGACATGGCGGCGCGGCTTCCCCGCCAGCTTGACGCCGGGGATGTTGTGATGGTGAAGGGATCGCTGTCGATGCGGCTGGCGCGCGTGGTTGACGCGATACGGAATATGGGCCAAGGCAACGCCCGCGACGAGGCGGAAGGATAATGATCTCATGTTGTATTGGTTGACCGCACTGTCGGACGGGGGGGATTTTTTCAACCTCTTTCGCTACATCACGTTCCGCGCGGGCGGCGCGTTTCTGACCGCTCTGATCTTCGGGTTCCTGTTCGGAAGACCGCTTATCAACGTGCTGCGCAAGCGGCAGGGCAAGGGGCAACCGATCCGCACGGATGGGCCTGAGGGGCACTTCACCAAGGCGGGCACTCCGACGATGGGCGGTTTGCTGATCGTGGGCGCGCTGCTGACCTCGACGCTGCTTTGGGCGCGGCTGGACAACCCGTTTGTCTGGATGGTGCTCTTCGTCACGATGAGTTTCGCGCTGATCGGGTTTGCCGACGACTATGCCAAGGTGAAGAAGCAGAACACCGCAGGTGTGTCCGGTAAGGTGCGGTTGTTGCTGGGTTTTCTCATTGCGGCCATCGCGGGCTACTGGGCGGCGCAATATCACCCCGAGGAACTGACCAACCAGCTGGCCTTCCCGGTGTTCAAGGACACGCTGCTGAACCTCGGCTATCTCTTCGTGCCCTTTGCGGTCATCGTGATCGTGGGTGCGGCTAACGCGGTGAACCTGACGGACGGGCTTGACGGGCTGGCGATCATGCCGGTGATGATCGCGGCGGGCACGCTGGGGGTGATCTCCTATGCGGTGGGTCGGGTCGACTTCACCGATTATCTGGATGTGCATTATGTGCCGGGCACCGGGGAGATCCTGATCTTTACTGCGGGGCTTTTCGGCGGGGGCCTTGGGTTCCTGTGGTACAACGCGCCGCCGGCGGCGGTGTTCATGGGGGATACCGGGTCTTTGGCCTTGGGCGGCGCTTTGGGGGCCATCGCGGTGGCGACAAAGCACGAGATCGTGCTGGCCATCGTGGGTGGCCTCTTCGTGGTCGAGGCGCTGTCGGTGATCATCCAGGTTTTGTACTTCAAGCGGACGGGCAAGCGCGTGTTCCTGATGGCCCCGATCCATCACCATTACGAGAAAAAGGGCTGGGCCGAGCCGCAGATCGTGATCCGGTTCTGGATCATTTCGCTTATTCTCGCGCTGATCGGGCTTGCGACGCTGAAGGTGCGTTAGGGCGCTCGATCCCAAAGGTGGTTTTCGGTTTTGGGTCGCATTGGGCGCACTGGACGTGCGCGCAGGGTTTCTCGTCCTTTCGCCTTCGGCGACGTCCTCGGGCCTGTGTTGGTGTGACGTCCTTTTCGGACGCCGCGCCTGTTGCGGCGCTGCGTTTGCATATTTGGAAAAAGAAGAAGCATGGACTCGCTTTTCGCGTAGGTGTCAACTAAAGTTGACATGTTGCGGTAAGGAGAGTCGGACATGGATGGTGGTCGCATTGGCCTGACGGTGCCTGAGATCGGCGGCGCTCCGCGCGCGGGGCTGTGTACCGATTGTGGCGTGTCGCGCATGGGTGATGGCCGTGGATGCGGCAAGGCCTGCCAGTTCATTCAACCTGATTACGAGACACTTGAACGGTCCGTGCACGGACGTGTGGCCGGGGAGGGCGATGAGGCGTTCTTCGGTGTGGCGCAGGCCATGTACCGGGCGCGGCTGGAGCCTGCCGCCGAGGGGGCGCAATGGACCGGGCTGACCACCGGGCTTGCGGCGGAGTTGTTGCGCGCGGGTGCGGTGGATGCGGTGCTGGCCACCGCGCCTGATCCGCTCGACCGCTGGAAGCCGCTGCCGGTGATCGTGACCGAGGCCGAGCAGATGGCGCAGTGCCGGGGGATGCGGATGGGGTACGGGCCTCTGCTGGCCTTGCTGGAGCCAGCGCGAGAGGCGGGGCATCGGCGGATTGCGGTGGTTGGCGTGCCCTGTCAGGTCTATGCGCTGCGAGCGCTGGAGGCAGAGCTGGGGTTCGACGAGATCACGGTGATCGGCACGCCCTGTTCGGACAACACCACGACCGAGAATTTCCACGCCTTTCTCGCCCGGCTCGACGACAGGCCCGAGACCGTGTCCTATCTGGAGTTCCGCGCGGATTACCGGGTGGAGTTGCGGTTCGATGACGGGCGCAAGCCGCGGTTCGTGCCGTTTCTCAAGCTGCCGCTGTCGGACTTGCCGGCGGATTTCTTTCCGATGACCTGCAAGACCTGCGTCGATTACACCAACCGGCTGGCGGACATCACCGTGGGCTATATGGGCGGTGACGGCGATCAGTGGCTCATCGTGCGCAATGCGCGGGGCGCGGCGGTGCTCGACCGGCTGGGCGACCGTGTGGTGCGGCGCGACCTGACCGACACGGGCAAGCGCGAGGCGGCGGTCAAGGGGTTCATGGTGAACACCGAGCGCGCGGCAGGCGGGCTGCCTCTGCGGCGGATGCCCGACTGGGTGCGGCCCATCGTGGCGTGGCTGCAGCCGCGCACCGGGCCGCGCGGGCTGGAATTCGCGCGTGCGCGGGTCGAAATGAAGGCGATCGAGACCATTCTGCATCTCAGGCGGGCACATCCGGCGCGGATCAAGAACATGGTGCCACGCCATGTCTGGCGCGTCGCGGCCCGCTATGGTCTGATGCCGACACAGGACGAAACGCGCGATTGAGCCAAAGGGCGCAATTGCGCGGCCCCGAAACGCGCGTTAGGGAGGGCGCAGATCAAGGAAGACCGCCCATGACACGCATTGCCCATATCGAACTGGACGACGGCAATCTGCCCCCGCCCACCCCCGAGATCGAACAGGAGCGCCGCGTGGCGATGTTCGACCTGATGGAGCACAACACCTTTCAATTGCCCGACCGCGATGGACGTCCGGTGCCTCCGGGGCCGTACAATGTGGGGCTGTCGATCCGGGACAAGCGACTGGTCTTTGATGTGACCACGGAGAGCCACGAAAAGGCGGCTGAATTTCATCTGTCGCTGACCCCGTTCCGGCAGGTGGTCAAGGACTATTTCCAGATCTGCAAATCCTATTTTGATGCGGTCAAGACCTTGCCGCCCAGCCAGATCGAGACCATCGACATGGCGCGGCGCGGTATTCACAACGAAGGTGCGCGCATCCTGCAGGAACGGCTCGAGGGCAAGGTGACGGTGGATGACGATACCGCGCGGCGCCTGTTCACGCTGGTCTGCGTCCTGCATTTCGGGGGCTGAATTTTGAAAGCTCTGCCGCAGTCGATCCTGTTTTGCTGCGACCACAACGCCGTGCGGTCCCCGATGGCCGAAGGCATCATGAAGAAGATCTACGGTTTCGAGACCTATGTGCAGTCCGTCGGCGTGGTCAACGATCTCGAGATTGATGGCTTTGCAATCTCGGTCTGCCAGGAAATCGGGGTCGAAATGAGCCGCCACCGGTCGCGGTCGTTCGACGAGCTGGAAGAGAATGGTGAGGCGTTGTCGGGGTTCGACCTGATCGTCGCGCTGTCTCCGGCATCGCAGCGACGGGCGCTGGACCTGACGCGCTTCTATCACCTGACGGTGGAATACTGGCCGATCATGGACCCGACCGGTCTGGGCGAGACACGCGAGCAGAAGTTGAATGCCTATCGGCAGACGCGGGACCAATTGGTCGAACAGCTGAAACGAAAATGGGGAGGGGCGCTATGAGCCGTGCCACGATCGAGCGATATTTTGATGCGTTCAACCGCAAGGACATTGCAGGCATGCTGGATTGCCTGACGGACGATGTCGCGCATCACGTCAATGAAGGGAACGTGCGGATCGGGCGCGACGCCTTCGCGGAGTTCTGCCAGCACATGGCGCGCTGCTATGACGAAACGCTGACAGAAATGGTGATCTTCGTGGCCGAGGATGGCGCGCGGGGCGCGGCGGAATTCATGGTGAACGGCACCTATCTGACCACCGATGCCGGGCTGCCCGAAGCCAAGGGACAGGGCTATCGTCTGCCTGCGGGGTCATTCTTTTCGCTGCACGAGGGCAAGATCAGCCGCGTCGTGACCTATTACAACCTGAGTGACTGGATCAAACAGGTCTCGTGATGCGGATCGAGGCACTGACCGGAGAGGCGCTGGACGCGGCTCTGGACGATGTGGCGGGGCTGCGCATCCGGGTGTTCCGGGACTGGCCGTATCTGTATGACGGCGATCTGGACTATGAGCGCGGGTATCTGGAGACTTATCGGTCCTCGGATGCGGCGATCCTTGTGGGCGCGTTTGACGGGACGCGGCTTGTTGGGGCGGCGACCGGCACGCCGATGGCGGATCACGCGGATGATTTTGCGGCGGCGTTTGAAGGAAGCGGGCTTGCGCTGAAGGACATCTTCTACTGTGCCGAGTCGGTTCTCTTGCCGGAGTATCGCGGACGCGGTGTGGGACATCGATTCTTTGATTTGCGCGAGGCGCATGGGCGTGAATTGGGGGCCACGATGTCTGCCTTTTGCGGGGTTGTACGGCCCGCCGACCATCCGTTGCGACCCGAGGGGTATCGGCCTTTAGACAGGTTCTGGCGCAAGCGGGGCTATGCGCCGCTAGAGGGGGCTGTGGCTTGGTTTTCGTGGAAGGACGTGGGCGAGACAGAGGCGACGCGCAAACCGTTGCAGGTCTGGACACGGGCGTTGACGGAGGGTGAGACATGAAAGTTGCGGCGGCAGCCTATCCGATGGATTTCCTCGACTCGTGGCAGGCTTACGAGGAAAAGCTGACGCGATGGGTGAAAGAGGCGGTGGAGGCGGGGGCGGACCTTCTGGTGTTCCCGGAATACGGCGCGATGGAGCTGGCGACGCTTGCCGGGCGCGATCTTGCGCTGGATCTTGAGGCGTCGCTTCGGGCGGTGTCGGACCGGGTGCCGGAGGCGGATGCGTTGCATGCCAAACTTGCTCAGGAGTTCGGGGTGCACATCCTTGCCGCTTCGGCCCCGGTGTTCGATCCCGATCTGGGCGACCGTCCGGTGAACCGCGCGCGATTCTTTGCGCCGAATGGCGACATGGGTCATCAGGACAAACAGATCATGACCCGATTCGAGCGCGAGGAGTGGGGCGTCGTGGCCGGTGGGCCGTTGCAGATGTTCGACACGGGCCTTGGCAGGATCGGTATCCTGATCTGCTATGACAGCGAGTTCCCTCTGCTGGGCCGGGCGATGGCCGAGGCGGATCTGATCCTTGTGCCAAGCTGCACCGAGGCGCTTACGGGCTATTCGCGGGTGCGGATCGGGTCGATGGCGCGGGCGTTGGAAAATCAGTGTGTTACGATCATGTCCTCAACTGTTGGTGCCTGTGACTGGTCAGAAGCGGTGGACATGAACACCGGCATGGGGGGCGTTTTCGGCCCACCTGACACCGGATTTCCGGCCACGGGCGTGATTGCGGAAGGTATGTTGAACCAGCCCGGCTGGACCTATGCCGAGGTCGATCTGGACCGGATTGCGCATGTTCGGGCAGATGGCGTTGTGCTCAACCGAAGGCACTGGACGGACCAGACGGGACGTGACGTGATTGCCGCAGCGCGGAAACTCGGTTGAATAGGCCTTGATAAATTGGCCGTTTAGGCCCATTTAGTAGCGCGCCTCGCACTATGACGGGGCGATCAGTTAAGGAGAAACCATGGCCAAGGAAGACACGCTCGAATTCCCCGGTGTCGTCAAGGAACTCCTGCCTAACGCGACATTTCGGGTCGAGCTTGAAAACGGCCATGAGATCATCGCGCACACGGCGGGCAAGATGCGCAAGAACCGCATTCGCGTTCTTGCAGGCGACAAGGTGCAAGTCGAAATGACGCCCTACGATCTGACCAAGGGTCGGATCAACTACCGCTTCAAGTAAGCGTTTCATGAAGCTGATCCTCGGCTCCGGCAGCCCCCGGCGGCGGGAGCTTTTGGCTCAGATCGGGGTGGAGGCGGATGACATCCGCCCGCCCGACATCGACGAAGATCCCCGCCCCAACGAATTGCCCCGCCCGTATTGCGTGCGTCTTGCGCGCGAAAAGGCCTTTGCGATTCCGGCGAGCGACGATGAGATCGTGCTGTCCGCAGATACAACGGTCGCGCTGGGGCGGCGCATCCTTGGCAAGCCCGCGGATGCGGCCGAAGCGGCGAAATTCCTGTTTGCGCTCTCTGGGCGCAGGCATCGGGTTGTGACGGCTGTGGCTGTGCGGCGCGGTTCGCAGATCTGGGAACGCGATGTGGTCACGCAGGTCAAGATGAAGCGTCTGAGCGATGCCGAGGTGAACGCCTACCTGGCCAGTGACGACTGGCGCGGCAAGGCGGGGGGCTATGCCATTCAAGGCCCGGCAGGAGCCTTTGTGCCGTGGATCAGCGGCAGCTTCAGCGCGGTTGTGGGCCTGCCTTTGGCCGAAACCGCCAACCTGCTGGTTGCGGCGGGCTATCCGGTTTACGGAGTGTCGGAATGAAGGGTCGGTTGATCGCACTGGATCATGTCGGTGATCGCGAGGCGGCGGCGCTGATGGTGGATGGACAGGTCGAGGACCTGTTTTTCGAGACCGACCAACCTGCGCCCGGCACGATCTACCGCGCCATCGTGGAACGTCCGATGAAGGGGCAGGGCGGGATGTTCCTGCGCACGCCCGATGGGGCGGCTTTCGTGCGGCAGGTCAAGGGGTTGGCCCCCGGCCAGACCCTGCTGGTGCAGGTCACGGGCTATGCCGAGCCGGGCAAGGCGATCCCGGTCACGCACAAGGTGCTCTTCAAGAGCCGCTATGCCATCGTCACGCCCGAGGCTCCGGGGATCAACGTATCCCGTCGGATCAAGGACGAGGATGCGCGCGAAAATTTGCTGGCCGTTGCGCATGAGATCATGGATGCGGGTGACGGGTTCGGCCTGATCCTGCGGTCCTCATGCGAAGGCGCTGATGCGGACGAGATTGCCGATGACATCGCGGCGATGGCCGATCTGGCGGCCAAGGTGATGGCGGATTCGCAGGGCGATGCCGAAACGCTGGTCGAGGGTGATGGGCCGCATCTTCTGGCGTGGCGCGAATGGACGGACAAGGCGCAGATCGACAGCGCCGATGGCAGTTTTGAGCGGCACGGCATTCTGGACGTTCTCGACGGTTTGAGGGCCCGCGATGTGCCGCTGGGGGATCAGGCGTCGATGGCGATCGAACCCACGCGCGCTTTGGTGGCGGTCGATGTGAACACCGGGGGCGACACCAGCCCTGCGGCGGGGCTCAAGGCCAATCTGGCGGCGGTCAAGGATCTGCCGCGCCAGTTGCGGCTGCGGGGGCTGGGCGGGCAGATCGTGATTGATCCGGCCCCCACGGCCAAGAAAGACCGCCGTCAGATCGAAAGCGCGCTGCGCAGCGCGTTGAAGCGGGACAGCGTGGAAACCGTGTTCGTGGGGTGGACTCCGCTGGGGCATATCGAGTTACAACGCAAACGTGACCGACTGTCCTTAAGCGAGGTGCTGAAATGAGCTGCCCCATCTGCGGCAAGGAAACCAACCAAGAGGTCCGTCCGTTCTGTTCCAAACGCTGTGCCGATGTGGACCTGGCTCGCTGGCTGAACGGCAAGTACGCGGTGCCTTCCGAAGACCCCGAAGACATCGAAGCCGCGATCGAGGCCGCAGAGCAGGCGGCGGCGTCCTCGGACAAGCTGCACTAGCGGCTTGTCTCGCCCGGTCTGCATGGTAGGGCTTGGGTATGACTTCTGCGACGTCCCGACCCTTTGACCCCGTAATCCGCCCGGCCGGGTTGAACGGCGTTCTGGTGAGCTTTGGAGACACGCTGACGGAACCGGCCAACCGCGCCGCTCTGGCATTTTCATCCGCAGTTGTGCGCGAAGGGATCGACAGTGTCGAAGACTGTGCGCCGTCGCTTGTGTCGGTCTTCGTCCAGTTCGATCCTCTGCATCTCGGACTGGACACACTCAGGGCACGGTTGAGCACGCTTCTGGCGGAACGCGACTGGTTTTCCGCGTCGATGCCGGACGGACGGCGCTTTATCCGGGTGCCTACGGTCTATGGTGCCGATCATGCGCCGCAGCTGGAAGAGGCGGCAGAGGCGGCGGGAGTCTCGGTTGCGGATGCGGTCCGGCAGATGTCCGAAGCACGGGTGCGGGTGCAGACCATCGGGTTCGCGCCGGGTCAGCCCTATCTTGGCTTGCTGCCGGAAAACTGGGACATCCCGCGTCAGACCGCGCTGACCAAGGCGGTGCCGGAAGGGGCGCTTGTCGTGGCGATCCGGCAGTTCGTCCTGTTCTCGGTGTCGAGCCCGACCGGCTGGCGGCATGTCGGGCAAACGGCGCTCAAGCTGTTTCGTCCTGACAGTGACACGCCGTTTTTCCTGCGGCCCGGTGACGAGGTGCAGTTCGTCGAGGCCAGTGCTGATGTTTTGGCGCGTCACGCGGACGATCCCGATGGCGGTGCCGTGATCGAGGCGATCCCGTGACGGCCGCGCTTGTCGTAAAGCGCATCGCGCCGGGAGCGAGCGTGCAGGACATGGGGCGCGCGGGATTTCGGGCGTTTGGCGTGTCCAGAGGCGGGGCGGCGGACCCGCTTGCCATGGCGGAAGGCGCTGCTGTGCTGGGGCAATCGACCGACTGCGCCGCGCTGGAACTTCCCGGATCGGGCGGCGTGTTCGAGGCGACCGCGCCGCTGCGCATCGCGCTGACCGGAGCGCCGATGCGTGCGGCAGTCGACGGCGCGCCGCTTGTCTGGAATGCGTCCCACGCGGTGCCCGCAGGCGCCCGGATCGAGATCGGGGGCGCCACATCGGGCAGCTATGGCTATCTGCACGTGGGTGGTGGATTTGACCTGCCGCAGCGGCTTGGATCACGCTCGGCGCATCTGGCGGCTGGCATCGGCGCTGCTGTTCAGGCGGGGGACAGTTTGACCGTGGGGATCGACGGGGGTGACCCGGTTGGTCTCTGCCTGCCGCAGGACAACCGGTTTGACGGTGGCGTTTTGCGCGTCGTCGAAAGCTTCCAGACAGACCTCTTCGACACTGACACGCGCGAGCGGTTCACGCAGACCTGCTTTTCCCGCGATGCGCGGGCGAACCGGATGGGAATGCGTCTCAATTCCGATGGTACGGGGTTCGCGGCGAAGGGCGGACTCAACATCCTGTCGGAGTCGATTCTGCCGGGTGATATCCAGATCACCGGGGACGGCACACCCTTCCTGCTGTTGTGGGAAAGTCAGACAACCGGAGGCTATCCACGGATCTGCACGGTGATTCCCGCCGATCTGCCCCGCGCGGTGCAGACACCTGCGGGCGCGGCGTTGCGATTCTGCTTTGTCACTCGGGACGAGGCGCTGGCGGTAGAGCGCAAGGCGCGCGACCATCTGAGTGATTTGCCGAAACTCTGCACGCCACTGGTGCGCGATCCTGCGCAGATTCGTGATCTGCTGAGCTATCAATTGATCAGCGGGGTCACGGCAGGTGACGCCCGTGACGAAAAGGAGTGAGCCATGCATGTCGATCTGAACGCGGATATGGGAGAGAGCTTTGGACCATGGCCGATGGGATCGGATGCGGCGCTGCTCGACGTGATCACCTCGGCCAATATCGCCTGCGGCTTCCATGCGGGCGACTGGGATGTGATGGCGCAGACCATGTCTCTGGCGGTGGCAAATGATGTGGGGATCGGCGCGCATCCCGGCTTTCCCGATCTGCAGGGATTCGGGCGGCGCCGCATGCATCTGAGCCACGATTCGTTGCGGAATCTCGTGCGATATCAATTGGGTGCGGCGCAGGCCATGGCGCGTTCGGTGGGTGGCGCAGTGCGGCATCTGAAATTGCATGGTGCGCTTGCCAACATGGCGTCCGAGGACGCTGCGATGGCGACGGCCTGTTACGAAGGGGCGCTGTCGGTGGATCCGGACATCATCATCATGGTGCTGGCCGCGACACAGCAGCAAACGGCGGTCGAGACGCTGGGCTGTCGCTGGGCAGGCGAGATTTTTGCGGATCGCGCCTATAACGACGATGCAACGCTGGTGGACCGCAGCCTGCCGGGGGCGGTCATCCATGACGCGGACGTGGCCGGGCGGCGCATGGTCGAGATGGTCAAGGCGGGTGCGATCATCACCGAAAGCGGCAGGCACATCCCGGCTGCGGTGGACACGATCTGTCTGCATGGGGATGGCGCAACGGCGCTGCAGATCGCACGCTCCGTGCGCGGTGCCCTCGCAGAGGCGGGTGTGGCCCTGCAGCGGTTCGAGGGGCGTCAGGGCGCGATCAGCAGGACCTGAACATCCGCCACATTGGTGCCGGTGGCGCGGGTCATCAGCAGGTCACCTGCAGCGGCAAGGGCGGCGTAGCTGTCATTGTTGGCCAGAAGAGCGGTGACGTCCTGACCGGCGGCAGTGATCCGGGGCAGGGTGCCTGCGTCGACCAGTCCTCCCGCCGCGTCGGTCGGGCCATCGCGGCCATCGGTGCCGCCTGACAGGAACACCCAGTTGGCCGTGATATCAGGGGCTTGGGTCGCAACGCGCAGGGCCAGTTCCTGATTGCGGCCGCCGCGCCCGGTGCCGGTGAGTTTCACAGTGGTTTCGCCGCCAAAGAGAAGCGCCGTGGGCTCGGGACGTGCAATCAGCTCGGCCAGCACCTCCTGCGCGGCATCGCCCACATCGCCGGTCAAGGCATCGCTGACGATCCGGGTGGAGAGGCCGATCTCTTCTGCAGTGTCGCGCATGGCTTCGAGCGACAGGCGGTTCGATCCGACCAGAGTGTTCGTGGCCACCGGGAGGGGCGCGGGCGTATCGTGCTGCGCCTGCTCGAGATGGGTGCGAATCGATGCGGGCGTGACGTCCCAAATGCCGGCGTCTTGCAGCGTCCTGATGGCCTCGGCGGGAGTGCCGATGGGGCTGACCGTGGGGCCGGAGGCGATGGCGCGCAGATCGTCGCCAATCACGTCGGACAGGAGATAGGCGTAGACCGGAGCAGGGGCGGCCTGTCGGACGAAGCCGCCGCCTTTGAGCAGGCTCACCTGTTGGCGCACGAGGTTCATGTGCACGATGTCGAGCCCGGCGGACAACAGCAGATCGTTGAGCCGCGCCTTTTCGGTCAAACTGACACCGGGAGGCGGTGCGGGCAGAAGCGCCGATCCGCCGCCCGAGATCAGGGCAATCACGCGGTCCTCTGCGGTCGCATTGGACAGGATCTCCATCACGCGCTGCGCGGCACGGGCGCCAGCTTCGTCGGGGACGGGGTGTCCGGCCCGCATCACATCGGCTTTGGGCAGAGTGGCGTCATTCTCGTGATGGGTGACGACCAGAGCCACATGGGCGTCAGGAAAAGCCTTCATCGCTTCACCCAGCATGGCCGGCGCCGCCTTGCCGATGGCGATCAGAAACGTGCGTCCGCCGGGGTTCGCCGGCGGCACAGGGGCTGTCGCCAAACCGCGTTGGACCGCGTGCGCGGGATCTGCGGCACGTACGGCTGCATCGAACAGAAGGCGGGCCTGGGTGCGAAGCGTGTCGATCTGGGTCATGCCGGGATTAGGTCTGCGAATCCGATGAAAGTCAAATGCTTGCGCATCGGTCTTGACGCATCACGTTACCGCGGTTTTTCGGGGAAAGTGGTGGGCGACCCTGGAATCGAACCAGGCGTGCGTCTCCGCGAGGGAGTTACAGTCCCCTGCCACACCTTGCGGCCTGTCGCCCACTTGGCCAAGGACCCTGCCCTTGGCGTGAGCGGGTGATTACAATTGCCCCCTTGCGGCGTCAACAGGAAAATCCCATCAAGCGGAAACGCATTTTTCCGAAGGAACAAAGGGGGCTGATATGGCCAAGAAACCGAAATGGGTGGTGGCCAAGGAACAGTCTAGGAAGGCGGCTGCGGCGGAAACGGTATGGCTCTTTGGGCTCCATGCGGTGCGTGACGCGCTGCTTAATCCCAAGCGGGACCGGTTGCGGCTGGTGGTGACGCGCAACGCGATGGACAAGCTGGCGGATGCCATCGAAGTTGCTGGACTCGAACCGGAAATCAGCGATCCGCGGAAGTTCGAAGCGCCGCTTGATCCGCAATCCGTGCATCAGGGTGCGGCTTTGGAAGTGAAGCCTCTGAACTGGGGGCGGCTGGAGGACGTGGCACTTAACAGCCCTGACGGGCCTCCGCGTGTTGTCCTGCTCGACCGGGTGACGGACCCGCACAATGTGGGGGCGATCCTGCGGTCTGCCGAAGTGTTCGGCGCGGCGGCGGTTGTGGGCACATTGCACCATTCGGCACCGGAAACGGGAGCATTGGCAAAGACCGCGTCGGGGGCTTTGGAACGGCAGCCCTATCTGCGCGAGCGCAACCTTGCGGACGCGATGGAGCGTTTGAGGTCAATGGGTTACGTGATCCTTGGTCTGGATGGCGAGGCCGGTCAGACAATCGCCGACGCGCTGGCCCCGGTGCGGGACAGGCCCATTGCGCTGGTGCTGGGGGCCGAGGGGCCGGGGTTGCGGCCGAAGACGAAAGAGACCTGCGACGCGCTGGTGAAGATCCCCTTTGCGCGGGCGTTCGGGTCTCTCAACGTGTCGAACGCCGCGGCTGTGGCGCTTTACGCCGCACGGGTCTGAACTTGCGGTCAGGGTGTGGCGTGCCAATATCCCTGACGAAGGAGACGCCATGCCCCACGGAACGAAAATTGCGACCTGCTGTTACTGCGGAACGCGTGCAGCCCTTGTTCTTAAAGGCGAATCCCGGCACGAGCTGAGCTGCTCGGCCTGTGGCGCACCGTTGCACGAGATGAAAATGCTGCACGCGAAACCTGCGGAGCGTCCGGCTGCAACGCAGCACCGGCACGCCAGTCAGCCCAAGACGGCGCCTGCGCCTTTCCCGGCATGGGATCGCGATGCAAAGCGTGCAAAGAAGACCAAGCCGAAGAAGCGGAAGACGCTGGCGCGGCGGTTCCTTGAAGAGGCGTTTGACGTGATCGAGGATATTTTCGACTGATCCGTCCGCTTGGGGACGGTGTCCGTACGGTTGGGACAGCCAAGACTCCGGTTTTTGGCGTTTTTTCGTCGATTTGGGCTCAGCCAGGCGAAAACCGTTCGATTAGCTCTTCCGAACCGTGCGGGTCATCCGTACGGGACGTTTCACTGGTCAATCGGAGCGCTGTGTTCTAATGGCTCAGGGACAATGACGGAGGTCCGCGTGACGACATTTGAAACCCCCGGTCCGGTCGAAGAGAACTGGAAGGATGCCATCTCCTCGGTGGAGGAGATCATCGAGGATGCGCGCAATGGTAGGATGTTCATTCTTGTCGATCACGAGGATCGCGAGAATGAGGGCGATCTGGTGATTCCCGCTCAATGGGCGACGCCGGATGTGATCAACTTCATGGCGACCCATGGGCGCGGGCTGATCTGCCTTGCGATGACCTCGAAGCGGATCGAGGAGCTGGGGCTTCAGCTTATGTCGACGAACAACTCGTCCCGGCATGAGACCGCCTTCACCGTGTCGATCGAGGCGCGTGAAGGGGTGACGACGGGGATCTCGGCGGCGGACCGGGCGCGCACCGTGTCGGTGGCCATCGACGGCACCAAGGGGGCACAGGACATCGCGACGCCGGGCCATGTGTTCCCGCTGCGCGCCAAGGACGGGGGCGTGCTGGTGCGCGCGGGCCATACCGAAGCGGCAGTGGATGTGAGCCGTCTGGCGGGGCTGAACGCGGCGGGCGTGATCTGCGAGATCATGAACGAGGACGGCAGCATGGCGCGGCTGCCGGAACTGGTGGCTTTTGCACAGCGGCATAACCTGAAGATCGGGACGATCAGCGATCTGATCGCCTATCGCCGCCGTAACGACAACCTTGTGCGGGTGCGCAAGGAAGAGACGATCACGTCGGAATTCGGCGGTGAATGGCAGATGCGGATCTACACCGATGAAACGCATGGCGATGAGCATATCGTGCTGACCAAGGGCGATCTGTCGGGCGATGATCCGGTGCTGGTGCGGATGCACGCGCTGGACCCGATGCTGGATGTCGTGGGCACAGGACCACGCGGGCGGGCGGACGAGTTTCAGCACGCCATGCAGGCGGTGGCCAGTGAAGGGCGGGGCGTTGTCGTGCTGCTGCGCGACACGTCGATGAAGCTGGATGTGGGCGATGAAGTATCGCCCAAGACGCTGCGGCAATACGGGCTCGGGGCGCAGATCCTGTCGTCGCTGGGTCTGTCGAAGCTGACGCTGCTGACGAATTCACCGACGCCCAAAGTGGTCGGTCTGGATGCCTACGGGCTTGAAATCGTGGGAACACGCAAAATTTCGGAGTTGGGCTGATGGCGGCATCTGTTGAACATTACACGCTGGCGCGTCCCACATTCGACAAGCCTGTTAAGCTTTTGATCGTGGTTGCGCCCTATTACAAGGATATCGCGGATCAACTGATCGCCGGGGCGCGGGCCGAGATAGAGGCCTGTGGCGGCACACATGAGCTGGTCGAGGTGCCCGGCGCGTTGGAGGTTCCGACGGCCATCGGCATTGCAGAACGCATGTCGAATTTCGACGGATACGTGGCGCTTGGGTGTATCATCCGGGGCGAGACCACGCATTACGACACGGTCTGCAATGACAGCTCGCGCGGGCTCACGCTGCTTGGGCTGCAGGGGCTGTGCATCGGCAATGGTATCCTGACGGTCGAGAACATGGCGCAGGCTGAAGTGCGGGCGCAGGCGGATGGACAAAACAAAGGGGGCGGGGCGGCCGCTGCTGCCTTGCACCTGATCGCGCTCAGCCGTAAGTGGGGCTCTGCCCGCAAGGGAGTGGGGTTTGTCCCCACGAAAGACGAGTACCAGATCGCTGGTGACACCAAGGACCCGAACATCGCATGAGCCCTGCTGCCAAGACGCCCAAAAAGGTGGATGAGAAACGCCAGAAACGGTCCGCCTCGCGGCTTTATGCCGTGCAGGCGCTGTTCCAGATGGAACAGTCCGGCCAGTCGGTTGATTCCGTGGCGGTGGAATTCCTCGATCATCGGTTCGGGCTGGCACAGGACGACGGTGCAGAGCTTGTCGAGGGCGATGTGGACCTCTTCCGCCGGATCGCCGAAGAAGCGGTGAACTGGCAGGCGAAGATCGACCAGATGACCGATCGCGGGCTGGTGGCGAAATGGCCCATCGCGCGCATCGACCCGACCCTGCGGGCGCTGTTCCGGGCCGCTGGTGCCGAGCTTGTGGCGACCGAAACACCGCCCAAGGTCATCATCAACGAATATGTCGACGTGGCACGCGCGTTCTTTCCCGAGGGAAAAGAGCCGCAATTCGTGAACGCGGTTCTTGATCACATGGCGCGCGAGGCGCGACCCGAGGCGTTTTGACGCCGATCCGCGGTTTGCGGAAAATTTTGTAATCTTCCCCTGAGTTCGGCCGTTCCAGTTTCTGACGAGACCGGAACGGATCAGGCATGTTTCATCCATTGCGCGACTTCCTTCGGGAGATCGCAGAAGATTTCAAATATTTTCATATGCTTGTCACCAAGGGTGATCCGGATTGGCGGGCCTGCAAGAAAAAACCTGTCAGCCCCGAAGAGATCCGGGAGCTGCTTGAAAAAGAGCGGGATCAGGCGAAAAGGCCGCCTTCAGACGGGTCCTCCTGAGCCGCGCGCGGCACCCTTCGGTGTTTGAGACTTTGAAATCGCAGTGCAGCAGGCTAGGTGGATAGCTAGGAAAGCGAGGCGCGTCATGCCGGATCTCATCAAACACTACATCCGCCAGAGCGCGCTGGGCTTTGTTCTGGCAGCCGTATTCGTGGCGCTGCTGCTTTATTTCAACGTCGCCAATCTCTGGCATCTGGTGACGCATACCGATGTGGGTGTGCTGGCGGTGTTCCTGCTCTGGCTGTTCAACGGGATCGTGTTCGCCGGTGTGCAGTTCGGTATTTCGATCATGTCGATGACCTATGACGAGGACGACGAGGATGATGACGATCATCGCGGGATGATGATCCGCACCGTTCCCGTCCCCATCGAACGCCCGCGTGCGCGGGGACAAACCCGTCAGATTTTCAGGAAATAAGCGGCGGGAACCACGGCAACCGTGCGGTTCTCTCATTCCCGAGGACCTGTATATACAGGTGGGCGTCGGGTAACCGGACCAGGGCCCGGACAGAGCCAACTCCCTCGGAATTGCTTAAGGCCACCGGAATGCAACCTGTCACGCGTAGCGCAGAAACCCGCCTGCGATTGAGGTAGGCGCGTTGGCCGCATCTGACAAGGGGGTTTTCGCCTCGATCTTTCAGATGGCTTGATTTTTGTTCACACTTTGTTCATGTCTATTGGGTATGACCGTTCTACCTGATCAGCGCATCGGCGCAGGGGCCGATTTGCAGCCGGGACAAATCCTGGCGCGGGGGGTGTGCCGCCACCTTGCCAGCCATGGGTTTTCGGTGATCGAGGAATTCGTGCCGGATCGCGGCCTGCGGGTTGATGTGATGGCGTTGGGGCCGAAAGGCGAGATCTGGATCGTCGAATGCAAATCCTCGCGGGCGGATTTTCAGTCGGATCACAAATGGGAAGGGTATCTGGACTGGTGTGACCGGTATTTCTGGGCGGTCGATCTGGAATTTCCGTCCGAGCTTTTGCCGGTGGAAACCGGACTGATCATTGCGGATGGGTATGACGCTGAAATCGTGCGTATGGCCCCGGAGGACAAGCTTGCGGGCGCGCGGCGGAATGTGTTGATCCGGAAGTTCGCGACCCACGCAGCACGACGGCTTCATGCGTTGCGCGATCCGGAGGCGGCGCTGAGCGCTTGGGCGTGAGGCTGGGTGCTTTGGCGTCGTTTGCGGCGTCGGCGCATAGATGGGCGTCTGTCAGTCCGTGACGGATGTCGCAGGGTCAGTAGGGGCGTACCAGAGCGGCGGTAGGCGTCTGGCATAGGGTAGCCGCAGTTGTCATGCTTGGTCCCGGTAACGCTGGGACGGCGCGCTTACTTGCGCTTGGACTTGGGTTTGACCTTGCGCGCGGCGGTTGCGGCGAGGCGGATTTCTTCGGCGATCTCGTCGGCTTCCTCGGGGGAGAAATCCATCGGAATCTCGATCCCGTCGGCCAGCACGAAAAGGCGCACCATGCCGATGTCGGTCGGGCCGATCTGCAGGTTGGCTTCGATGTCGCGTTCGGTGTTGATGCCCATGGCTGGTCTCCGGCGGAGTTGCGGCTCAGGACACGGGCCATAGCGCCGGGGGGCTTGTTTTGCAAGCGCGTGCCGATGCAGAGTGCGCGCATGTCCGATGATGTCACCCTGCGCGCCTATGGTCCTGGCGATTTCGACTGGCTGGTCGATCTGCACGGCCGCCACTATGCCGAGGCCGAAGGCTTTGACGGCACCTTCGCCCCGCTCGTCGCCACGATCCTGCGTGATTTCGAAGCCGAGCAGGACCCGATCTGCGAACGCGGCTGGGTGGCGGTGCGGGGCGGTGCGCGGTTGGGAAGCATCTTCTGCGTGCGGCTCGACGCGGAAACGGCCAAGCTGCGGCTGTTCATCCTGTCGTCAGAGGCGCGCGGCGCAGGTCTGGGCAAACTCATGTTGCAGACCTGCATGGGGTTTGCGCGCGATGCGGGGTATGCGCGCATGCAGCTTTGGACCCATGAAAGCCACCGCGCGGCCTGTGCGCTCTACCGCTCACATGGGTGGCGCTGCATATCGTCCAAGCCGGTGCACAGCTTTGGCGTCGATCTGGTCGAACAATCCTGGGAAGTGAACCTGTGATGCCAGATGGGGCTTGCATTGCCCGAACCGTCCCGGTAATTGCCCCCTCAGTGCCGACATAGCTCAGTTGGTTAGAGCGCTTGATTGTGGATCAAGAGGTCCCCCGTTCGAGCCGGGGTGTCGGTACCATCCTTACTTGGCTTCGATCTGAATCGTCTGCAGCAGCCGCCCGCTGTCGCGGGCGAAAATGAGGATTTGGTCGTCCTCGGTCACGACGGCATACCAGTTGCGCGCCTGGGTGAAGGCGGTGGCAGTGGTGCCGCCGGGCAGGGTGATGACATCGGGCAGAGGGGTGCTGGACTGATTGTAGCGGATGACAATCAGCGCCACGATGAGTATGACCCCGCCGATCATCGTTGCGGTCAGGACTGTCACCAGCCGCCGCAGGAATCGCAAATTGGCCGGTTCGGGGGCCTGATCTTCGGGGGCGTTGTCCATGTCTGACTCCATTCTGCGCGTGACCATCGGGGCCGAACCGCCGCCGCGCCTTGATAAGGCCTTGGCGCGGGACGTGCCAGAGGAGGCGGCGCTGTCGCGCACGCGGCTGGCCAAGCTGATCGACGATGGGGCCGTCTGCCGGGCCGGGGAGGTGCTGAGCAATCCAAAGGCGCAGGTGGCGGAGGGCGACGTGATCGAGATCGCGCTGCCCGAGGTGGCGGAAAGCCATATCGGCGCGGAAGAGCTGCCGCTGGATGTGCGGTACGAAGACGACGACCTGATCGTGGTGATGAAACCGGCGGGGATGGTGGTGCATCCGGCGCCTGGAACGCCGGGCGGGACGCTGGTCAATGCGCTGCTGCATCATTTCGGAGGCAAGCTGTCGGGTGTCGGCGGTGTGGGGCGGCCGGGGATCGTGCACCGGATCGACAAGGACACAAGCGGGCTTCTGGTGATCGCCAAGTCGGATCGCGCGCATCACGGGCTGGCCGAGCAGTTTGCGGCGCATAGTGTGGAGCGGCTCTATCTGGCGCTGGTGCATGGGCACCCGGACCCGGCCGATCCGCGGTTGCGCGGAGTGCGGGGCGTGTCCATCGAACCGGGGGCGGTGATCAAGGTTACAAGCGATCTGGCGCGGCACAAGACCGACCGGCAGAAACAGGCGGTGTTCTTTGGCCACGGCAAACACGCGATCACGCGGGCGCGTGTGCTGGAGGTGTTCGGAACGCCGCCGCAGGTGTCACTGGTGGAGTGTCGGCTGGAAACCGGTCGGACGCATCAGATCCGGGTGCATATGGCGCATGCCGGGCATGGGCTGATCGGTGATCCGGTATATGGCGGACGTCGCAAGGTGGCAAAGGGGGCGTTGCCGGATGAGGTAACGGCGCGGCTTGCCGCGTTCGACCGGCAGGCGCTGCACGCGGCTGTGTTGGGGTTCGAGCATCCGGTGAGCGGTGAAACCATCCGGTTCGAGGCCGCGTTACCCCAAGACATGGATGATCTGATCACAAGTTTGCGTGGCTGAAACAATCGTCGCATGTGCGTGAGCGCACTGACATGCCTCTTACACCGGAGCAGATGTGCGTTAAATTAGATTTAACGAAACGAAGATACTTGAAATCGTCGGGCTGCTTCCCAAATTGGATGTTAAGCCCGTAAACATTGGAGGGACAAGGGTATGGCCAATTATGCGAATCTCCCGGCCCCGTCACCGGAAGCCGGACTGAGTCGCTATCTTCAGGAGATCCGGAAGTTTCCGCTTCTGGAACCTGAAGAAGAGTACATGCTCGCCAAGCGCTGGGTCGAGCAGGAAGACACCGAAGCCGCGCACAAGATGGTCACAAGCCACCTGCGCCTCGCGGCGAAAATCGCGATGGGCTATCGTGGCTATGGTCTGCCGCAGGCCGAGGTGATTTCGGAGGCGAATGTCGGCCTGATGCAGGCGGTCAAGCGGTTCGATCCGGAAAAGGGCTTCCGTCTGGCGACCTATGCGATGTGGTGGATTCGCGCCTCGATCCAGGAATACATCCTGCGGTCCTGGTCGCTGGTGAAGCTGGGCACGACCAGCGCGCAGAAAAAGCTGTTCTTCAACCTGCGCAAGGCCAAGTCGCGGATTGGTGCGCTGGAAGACGGCGATCTGCGCCCCGAGCATGTCGAGAAGATCGCAACTGATCTCGGTGTGACCGAGGACGAGGTGATCTCGATGAACCGGCGTCTTTCAGGGGGCGATGCCTCGCTGAACGCGACCGTGGGGTCCGAGGGCGAAGGGTCGATGCAGTGGCAGGACTGGCTCGAGGATGAAAGCGCGGATCAGGCGACGGATTACGAGGAACGTGATGAGCTTGAAGCGCGTCGGGCCATGCTGGTGCAGGCGATGGATGTTCTCAACGACCGTGAGAAGGATATCCTCACCCAGCGCCGTCTGGCGGACAAGCCGGTGACGCTCGAGGATCTGTCGAGCCAGTATGACGTGAGCCGCGAGCGCATTCGCCAGATCGAGGTGCGCGCTTTCGAGAAGCTGCAGAAGCGGATGCGTGATCTTGCCCGTGAGCAGGGGCTGCTGAGCGCAGTCTGAGCCTCTGACGGAGTGGAGCGACATGAACGCCGGGCCTGTGCCCGGCGTTTTTTCGTGTTAAGGCACGGATCAAACAGGGGAGGGACTTGGTATGACAGATCTGCGATGGGGAGTGCTTGGGGCTGCGAAATTTGCGCGGGACCAGTTGGCACCGGCACTGCATGCCGCGAAGGGATCGCGTCTGGCGATGTTGGCGACGTCGGACCCGGCAAAGGCGGCGCCGTTTCAGGCCATCGACGACCGGTTGCGGGTGGTGGACAGCTATGACGCTCTGCTGGCCGATCCGGAGATCGACGCGGTCTATATCCCGCTGCCCAACACGCTGCATGTGGAGTGGACTCGCAAGGCGCTCGAGGTGGGCAAACACGTGCTGTGCGAAAAGCCCATCGCGATGCAGGCGGACGAAATCGACGCGCTGATCGCGCTGCGCGACCGCACAGGGCTTGTCGCGGCAGAGGCCTATATGATCGTGCATCATCCACAATGGCAGCAGGTGCGCGACTGGGTTCAGGGCGGGGCGATCGGGTCAGTGCTGCGGGTCAACGCCACCTTCAGCTATGACAACTCGGCTGATCCGGGCAATATTCGCAACAGCGTTGATCTGGGAGGTGGCAGTCTTCCGGACATCGGGGTCTACACGCTCGGGTCGACCCGGTTCGTGACGGGGCAGGAGCCCGAGGCCGTGCTGTTCGCCGATATCCGCCGGGAGCATGGGGTCGAGGTGCGGACCGAGGCGGTGCTCCAATTCGACGGGTTCACCCTGACGTCGCTGACCTCGATGCGGATGACGCCGCATCAGAGCGTGGTGTTTCACGGCTCGGCCGGGGTGATCGAGGTTGTGACCGGGTTCAATCCGCAGGTGCATGGGCACAGCACGGTGCGGCTGGTGCGGCCGGGTCAGCCGACCGAGGTGCTGCACTATCCGGGGGTGAACCACTATGTGCGGCAGATCGAGGCCTTTGTGGCTGCGGTGCGCGGCGAGGCGGATTATCCCTGTCCGCTGGAGTTCAGCAAGGGCACGCAGCGGGCCATCGACATGATCTGGGCGGCCGAAGGGTAAAGCCGGGGCCGGATGCCACAAGGGCTGATCCGAAGATCAGCCCTTTTGCTTCAGGCGGCGTTGGTGTTGGCCGGTTTGGCCTTGCCCGGTTTCGGGCCCGCATTGCTGTCGATGAAATCGAGCACGAGGGGCCGGATGTTGTTGCGCCAGCTCTTGCCGGCGAAGATGCCGTAATGGCCGGCACCGGGTTCGACATGGCTGGCCTTCATGCTGTCCGGCAGGCCGGTGCAGAGGTTCAGCGCGGCAAGGCACTGGCCAGGGGCCGAGATATCGTCTTTCTCGCCCTCGACGGTCTTGACGGCGACCTTGGTGATGGCGCCGAAATCGACCTTGTGACCGGCGACGACAAATTCGTTCTTCGCGATCTCGCGCTTCTTGAAGATACGGTCGACGGTGGAGAGGTAGAATTCGGCGGGCATGTCCATGACGGCGAGATATTCGTCATAGAAGCGGTTGTGCGGATCGTGATCCGAGGCTTCGCCGCGCATCACGTTCTGGATCTGGTTCGAGAAGGCGCTGAGATGCCGGTCGCCGTTCATCGAGATGAAGGAAGCAAGCTGCAGGAGGCCCGGGTAGACCATGCGGCCCACGCCTTTGTATTTGAAACCGACGCGCTGGATCATGGTTTCCTCGAGCTGACCCATGGTCACGCGGCGGCCAAAGTCGGTCACGTCGGTGGGGGTCGCATCGGGATCGACCGGGCCGCCGATCAGGGTCAGCGTGCGCGGCTGTGCATCGGGGTCAAGCTCGGCCAGATAGGCGGTTGCGGCGAGCGTCAGGGGCACGGGCTGGCAGACGGCCACGACGTTGGTGTCGGGTCCCAGTTCGCGCATGAACTCCATAAGGTAGAGGGTGTAATCCTCGACATCGAACTTGCCCGCGCTCACGGGGATGTCGCGCGCATTGTTCCAATCCGTCACGTAAACTTCGCAGTTCACGATTAGGGATTTCACCGTGGAGCGGAGGAGTGTCGCGTAGTGCCCGGACATCGGTGCCACCAGCAGGATTTTGCGGGGCTGTTCCTTGCGGCCGATCACGTCGAAATGGATCAGATTCCCGAAAGGACGTTCGACTATGGTCTTAACCTCGACAAGGTGATCCTTGCCGTCTTCATGGGTGAAGGTTCGAATCCCCCAGTCGGGTTTGACGACCATCCGCTCGAAACTGCGCTCGGTGACTTCGCCCCAGGCGGCCATCCATTGCATGGCCGGGTTGGGCATCATGGCCCATGCCGGGTAGGAGGCCATGGTGCGCGCGGTTGCGCCAAGCCATTGATTTGTATTGCGAAGTGTCTCCATGAGATCATAGGTCATCATGTAGCGCATAGAGGCGTCTCCTTCAGCGTTTGCCCAAAAATCGGGCCAATTCGTCGCTTTGCCTCCCACCGCAGGCGACTGTATTCTGCATGGCAGCATGAATAGGGGGGAATATTGGCCATGACAACCAACGACGTTGCCGCACCGGAAATGAGCGCGGAACTTGAGGCCAATTTGCAAAAGATCGAAACGCTGACCCAGCGGCTGATGTCGGCGCTTTCGCACAAGAAGCAAATCAACCCTTCGCTGCACGGTCCCGATGCCATGCTCTACGGCAAGGCGCTGCAGGCCTATTGGCAGGAATGGATGCAGAACCCCGCCAAGATCCTCGAGCATCAGATCGAATACTGGGGCAAGTCGGTCACGCATTATGTCGAGGCGCAGCAGGCGCTTGCCAAGGGCAAATTGCAGCCGCCCGCCGATCCCGGACCCAAAGACCGCCGGTTCAAGAACCCGCTTTGGGACGAGCATCCCTACTTCAATTTCATCAAGCAGCAATACCTCATCAATGCCGAGGCGATCCGCAACGCCGTGGATGATGTCGAGGACATGGACGCGACCGAGAAGAAGCGCTTGCGCTATTTTGCCCAGCAGATCGTCGACATGTTTGCACCGACCAACTTCTTTGCCACCAACCCGGATGCGCTGCAAAAAGCGCTCGAGACCGAGGGGGAAAGCCTTGTGAAGGGGCTGGAGAACCTCGTCGCCGATCTGGAGGCCAATAACGGCGAGCTGGTGGTGCGGCTGGCGGATGAAGGTGCGTTCGAGATCGGTGCCAACATCGCCACAGCCGAGGGCGAGGTCATCTATCGCAATCACATGATGGAGGTGATCCAGTACGCGCCGACCACGGAGAAAGTGCGCGAAACCCCCATCGTCCTGTTCCCGCCCTGGATCAACAAGTTCTACATTCTCGATCTGAAACCGGAAAATTCGTTCATTCGCTGGGTGGTGGATCAGGGCTACACGCTGTTCGTGGTCAGCTGGATCAACCCGGATGAAAGCTACAAGGATGTGGGGCTTGAGACCTATATCGAGGATGGCTATCTGCGTGCGATCCACGAAGTGAAGGCGATCTGCGATGTCGATAAGGTCAATGCCATCGGCTACTGCATCGCGGGCACCACGCTGAGCCTGACGCTGTCGCTGCTGAAACAGCGGGGCGATACGTCGATCAAGTCGGCCACCTTCTTTACCACGCTGACCGATTTTTCGGATCAGGGGGAGTTCACGCCCTTCCTGCAGAACGATTTCATCGACGGGATCGAGGCCGAGATCGGTGAAACCGGTCTGCTCAAGTCCTTCATCATGGCGCGGACCTTCAGCTTTCTTCGGTCGAACGACCTGATCTACGGGCCCGCCATCAAGAGCTACATGATGGGGGAAACACCGCCCGCCTTTGACCTGCTCTACTGGAACGGGGACGGGGCGAACCTGCCCGGCAAGATGGCGATCCAGTACCTTCGGGGTCTGTGCCAGTCGAACAAGTTTGCTGAAGGCGGGTTCGAACTGATGGGTCACACGCTGTCGCTGCGCGATGTAGACGTGCCACTCTGCTCGATTGCCTGCGAGACCGACCACATCGCCGCGTGGAAGGATTGCTATCGGGGCGTGCAGAACATGGGATCGCGCTCCAAGCAGTTCATCCTGTCCGAGTCGGGCCATATCGCAGGAATCGTGAACCCGCCGACCAAGAACAAGTACGGTCACTACACGAACGAGGACCTGTCTCTTGCGCCGGACGACTGGAAATCCGGTGCCTCCTATACAGAGGGATCGTGGTGGCCCGTCTGGGAGAAATGGCTGGCGAAACGTGCGGGCAAATGGGTCAAGGCACGGGAAGTGGGCGACAAATCCCATCCGCCCCTGGCGCCTGCGCCGGGCACCTATGTGCGGATCAAGGCGCGCGCCTGATCGGACTCTGACGCTACGTCAAAGTTTTTTGCTGCAGTGCAGAAAAAGGGTTGAAATGCTGCGGTGCGGCATGTATATATTCTGCATCTGCACAAGACAGCGGGGTGGGCCCGCAGCGCAGGAAAGGATTTGAGCAATGGCTAAGACAACCGACATGACCGCGACCCTGAAAGAAATGATGGGTGCATTCCCGGTCGACACCAAAGCAATGGAAGACGCGTTCAAGACGACCGCAACTCTGAACGAGAAGCTGTCGCACGTGGCTCTGGAAGCGGCTGAGAAGTCGTCCGAGATTTCCGCAAAATGGACGAAAGAAACGCTGGCAAAGCTGGGCGAAATGTCCAAAGCAAAGTCCGAGCCGGCTGACTACGCAAAAGCGATGACCGATTTCGCATCGGCTCAGGCTGAAGTTGCTGCCGAGAACATGGCCGCATTCGCCGAGATCGCGAAGAAAGTCCAGATGGACACAGTGGAGCTGATGATGGCCGCTGGCAAGGACCTGTCGGAAGACGCGACTGCCGCAGTCAAGAAAGCAACGGCTGATGCAACTGCTGCTGCCAAGAAGGCAACTGCTGCTGCGAAGTAAGCTTCAGGGATTAGCGTTCTCTCCTCCCAAATCGGAACGCTATCTTCTGGCCGGGTCCCTCGTGGATCCGGCCTTTTTTTGTCCGCGTCGGGTGACGGCAGTGCTTTCTTTTTGTGCTGCATGTGCTTAGGCTGCGATGCAGCGAAGATAACGGGGGAGGGGACACCTTGGCCGAAGACCAGAATCCGCTTTTGATCAAGCGTTACGCGAGCCGACGTCTCTACAACACCGAAACATCCGATTACGTGACGCTCGAGGACATTGCGGGGTTCATCCGCGGTGGTCGCGAGGTCAAGATCGTGGATCTGAAATCCGGCGATGACCTGACGCGGCAATACCTGTTGCAGATCATCGCGGAACACGAAAGCCGGGGGGAAAGCGTCTTGCCGACCAACGTGCTCAATGACCTCGTGCGCAGCTACACGACACAGGCCACCAGCGCGGTGCCGCAATTCCTTGCCGCCAGTTTCGAGATGTTCCGCGACAGCCAGTCGAAATGGATGGAGAACATGAGCAAGGCCAACCCGATGTCGGGTGTGCCGGGCTTCGAGGCCATCCAGGCGCAACAGGAGGCATTCCTGAAAGCGATGACCGGCGGCATGTCGGGCAATTGGTCGGGTCCGTCCAAGGACGACGACGCGCCTGAAGGCCGCAAGGGACCGAAATCCGAGACGGACGATCTTGACGCGATCAAGACGCAGCTCGCGGAGCTTCAGAAAAAGCTGTCCAAGCTCGACAAGTGATCAGGCCAGCGCCTGCACCGGCGGGCGCATGACATGGTCGATGGCGGAGAGGATCACATCCGCCACCGCATCGCACTCGGCGACCGTCAGACGCGCGGGCAGACGGCAATCGCAGGCCCGCGACAGCATGGCCCGTGTCTTGGGCAGGTCGGGTGCCGGGCCGAGGAAGCCCCAGTTCCAGAACGCGCGCGCATTGTCCTTGCTGCGGCCGAACACCTGAATCGACACGCCCATCGCCTTGGCGGTGTCCACAAAGGCATCCACGTCGCCATCGGTCATGTCGCAGAGGCTGAACTGGAGCGAGTCCGGAGCGCGCTCTTCCTGCGGCAGGGACGGAGGCACGGTGATCCAGGGCGACTGGTCGATGCGGGCGGCGACGTGATCATGGTTGCGGCGGCCATCCCGGACGCGGCGGTCAAGTTCGGCCAGCTGCGGACGGATCACCACGGCGGACAGGTTCGACATGCGCAGATTGTAGAGCGGCAGCTGGTTCTGCCACTTGGAAAAAGCGTCGTGCAGGACAGGGTGCTTTTTCCAGTTGTGCTCGTATGCGCCCGACAGGATCACGGCGCGGGCGATGAGATCCGCATCGTCGGTCAGAAGGATGCCGCCTTCGCCGCCATTGATCATCTTGTAGCTCTGGAAGCTGAAACAGCCGACGCGGCCCAGCGTGCCGATCTTCCGGCCATTCCACAGCGTGCCCAGCGAATGGGCGGCATCCTCGATCACCGGAAGGCCACGCGCGTCAGCCAGTTCGAGAATGCGGTCCATGTCCGAGGTGTGGCCGCGCATGTGGCTGATCATGACCGCATCCACATCGTCGAGGCGCGCCTCGAAATCCGCAAGATTGATGCGATAGCTGTGATCGACCTCGCACAGGACCGGAACGCAATCGGCATGCACGATCGACGAGGGCACGGCGGCAAAGGTGAAGGCCGGGATCAGCACCCTGGCACCGCGCGGCAGACCCATCGACTTGAGCGACAGGAAGAGCGCCGCCGAACAGCTGCTGACGGCCAGCGCGTATTTGACGCCCATCATCTCGGCGAATTCCGCCTCGAGCAATGAGACGGGTGCGTCCTCGGGAGCCGTGTAGCGGAAAAGGTCCCCGGACTGCAGCAGGCGGTCGATCTCCTGCCGCGCGGACTCGGGGATGGGTTCTGCGTCATGCATGTTCGGAAGGTCTGCCATATCACCGCCTCTGATCTGTCGCTGCCTGCAGCATACCCGCTGTCACGCCGATATGACAGAGGTATGACACAGGCTCATGGCAGGGTCACACTCCCAGCCTGTCGCGCATTGCATACCACGACATGGCGAGCTTGAGAATCGGTGTCCGGAACAGCCCTCCGCCGGGGAAGGGCGTATGCGGGATGGTGTTGAAGGCGGCAAACCCTTCGGAGGGCCCGCGCGTCGCCTCGGCCAGCAGCTTGCCCGCCTGGATCGCATTGCCGACGCCATGGCCGGAATAGCCCGAGGCCGACAGGACATTGCCGCGCAGATGGGCCAGATAGGGCATGCGCCGGATCGTGATGGCCAGCGTGCCGCCCCAGGCGTGGTCGATCTTCACATCGCGAAGATGCGGAAAGATCACCGACATCGGTTTGCGCACAAGGGCGGCGATGTCCGACGGGAAGCGATAGCCATAGGTTTCGCCGCCGCCGAAGATCAGCCGCTTGTCGTGGCTCAGTCGGAAGTAATTGACGACAAAGCGCGAATCCGCCACCGCCACATCCCGCGTCAGCACCTTTGCCGCGTCGTCCCCCAATGGTTCGGTGGCGATGACGTAGTTGTTGATCGGCATCACCCGTGCCGTGACCTGACGGTCGAGCCCGCCCAGATAGCCGTTCCCGGCAAGGATCAGCTGATCCGCGATGACGTGGCCCGCATCGGTGCGGATCGTGATCTTTGATCCATGACGGATGTCATGCACATGGCTGCGCTCGTGCAGGCGCGCACCGGCCCGGGATGCGGCGTCGGCCAGACCCAGGGCGAGCCGCAGCGGGTGCAGGTGGGCCGCGCCCATGTCGAGCGTGCCGCCGATGTAATCGGGCGACGGGCAGAGCGCGCGGAAAGCGTCGCGGTCCAGTGCCGCGATCTGATCATAGCCGTAGCGGGTCTGCAGGTGTTCGGCATAGGCATGCAGGTCGCGCACATCCGATTGTGTCGATCCGGCCCAGGCGATGCCGTCTTTCAGGTGGCAATCGATTCTGTGCTTTGTGATCAGGTCGCGCACAAGGGCCTTGGCGTCTTCCCCCAGGTCCCAAAGGAGGTGCGCCGCTTCCTCTCCGACCATCTTTTCCAGCGTGATCTGGTCCTGTCGCTGACCCGATCCCAATTGGCCACCATTGCGCCCCGATGCCCCGAAACCCACCCGATGTGCCTCGAGCAGAACCACGTCCGCACCCTGTTCCGCCAGATGCAACGCGGCCGAGAGGCCGGTGTACCCGCCGCCGACGATACAGACATCGGCGCGGGTTTCGCCCTGCAGCGGAGCAAAGGGTGCCAGCGGTTCGGTCGTCGCGGCATACCAGCTTTGGGGGTAGGCCCCTCGGGTGTCATTGCTGAATAACAGGTTCAAAAGGCGGTCCTGATCTTCTCTGGTTTACAAATACTTCAGGGGGGTTTGGGGGGACAGCGTCCCCCCCTCCGGGCGGACCGGCGCCGCCGGGCCGAAACCCCAGTGGCAGGCCTTGCGCAGAAGGTGCTCGCGCTCCCACGGGCTGATCACCTGCAGGAATTCCTCGTATTCCGTCCGCTTCACGATGGAATAGACACGGCAGAAGTCCTCACCCAGAACCGCGTGCAGCGGTGCGGCCTCTTCGAAAAGCTGCAGCGCCTGTCCCAGAACCTGAGGGATGTCCGCCTCGCCCTCGTAGGCGTCCTTCTTGAGCGGCTTCGACGGCCAGACCTCGTTCATCAGCCCCAGATAGCCGCAGGCCAAAGAGGCGGCGATTCCGAGATAGGGGTTGCAATCCATCCCGGCGAGCCGGTTCTCGACCCGGCGGCTGGCCGGACCGGACAGGGGAATGCGGATGCCCGTGGTGCGGTTGTCGCGGCCCCAGGCGAGGTTGATCGGCGCGGCGTGGTCCTTGACGTAACGGCGGTAGCTGTTGACGTAGGGCGCCAGCACCGCGATGGCCGAGGGCGTATAGGTCTGCAAGCCGCCGATGAAGTGGAAGAAGGCATCGGTCTCGCCGCCTTGCGGTCCGGAAAAGATGTTCCGTCCGGTTTCGATATCCATGATCGAATGGTGGATATGCATGGCGCTGCCGGGTTCGTTCTCGATCGGCTTGGCCATGAAGGTGGCAAAACAGTCGTGGCGAAGGGCCGCCTCGCGGATCAGGCGCTTGAAGTAGAACACCTCGTCCGCAAGCTTGACCGGATTGCCGTGGCGCAGGTTGATCTCGAGCTGGCCGGCTCCGCCTTCCTGGGTGATGCCGTCGATCTCGAAGCCCTGGGCTTCGGCGAAATCGTAGATGTCGTCGATCACGGGGCCGAATTCGTCGACGGCGGTCATGGAATAGGCCTGACGGGCGGCGGCAGGGCGGCCGGACCGCCCCATCATCGGCTCGATGGCTTTGGCCGGGTCCAGGTTGCGCGCGGTCAGGAAGAACTCCATCTCCGGCGCAACCACCGGTTCCCAACCCTGCTTGCGGTAGAGTTCGACCACGCGTTTGAGCACGTTGCGCGGAGCGTAGGGCACGGGATTGCCCTTGCGGTCGTAGGCGTCGTGAATCACCTGCAGCGTCCAGTCCCCCGTCCAGGGGGCGGCGGTGGCGGTGCTCATGTCCGGCTTCAGGATCATGTCGCGTTCGATGAAGCCGCCATCATCCTCGTCCGCGGCCTCACCCCAATCGCCGGTGATGGTCTGGAAGAAGATGGAATCCGGCAGGTGGAAATATTCCTGTCGGGCGAATTTCGAAGCCGGCACCGCCTTGCCGCGGGCGATCCCGGGCAGGTCTGCGATGATACATTCGACCTCGTCGAGCCGGCGGCCTTCGAGAAAGGCACGGGCCGGTTCGGGAAGACTGTCTGTCCAGTCGGTCATGAGAGCGTTCCTTCGCGGAAGAATTTTGCGAATTGATCGGCCATGCGGCCATTGTCGAGCGGTCGGCCCATCCGGGCGCGCGCCGCCTGCATCAGATCGTCGGGCACAACGCCCTTGCCGCGCGTGTCGATCAGCCCGGCGATGAAGTCATCGCCATATTCGGGATGGGGCTGCACGGTGAACGCCTTGCCGGGATAGAGCAGGGCGGCATTGGCGCAATGCGCGCTGGAGGCCACCACCTCGGCCCCGTCGGGCACCGTGACCACCTGATCCTGGTGCCAGGCGTTGATGGTCATGGTCTCGCCGCCGAAATCATACTCCTGCTGGCCCACGGACCAGCCGCCTTTGAACTTTTCGACGGTGCCGCCCATGGCCTGCGCGATGATCTGGTGGCCGAAGCACACCCCGATCAACGGGCGGTCGGCTGCGACAATGTCGCGGATGAGCTGCTCCAGCGGGGGGATCCAGGGGTGATCTTCGTAGGCGCCGTGTTTGGAGCCGGTGATGAGCCAGCCATCGGCATCCTCGGGCCCGTCCGGGAAGACGTTTTCGACCACCGACCAGCTTTCGAAGGTAAAGCCCTTGTTGGCCAGCATCCGTTCAAAGAAACCGGGATATTCGCCGAACGACCCTTTGAGTTCGTCCGGCGCAAGACCCGTCTGCAAGATTCCGATTTTCATGAAGCACCAAGGTGTTTGTAGATCCAAGCTATGCGTTCTGTGGACGCGCAGCAAGGGAGCCGCCTAGACCGTATCGAGGTAGATCTCGACCCGTTCGGTGGGCGTCAGTTCATCCATGTAGTGGATTTCCTGTTTCTTCGTCAGCACGAGGTTGCGGATCAGCTCGTCATGGAAGATCCGCGGCATCAGCGTGCTGGTCTCGAAAGCCGTCACGGCACCCGGCCAGTCGGCGGGGATTTGCGGCAGGTCGAGCGCATATGCGTTGCCCTTGACCGGCGGCGGCGGGGTTGCTCCGTCTTCGATGCCGGTGAGCGCCGCGCCGAGGATCGCCGCGAGCGTCAGGTAGGGGTTCACGTCACCCCCGGCGACGCGGTGTTCGATCCGCCGGGCCGACGGGCTGCCCGAGGGCACGCGGATGGCCACGGTGCGGTTTTCATAGGCCCAGGCGATGCCGGTGGGGGCATGGGCTTCGGGCACCAGCCTGTCATAGCTGTTCATGTGCGGCGCAAAGATCAGCGTGCTGTCGTTCATGCCGTTGAGGCAGCCTGCGATGGCGTTATGCAGAAGTGGCGTGCCTTCCGGTCCGCCATTGTCAAAGATGTTGTCGCCCTGTTCGTTCAGCACCGAAAAATGGGTGTGCATGCCCGATCCGGCATAATCGGGATAGGGCTTGGCCATGAAGGACGCGGCAAAGCCGTGCCGCCGCGCAAGTCCCTTGACCAGCAGCTTGAACAGCCACGCGTCATCGGCGGCCCGCAGCGCATCGTCGCTGTGCATCAGGTTCATTTCGAACTGGCCCAGACCGGCTTCCGAGATCACGGTGTCGGCGGGAATGTCCATTGCCTCGCAGGCGTCGTAGAGATCGGTGAAGAAGCGGTCGAACTGGTCGATCAGGCGGATCGACAGGATCTCGCCGGCCTTGCGGCGCTTGCCCGACCGGGGCGAGGCGGGGACCTGAAGGTTCCGCGTGCTGTCGTCGATCAGAAAGAACTCGAGCTCCATCGCCACAACGGGGGTCAGCCCGCGCGCCTTGTAGCGCTGGACCACGGAATTGAGCGCGTGGCGCGGATCGCCCTCATAGGGTTCGCCGGTTTCGCGGAACATCCAGAGTGGCAGCATCGCGCTGGGCGCTTCGAGCCAGGGCATCGGTACAAAGCCGCGCCCGGTGGGCCAGAGCACGCCATCGGCGTCGCCCGCCTCGAAGACGAGCGGGCTGTCGTCGATGTCTTCGCCCCAGATGTCGAGGTTCAGCACCGACAGCGGAAACCGGGTGCCGCCGTCCAGCACCTTGTCCGCAAAGCGCGAGGGCACGCGCTTGCCGCGCGGTTGGCCGTTGAGATCGGAGGCTGCCACGCGGATGGTGCGGACCTGCGGGTTCTTGCGCAGCCAGTTGCGAATATGGGAGTCCATTGAAGTGCCGTTTTCAAAAATTTGATCAAATTCAGAGATAGGCGCTGTGACCCTCTCGTGGCAAGCGAAATTCAGCGAATGACGTTGAGTTTCAGCTTCATCCGTGCGCGTGTCTCTTGCGGAAGATGCCGATTCAGTCGGCGATTGATCAAACCGAAGAGCCCGATGATGCAGAGCGTCAGCAGGATGAAGTAGAAGGCGAGAATGGGGTAGGGGATGAACGGGTTGAAGGTCTTGTCCGCAAAGAAATTGGCGTAATAGAGCGCGTCGCCCCGCTGTTGCCAGGCCGGAAAGCCCGAGAAATAGACCAGCGTCGTGGCGTGAAAGAGAAAGATCGCCTCGTTCGTGTAGGCGGGCCAGGCCAGCCGCAGCATTGTGGGCCAGGTGATGCGTCGGAACCGCGACCAGCCGGACATGCCATAGGCGTCTGCGGCCTCGATATCGCCGCGCGGCACGGATTGCAGCGCGCCGTAGAAGATCTCGCCGGAATAGGCGGCGGTGTTCAGGAAGAGCACGATCAGCGCGCCGAGCCATGCCGAGGTGAACGGATCGAAGATCGGAGAGACCGGTTTCAGCGCGAGGAACAGGAAATAGGCAAAGAAGAACTGGATGAAGAGCGGTGAGCCCCGGAAGAGAAAGATGAACCACGCGCTTGCCTTGCGGATCACGGCATTGCGCGAGGCCTTGCCGAGGGCGACGGCGGTGGCAAGGAAGAACCCGGCGGCCAAGGCGAGCACGCCGAAATAGATGTTCCAGATCATCCCCGATCCGATCAGGGTGAATTGCTGGCACAGCGTGAAGCCTTCGCGCGGCAGCACGCGTTCCCCGATCCCGATGGAACGCAGACCGTAATCGGCAATGGTCTCCCAGCAGCTCATGCCGCTTTCCTCTGGGTTTCACCACCCAAGGTGGCCTGCCCATGGGTGAGCCGGAGCATCAGCTTGTCGAGCACGATTTCCGAGACCCGCGTGAAGGCGAGATAGAAGATCAGCAGGCCGAGGAAGTACCACATGCGCCAATCGCCATGCGGATAGTCGGTGAACCGTGGGGTCTTGGCGCCCCCCAGTTCGCGCGCCCAGTAGACGATGTCCTCGACCCCCAGCAGAAACAGCAGCGGCGTGGCCTTGATCAGAACCAACCAGAGGTTCGACAGGCCCGGCAGGGCAAAGACCCACATCTGCGGCACGAGGATGCGCCAGTAGACCTGGCGGCGGGACATGCCATAGGCCTCGGCCGTTTCGAGCTGGTTGTGGGGCACCGCGCGCATCGCACCGTAGAGCACATTGGCGGCGAAGGCGCCAAAGACGATGGCAAAGGTCAGCACGGCGAGGAAGAACCCGTAGGTTTCATGCACCCATTGCGGGGCATTGTTCATCGGCAGCTTGGCGATGTCGCAGACCACGAAGTCATTGCCCTGCCAGATGCTGTCCGTCCAGTCCGGGCATTTGATCTCGTGCCGGATCCATTCGAAGAAGATGTCGAGCGCCAGCACGAAAAAGAGAAAGAAAGCGATGTCCGGCACGCCGCGCACGATGGCGATATAGCCTTTGCCCAGCCAGCGCAGGGGCGCGATCCGGGACCGCGCGGCGGACGCTCCGCCAAAGCCGAACGCAAGGGCCGCAGGTGCCGTGATGGCAAGCAGCAGCAGCACCGTGCCGAAGGACCAGTACAGGCCCATATGCTTGCCGGTCGTCAGGTAACACGCGAACCACCGGAAGGTGCCGAGCGTGTCCGGATCTGTGCAGAAACTGAAAATGGCGCGACTCTGGACGGTTGAGCGATGTGTCTTCGAAACAGGAGGAAGGGGGCGGCGTTATGCGCCCCCTTCAGGGATCAGCCTCAGAACGTGGCCGAATCCGGCAGCCACTTTTCGATCAGTGCGTTGAGCGAACCATCCGCCTTCATCGACTCGATCGCGGCGGAAAACTTGTCGCGCAGTTCGGTGTCGCTTTCGCGGATGCCCATGCCGATGCCTCCGCCCAGAAGCACGTCCTCGCCAACGATCGCCACGTCGGCGTTTTCTTCGGCGATGGGAGCAAGATAGGCCTTGTCGGCCAGAACCGCGTCGGCCTCACCGCTGCGCACGGCGGCAATGGTTTCGTCCGGGGTGGCGAATTCCACAAGCGTCGCGCCCGAAGAGGCGATATGCGCCGCCTGGATCGTGCCCGCCTGTGCCGCGATCACACCCCCGTCGAAATCGACATCCGCCCCGTCGAGCGCGAGATAGGCCGACGGATCGGGCTGGGTGTAGTTTGTCGTGAAATCAATCACTTCGTCCCGTTCCGCGGTGATCGACATGCCCGCGATGATCACGTCGTAGTTGCCCGCCACGAGGTTCGGGATGATGCTGTCCCATTCGTTCGTGACCCATTCGCAGGTCAATTCGGCGCGGGTGCAGAGTTCGTCACCCAGTTCGCGCTCGAAGCCGTCGACCTCGCCAGCGTCATTGAGAAAGTTGTACGGAGGGTAGGCGCCCTCGGTGCCCAGACGGACAACGGAGTGGCTTCCGGCGAAGGCCATCGAAGCGGTCAGCGCCAGTGCGGCGGTGCCGAGGATGAGCTTTTTCATGATTGGTTCTCCCGGTTTCTTGAGTGGTTAATCGGCCATGGTCGAGGACAGAAATCCCCGCAGCCGTTCTGACTTGGGTGCGCCGAACAGAGCGTCTGGCGCACCTTCTTCTTCGATCAGGCCCTGGTGCAGGAACACCACGTGATTGCTCACGTCGCGGGCCATCTTCATGTCATGGGTGACGATCAGCATGGTCCGGCCTTCCGAAGCGAGATCCTTGATGACCTTGACGACTTCCTGTTCCAACTCCGGGTCCAGCGCCGACGTGGGTTCGTCGAACAACAGCGCCTCGGGTTCCATGCAGAGCGCCCGCGCGATGGCCGCGCGCTGCTGCTGTCCGCCCGAGAGCTGGGCCGGGTAGGCCTCGCATTTGTCGCCGATCCCGACCTTGTCGAGATAGCCCCGCGCGGCCTGTTCCACCTCGGCCCTGTCGCGGCCAAGCACGGTGAGCGGCGCCTCCATCACGTTCTGCAGGATGGTCATGTGGGACCAGAGGTTGAACTGCTGGAACACCATGCTGAGGTTCGTGCGGATGCGCAGCACCTGTTTCGGATCGGCAGGATGCCGACCCAGACCGCTGCCTTTCCAGTGCACAGCTTCGCCCTTGAAGAGGATCTCGCCCTGTTGGCTGTCCTCGAGCAGATTGGCGCAGCGCAGGATGGTGGACTTGCCCGATCCTGATGATCCGATCAGCGAGACCACGTCTCCGCGATGGGCCGTGATGTCGACCCCCTTGATGACCTCAAGGTTTCCGTACTGCTTGTGCAGGTTGCGTATTTCCAGGACGGGCGTGGCGGTCACGAAGGGCTCGGGCGGGTTGGGTCAAGGATGGGACGCAGGATGCAGCCAAAGACCGGGGCGATGCAATGCGGAAAATCGCGGAACTCTGCCCCGGAGGCCGCTGTGACCCCGCGTCATGCCGGGGGTGGCGCGGGAATGGGCTCTTGCAGGTAGGTCTGTTCGTCCAGCACGCAGAAGCCGGGAGCGGCGCCCATCGGACCGGATGCGGGTGCCGTAAAGCGCGTCACCGCCCGCGACAGGACCTGACGCAGCGGGGCGGGATCGCTGCCGCGCGCGGTGATCAGCGGCAGTCCCGGGGTGGGCCGGGTGGTGCTGCGCGCCACGACCCGCGCAGCGTTGGGATCGACCGCCTTCAGGATGCGCCAGGTCACGGCATCCAGACAGGCGATGTCGGCCGAGCCCTCCGCCACGGCAGCAAGCGAGGCGGCATGGGATCCCGTGGCGCGGAACGTGGTGATCCCGGCGCGATCAGGCAGATCCTGGGCTGCGGCCCAGCCCGACTGGCTGTCGGCGCTGTTGAACGCCAGCGTACGGGGCGAGCCGGTCAGGTCGCGACGGGCGATCACCTGGGAATGGTAATGGCCGACGGGTCCGCCAAGGCCGAAATCCAGCGTGCCGACATAGGCAACCTGATCGCGCAGCGCGGTGCGGAAGGGCAGACCGCAGGTCATCGACAGAACGAGGTCCGGCGATCGCCAATGCGCGTGCCAATCGCTGGGCAGCGCGTCGGGCGGGGTGAGGTCGGGCAGCGACATCCCGTCATCTGCGGCGCAATCCTGCACGACGGACCAGAACGACTGCCAATAGGCGGCTGTCTCGGCCCGCCAGTACATCGGCAGGCTGGCAAGTGTCACGCCGTGTCCACCCGTTGCCGGGCCAACGCGCTGTCGCGGTCGTTGACGCCCAGAAGCTTGGCCACAAGGCGCAACAGCGCATCTTCCTCGGCCTCGCGCACGCCATCGGCCAGCACGACCTGCCACAGCGCCTCGATCACCGCGATGCGGTCCTCATAGGGCACGGCTGCCTTGATCGCCGAGGTAAATCGCACGGTGTCGGGCGCTTCGGCCTCCAACGCCTCGGCCTCGCCGCGCAGCTTGGTCGCCTCGAAGGGCGACAGGCCGTAGCGGGCGGCGGCGATGCGGTCGATGCGGGTTTTCTCGCTCTCGTCGTAATCGCCATCGGTGCGGGCGACGCGGACCAGCAGGGCGGTCAGGGCCAGACGCGCATCGGCATCGGGCAGCGGGGCGGGGTCGGGCGCGGTGAGGCGCTTGAGGAAATCACCAAACATGAGGTCGATATATGCCGCGCGGGACGCTTCGCCAATGGGTTATCCGGCCAGCGGGGTCACATCGTAGAGGATGTCGTCGAGCGCGATGCCGCCGGGATCAGTGGTCTGGATCGTCAGCGCCGTGATCCCGGTGGCGCTGCGCCATGCCAGCGACATCACGCCGTGGGCCAGCGGCAGGGTGAGGTCGGTGGTCTGGCCGGTTGCGTGGTGGAAGGTGAGACGCGCGGTGCTGGGTGCGGGCCGCTGGCCCAGCGGATCGGGATATTCGGCGTGCAGGCGCAGGCCGATGGCGGATTGCGGTGTGTCGAAGACAAGGGCCGCGCTGCCTTCGCCGCGACCGTCTGGCAGGTCTGCGCCCTTGGGGCCGACGGGAAACAGCGCGTTCGATCCGAAACCTGCGTGATGCGCGACGGCAAAGGTCTGGCCCGGTGCGCCGGGAAGGACGCGGAGCGGTTGGGTTGGTGCCCCGCGCAAGGCGTCGAAGCCCTCAGTGTCGTGGACTGTCTGCCCGGCAAGCCGTTCGCCGATGGTCAGCCCCGCCGCGCGCCAGTGCTGGTCGATGCGGTGGCCGGGTTCGGGGGCGCTGGGCAACGTGTCGAAGGGTTCGATGCGGTGCGGCTGGGCCTTGAGGTTGTCATAGAGCACGGGCTGCACATCGGCCAGGGCAAGGCCTGGCAGACACAGCAGCGCGGCGCAGAGGCGCATCATGTCAGCTTGCGGAACGCGGCGGTGAGCGGCTTGAGCCCGGCCTCAAGCCCGAAGGGCGGGTTCACCACGAAGAGGCCCGATCCGACCATGCGGTGCCCGTCGCGGGCGGGCGGAAACCGCACCTCGTGGGTCAGCGCCTCGGGGTAATCGGCCTGCAGGGCGCGCAGCATGGAGCGGTGTGCGCCGGAGGTGAGGATCGGGTACCAGATCATCACCACGCCGACATTCCATTTGCGGACGATCGCCGCCAGCCATTTCGGGATCTGGCCGTACTCGGCCTTGATCTCGTAGCTCGGGTCAACCAGCATCAGCCCCCGGCGCGGTGTGGGCGGGCAGAGGCTTTGCGCGAGTTCCAGACCGTCCTGATGGTAGACATGGGTGTTGGCCGCACGCAGGTTCGACCGCAGCGCGGCATGTTCCTGCGGGTGCAGTTCGGCCAGATGGAGCGAATCCTCGGGCCGCAGCAGCGCCTGTGCGATGGCGGGCGATCCGGGGTAGAGACCGTCGGGCTGGGCCTTGAGCGCGCGGATATAGGGATGGTCCTTGGCAAACCCGTCGCGCAGCCGGGCGATGCCCTGCGCCGCCTCGCCGGTCTTGACCGCTTCGGGCGCGCTCAGGTCATAGCGCCCGCGCCCTGCATGGGTTTCAAGATAGCTCAGCGGTTTGGGCTTTTGCGTCAGGTAGTCGAGCGCCAGCGCAAGGGCGGCGTGCTTGTGCACATCGGCGGCATTGCCCGCGTGATAGAGGTGTTGGTAGGACAGCATGCGCCCGTGATAGGCCAGTTGGCGCGGATCGGGTAGGGGGATTCAGCCGGTGGCGGTGGTGTCGATCCAGGTGAGGAAACTTTCGGAGCCATCCGTCATCTCGACCGCCCAGAGCGCCGGTTCGTCATAGGGATGATCGCGCAGGATCAGCGCCCTGAGCGCGGGCCACGCGGCGGCGCTGGTCTTGAAGAGCAGGCGGTATTCCGGTTCCTCCTGCAGGCCGTTCCATTCGTAGACCGAGGTGATCTTTTCGATCTGCACGCAGGCTGCGAGTTTGGCCGTGACGGCGGCGCGCGCAAGGCTGCGGGCGGCGTCTTCGCTGTCGATCGTGGTGAAGGCGGCGAGGGGCATGGCGCGAGAGTAGCGGGCGCGGGTGGTTTGGGAAAGGGGCTCGCCGCGTCGACGCGGCGAGGCCTCGAGGCCGCGTTTGGCGGTACGTGCGGGTAGGCAGCCTATAAACCGGGTTGATGCAGTCTCCCGCGCGAATATCCTTTACAGCTTCTAAATATATCTTTTTTCAATGAATTTCGCAATTTTATACTCATGCGCCTGAATTGACCTGATGTCGTTTCAGACGATTTTGTATTTTTCTAGGGATACGACGCGGAAGTTGTCGGTTACGGTATCGC
>NZ_JALEGT010000116.1 GCF_022763305.1 Marivita sp. | reverse complement strand
GCGATACCGTAACCGACAACTTCCGCGTCGTATCCCTAGAAAAATACAAAATCGTCTGAAACGACATCAGGTCAATTCAGGCGCATGAGTATATGATCATAAGCCATGCGAGCTGTGCCGGAAATAATCTGCTCTCCGTTCGGGCCGAGACAGGCTTCTCTTTCTAAATCGGGATTAATGGTGTTTAGAGGCCTGTTGTTAATGCGCCGTTCCACAACACGTTCGCCTAGCCAAGTTTGAAGACGCGCAAGTTCCATCGTCATTTCGCCGCGCATATTGATGTGGAGCTCCACGTCTGCCGCCTTCGCCAACTCCATCAATTCCGCAGTAATCCTATGAACGACTTCATCCCAGCCGCCTATCCGGCGGGGAGGTGAGGTATTCCGCAACAAAGCGCTCCTGCTTATCTCTCAGCCGCCTATCCGGCGGGGAGGCCGAACCCCGTCGCCGCGCGCATTGCTGCAGATCTCTCAGCCGCCTATCCGGCGGGGAGGAAATGCGTCTGCCGAGGCGCATGAAGCTGCACTCTCTCAGCCGCCTATCCGGCGGGGAGGATCTTCCTGATGTCGCGGCTTTTCCTCCTCTTTCTCTCAGCCGCCTATCCGGCGGGGAGGGTGTTTGGCGGGCTTCATTGCCCTATGTCTTGTCTCTCAGCCGCCTATCCGGCGGGGAGGGATGCCCTGCGGCGTTTCCTTGTCGAAGTACGTCTCTCAGCCGCCTATCCGGCGGGGAGGTCGGGGGCTGTGGCATCCGTGGCCGGGATTGCTCTCTCAGCCGCCTATCCGGCGGGGAGGAGTTGACCCTTGGAAAGTCGGGTTTTCGCATTTCTCTCAGCCGCCTATCCGGCGGGGAGGGCTGCCAAGAAAGTCTTGGATGCAGCGAGATATCTCTCAGCCGCCTATCCGGCGGGGAGGAAAAACCCCGGCAGCGAGGGAGGCCGCCGCCGTCTCTCAGCCGCCTATCCGGCGGGGAGGCATGACTGCCGTTCATCGTGTAGGCGATTTTTTCTCTCAGCCGCCTATCCGGCGGGGAGGTTGGCCGCGTCTCCGAGGCGTTTGGTGACGATTCTCTCAGCCGCCTATCCGGCGGGGAGGTTTGAGCAGTACGAGACATCGCTGCTCATTGATCTCTCAGCCGCCTATCCGGCGGGGAGGGTTTCGATTTGGTCAACAACGGCGGCCATGTTTCTCTCAGCCGCCTATCCGGCGGGGAGGGTTCGGCGCTTGGCGACTGGCCGGAGGATATTTCTCTCAGCCGCCTATCCGGCGGGGAGGAAGGCTGCATTTGACGCAGCCAAGAGCTCTGCTCTCTCAGCCGCCTATCCGGCGGGGAGGGCTACGACATCGACGCGGGCCGTTACCAGCAATCTCTCAGCCGCCTATCCGGCGGGGAGGGTATAGCCTTGCCAGCATTTCGACCGTCACTGTCTCTCAGCCGCCTATCCGGCGGGGAGGACTTGGCCCTGTGCTTCGCGCATCTGGTTTGCTCTCTCAGCCGCCTATCCGGCGGGGAGGTTTTTCTTGAGCGTCATGGTGCGGCCAAAGCGTCTCTCAGCCGCCTATCCGGCGGGGAGGGTACTCCAACGCCTCACGGTTTGCATCTGTGATCTCTCAGCCGCCTATCCGGCGGGGAGGATAGGCACACCGCCTATAACCGGCCCGCTTCGTCTCTCAGCCGCCTATCCGGCGGGGAGGATTGTAACGTCCGACGTGGGACGAATTGCGAGTCTCTCAGCCGCCTATCCGGCGGGGAGGAAATCCTCAACACCCTTGGCCGCACCCTTCGCTCTCTCAGCCGCCTATCCGGCGGGGAGGAAGGTCGGCCTCTCCGAGCGCGACAACAAGAATCTCTCAGCCGCCTATCCGGCGGGGAGGTCTCCCGTTTTCATGAAAAAACGAGACAAAAGAACGCCTTGTTAGGCGATCTTCATTTCTACCATCAATTTCAAAGAGCAAGCTAAACCATTGATTTAACTAATTAGATCCAAAGTCTTGAAAAAGATCCTCCGGAGAATTCCTCGTAAAGCCCGTCTGCTCTCCATAGGTCATTTGGGGAAACGTTGTCCTTCCATTATCATAGAAGGCAACGTCGAGCGTCACAAGATCTCGTAATTCGGGATCCGAGATTGGACGTCCATCCGGCGCCCGGGACAACCAGGCTCGTTCCAGGATATTCGTGAAGAGATATCCATCCTCGAGATCTGGTGCCGGCTCGCTCAGGGAAAGACCATGTCCTGTCGCAACGCGCCAGATGATCGGGTGCTGTCCGGAGTTTACATCGAGAAGCCATACGCCTTCCGAAAAACCATCCCCTGAAAGGGCATAGCGCAGGGTCCTCGTGGTCGACCTGCGGAAGACCCGCGTTCTCGTGAAGGTCGTGTTCATCCGGGACACAGCGTGCGACAGGTAGCGGCCCAAAGGCGGGCTGGCGCCCTCGCGCACCAGCATGTCGCGCCGCAGGCGAGCCTCTTCTTCCCGAAGCGGGCAGGACTGATCGTCCGAGAGAATGGGCGCTGCAGTGATCGTCGCAAAGGATACTTCGCCTGCGAGGTCAGAGAAGTTCCTCTTGTCCCAGCGGGACAGATTTCCACGGGACACCAGGGTTTCCCTGGGAAGATCCGTTTCGACCCCCGGCATGGCGAGCTTTCTGCCCTGCATCACGATGGGGCTACGCCCCAAAATGAGCGTGTTGGTCGCGGCCCAGGCCGCCGGACGATGGCGTCGGACGCGGCCCGCCGCCTGAATAATCGATCTCATCGAGACCGGATCGAGGATCGCATAGTCGAAATCGAGGTCGTTCCCGGTCTCGATCACGGGAGAAGTCACGCAGACAATCTCGATGTCCCGCGCTCCGATGGCATCGGCGCGTTCGAAGAGATCCTCCGCATGGCACAGGCTGCGTAGGCCCTCGTTGGGGTCGTCCTTCTTCTTCCGAGTCAGGGCCCGCTTCAGGCGATCCTCGATCCAGGCGCGGTGCAGGCGAGGGAAGTTCGAGTGCAGGCAGACCTTCACGCGCAATCGGCCACCAATGTCACCTGACGCCATCTGCTGGAACAGAGCCGCAGTGTGAGAAATTCGGGTCATCCGCACCAGGCCGACCGACACCCGAAACCCATTGATTTCGGAGGCGTTCAGATCATGCATCCGGCTGCAGCCTTGCTCGATCTGCATGAGCAGCTCGTTCCAGCCAGAGCAGGGAGCAAGGACTTCGCCGCGCCGCAAGGCGGGCGCTGTCGCGAGGGCCGCCAGAACTTGGCCCCGGCAGGCATCGTAAAGAGGTCCGAACTCCGTGCCGTCGGCATTGGTGACGAACGATCCCGGCGCATCGCCCGTCAGCAGGATATGGACATGATCGGACATGCCGGAAGAGGCCGCATGATGCGCCCATCCCGCCCGATAGGCCGCATGGAGCGCCTCCCCGACATCCCGCGTCAGGGTTGCGGACATGAGGATCACCCGCCGCCCTCCGGCGGCGGCCTGGAAGACCAGGCGCGCAAGCGCCGCGAGATCTTCCGCCCCATACTGGTCGATCTCGTCGAGAATAAGATCAGAGGAGAGCGTGCGAATGGCCGCCGGCAAAAATCGCGTGCGCCGCGGCGCTGCCACCTCCATGAGGTGATCGACGGTTCCTACGATGACGGGGGACCCGGCCAAGAGGCTGAGCATGCCTGCCTTTTTGCCGGAAATGGCAACGAGCTTCTGAAGGATGGCAGGAAGACCGCGATCTGTATCGAGGCTGAGGCCGCGGAGCCATTCCGCTTCCCTGGCGCTGCCCTCCGGAGGGGCGCCACCCTCCATCTGTTCGACACGAAGCCAGTCCGGCAGAGCAGAAAGGCTGTCCGATCCCTGGGGGTCTTCAGTTGCACCATCTTCCGGAAATTCGATGGGCGCCTTTCCGACGAGGACAGCGATATCCTCCTCCGGAAGCCGCAGATCCTTGATGTATTCTCGGGCCGATTGGGTGGCGAGGACACGGAGGCCGAGGCCAAGTGTCATTCGGAAATAGCGTCTCTCGGGGCGGATGTCCCCGAAAGCTGCCCCCGCAAGGATCGTGGGGGCACCCCGCGTCTTGCCCGTTCCGGTTCCGGAAATGAGGCAGGCGAAAAAGCCGCCTTCGCGAGATCCGGCAAGGTCGCGCGCCGCGCGTGCGGCTTCCATCTGCCAGGCAAAGCGACGATCGAAGATCTCGGGGCGAACGAGATCACCGGGCATCTGGTCTTCGCCCAGAGCCGGGAACCTGTCACGAAGACGATGAAGCAGGTCGAAGGCCGGGACGCAATTCCGATGAACCCTCCGGACATGCGCCGACAAACTGTCAGCCGGAACCGGTTTCTGTTTCGGGCCGGTGGTGTTGGCCAGGTGCTCCGCAGGGGCGGGTGCCTCTTCTTTCTGGGCGGACCCGACATGGTCGGCAAATACCAGGGACCCCCTCAGGGCAATGTCGAGACCCTCGACAGGAATGCCCGGCACAATCCTTGATGCGTCGGTCCGGAGCCCGCGGGAAAACCACTCCTCGTGCCAGAATGGCACACCGTCCGCGATCTCGAGCTTCCTGCGCGCATCTTGTGGAAGGGGTCCCGAATGCACTGCTCCGTTCAAGCCGAGATGGTCCGAATCTCCTTCCGGGATGCGGTGGTGCGTCAAGATCAGCATGCCTACGGCGAAGGTAATCCTGGTCTCGTCCAGCAGGAAATCGAAGGACAGGGCCCTGTCCGCCGGAGAGCCGCCGCGCAGAAGCCAATCTTGGGTAGCTGCGACAGCCACATCGATCTCGGCCGGGGTCAGGGTGAGCAGATCTGCCCGCAGATCCCGATCGCTGTGCTTCCCGAAAAGTCGATCCCAAACGGCAGCCGAGAAAAGCTCATGCCGCAGGAAGGATGCCTCAGGTTTGACGCCAGCCAGGGCGGCCTGGATCATGTCCTGAAAGAGGACCGTCGCCTTGCCAAGATCGTGGAAGAGAGCGGCGATTCGAACAGCAGCAAGACCGTTACGGGAGACGGGTGAGCCTCTCGACCGGATAAATGCGGAAGGGTGCGAGGAGACGGGCACGAGGCCGTCTTCCGAGAACATCGATCTCGAGCCGATGCGGATCAACGGCATGCGGCTTTCGACCGAGCTCCTGACCTCCTGGATCGAGACTGCCGTTGCCCGACTGGCCTTCTTGCGAAGTTCGCGAGCCATGCGGTCGAGGCAGGCGTTCGATGCCTTTCCCCGCCAGGTGCGATCGCCAATTCTCCAGAGGTAGCGATCCAGAACGCGCGCCACATGATCCCGGGACGCTTTGCGCGACCGACAAACGACAATCACTTCACGCATCGGTCTGCTCCTTTGTCGAGGGCGCAGCCGAAGGAGACGCAATCATGCGCTCGACCGTAGCGATCGCTTCCGCAAGGATCTTGCGATCATCGAAAGCCGCGATGAGACGGTCACGAAAGACCTTCTCCGGATCTTTGTCCTTGCGGTTACGGACGGCGGCAAAGGCGATCGGCAGGACAAGCGCATCCTTGAAGCTGTCGGCGAGGTCGAAAACCAGACCGCCTGCCCGGGTCTTGCCATGAAAGACCGACATGTGGGGTGGAATGCCGAGCGCCCAAAGCGCGCTGCCGGCCATGCCGTAGGCCAGATAGTTGCCATGATCGATGAAGCGGTTGACCAGCCGCATCAGATCCGCTGGGGCGCCTTTGTCCTGCACGTCGTCATCCGACATTCCGACACCGGCAAGGCGGCGGAATTCGCCAGTCTTCGACAGGCCTGAGGCTTCTGCGAAAAACTTGTAGCAGGATTTGGCGAATTGCCCCTCGACCCCCAGAAGCTCCTGAATCGAGGTGATGGACGCGAGGCGATCTTCGAAAGTCTTGCAGATGCGAGCCAGCGGCGTCGGATCGCGCAGCCCGAGATGACGCCCGGCCAATGCGCCGCCCATCTTGCGCATGCGCTCCGCGCGGTCGCGCATCACGATCTTGGCGGCTTGAAGAGAGCGCGCCTCATCGAGATAGACAGGCAGCATGTCCCGGAAATGCCGCGTGGCCGTATAGGCGGTGAGAGACCCCATGTGGAGCGGCGTCCCGCCCGTCCCTGTCACCGCCAGATAGACGCCCTCCTCGGCCAGAAGGCGCATGGCATCCTGGGTGATCGAGGTGCCCTGACCGATAAATAGAACAGCAAGATTGACATGCGGGATGTTGTATTCCCGCCGGTATTCGTCATCCGAAACATGGTAGGTAATGCGTCCATCTTCGACATGGATGCGGGCGCGCTCGAGATAGAGCGCGCCCTCCCGGTCGGTGACCAGAAGTCTGGGGCCACCCTTATGCTGCATCGCTTGCCAGCCGAGCCGAGTCGGGCATCACAGGAAGAACGGCGGGGGTTTTCGCGCTCGAGAAGCCGTAGGTGGAAACCATGAGGTCGACTTCCGTAATTGGCGCGACGATCTCCCGGATATGCACGACCACATCGCCATAGAAGAGCGCCAAGGCCTCGCCACGGGCCGCCTGGATCGATTTCAGGCGTTTCCCGAGTGGCTTGCCGCGGCGCTCCGCGCGGGCAACCGTCCGCCGGATCCAGCCGGGCGTGTATTTCACCTCCTTGCGGTCCCGGATATAGGCCGCGCCCGTTGCGCCGATATCGATCCAGGTCTCGCCGATTTCGATCTCCTCGATCATGCCGCGGCGCCGCAGGGTCTTGAGACCGTCCATCTCTTCGAGACGGGACAGAGAAGTCTCCGACCCGATCAGCTCGATCTCATGACCCAATCGCATCGCCTCCCGGCCCTTTTGCATCTGAGGCAAGGCCACCGCGATGAAATCGTCATCGCGTCCGGTCCGATTGGCATGATGCACGCAATTCAGGGTTGGGGTCAGGACGTCCTGCAGGGCGCCCAGTTCGATCACAGCCCTGACCGGCTTGATAAGGAGGCGGGCGCCGCCCTGGCAGCGCCCCTGTCCGATGTTCAGATCAGCCATCAGGAATTCGCCTCCGCGCTCTTGCTGGAAGAGCCGTAGACGCCCCCACGGACGAGGTTGGCCATCATGAAGTGGATCCGGCCAGGGATGTCCGCCGCCGTTTCGGCATTGGCCATATCCGTGATCACCTCTTCGGCCTTCTTGCGGATGTCGTAGAAGCTGTTCTTCGCATTGCGGAGCACAGCTGCCGTTTCTTGGACGCCGCCATATGGGTTCACGGCGATCGGGCCGTAGTCCTCGTCTCCGTGCCAGATATCGATGTGGCGCAGAGCGGCACCGATCTTCTGGGAATGCATCGAGGCCTGCCCGATCTCACGAGACCCGAAGAAGACGGGCAGCTTGGCATAGACGCGGCTCAGGTCCTTCGCGGCCTTTTCCTCGCGAATGTATTCTTGCGAAGGGAAGATCTCCTGGCCGGCGTCCATCTCGGCCACCCAACTCACATCAAAGACAAAGGGTGTCGCAACGAGACCCTGCGCGATGCCGTCAATGAAGCGATCGAGCGCCGCGCGATCGCCATCGACGAGGGCTGCCGCCATTTCGTCGCGGTCCGCCACATCCTCGAGCGACAGCACGGAGGGATCGAAGGCTATGGCCTCGCCGGAAAAGCGCACCATGACCTTCGAGGCATCGATCTGGAACCGGTTCCGCCAGGCGAAGCGCGCATTGGCGATGTTCCAAGCATAGAGCTCTGCCAGAACTCCGAAGCCGCCTGCGCGCGCATATTCGGCGGCCAGGTCTTCATAGGTCTTGCCGACAATGGGGTTGCCGCAGGCATGCGGCTTCATGGCCTTTGGCAGGACGCGCACCGAGAAGTCGAGCGCGACCGCGGTGCAGCCCTGCGGAAGAACCGCAAACTCAACCGTCTGGGGGTTGCTGAGGCCGGGGTTCTTGGCCCTGTCCTCGGAAGACTGACCGCGAACACCCTTTTCGAGGACCTCGACGGGGATGCGGCGCTCGCCGTTGATCCCGAAGAAAACCCCTTCGGAGATCTGCAGAGAGCGCGCATAGGCGAGCATGCCGGTCTCGAAGGATGCGGCAGTGGAGGCTTTCGTTTTTGCCATAGGGAAATTCCTTTCAGGCCGTGGCGTTGTGAGGGTGATGGGAGGAATGGGGTTGGTAGGAGGGATGACCGAGAATGTGGCTGTCAGTGACGAACCAGCGCCAGAAGCGCTCGGTTAGATCCGCTTCATTGAGTGCGGTCAGACGTGCATTCCGGATGGAGATCAACTCCGCGATCCCGACACAGGGCTCGACAAAGACATGAGGCATGTCCGGCGACCGGGCGCGGATGCGCCTCTGTGCCGTGTCAGGATTTTCGAGAAGCCGATGCCCCACGGCAACGGGAACAATCCAACCCCGCCCAGGCTCGCGCACGGCAGGGAAGAGGATTTGTGCGATACGCTCCATCTGGACGAGATCACCCGAAGAGATCAGCTGGCGCTCGACCTGATCCGGACGAACCATCGCATAGCCGCGGGACAGGCCCTTGAACCCCGCGCCATCCAAAGGGATGGCGTCGACACGGACATCCCGATTGGCGATCGTGCCTCCGGCAATACGCTTGGTGAGAACGACGTTTTTCACGTCTGCGACGGTTTCGATGCCGGGAAGATCGATGAGGAGCGACACCTCGACCGTGCCAACCATGTCCTCCATGATCTCGATCGGGGTAAAGGCGCCGGACTTCGGCTCCATCTCCGGCTTGGTCCGGCCTTCGGACACATGCACGGCATGCAGCACCGGCAGGATGCTGGCGCTCCAGGGCTCGACCCCAAGATCGCGCCCGATGGACTCTGCGAGGCCGAGGAAAGCCATGGGGCTCGGCAACCCCGCAGCATAGTCGTTCATCAGGAGATTGACGCGGCTGGCGCGCAAGTTGCGGATGGCAAAGCGCATGTCAGGCCTCCGTTTTCTCAAGGGCGAGCCGCTCACGATCCTGGAAATGACCCGAGGTGAGAGCCTTCATGGCTTTGGGCTGGTCGTCCTTCTTCCAGCGCCGACGCAGGAGAAGGGCGGACGGCAAGGGTGGCTCCGGCAGATCTTTCTCACCGAGGCCCCGCTCTTCCAAAAAATCCCGCGCGTCACGGCGTACCTCCGCAGTGAAGTCGAGGGCGCTCTTGATCAGCTGGTCGGCATACCAATCCGTTCCGGAGCGGATGTCGCTGTTGGTGTATTCCATGTCGAGACGGCCGGCATAATGCAGGACTGCGGCTTCGACATCCTCATCCCGCCAGATCGGGAAAGACCCTCCAAGGGCGTAGCGCAGGACGCCTGCCTTGTAGTCCCGCATCACCGACGGCATCGTTGCCATGAAGCGCTGGCGAGGGCCGCCGATCGCGCCCGAAATGTTCTGCGGTTTCGCGCTGACGGCCTGCCGCGACCAGCGGCCCCTCGGAACCGGTGGCTGGTCCTTTTCCTGCTTCAGGAACCATGCCGAGGACATGTTCTTGAAGCCCATGAACGCCTCGACAGGCGAAACGGGGGTTGCCTGAAGATCGCCTCCGCCGGGGCGGGGGAGGAAGATGGTCGGAAATTCTCCGGTATCGGGAAGGCTCGCGATGACCTGACCCTCGCCGAGGAGGGCGCTGCGCAGCGCATCGAGGCAGTCATCGCCGAAGACCGTTGCGAAAGCGGAAAGGACAGACGGCGAGACTTCATCCGGATCACGGATATGGTCCACGACCGACTTCGGCTCGCGGCCGACGATCTCGAGCGGCCGGTAGACGATCTTGGCAAAGGGAATGTCGGGCGCATTGACCGAGGGGACGAAAACCGCAGGAGCGTTCGAAGCTGTGCGCGAAAAGCGCAGGACGGACTGATCGAGAGCGGCTCTCGGGGTCGTCAACTTCAAGAGGTGCGAGCCGCTCCCCATGCCGACCTTCTCGAAATCCGTCGGACGAGGAGGCTCCCGGAAGGCAGGAAGCATGAGGGAAAATTCGGCCTCGACCTGCTCGAGGGTGAGCTGACGGCCAAGGGACTTGAAGCTCAGGAGGGCCTTTGCCGCCTTGGCCTTGGTGTCCGCCGCATCCTTGGAGTTTTCGGGGTCGAGCGCTTCGGCTTCGACGTCGACTGCATCTTGTTCGTCCACTGTCATCCTCCTTCGGTCACGGCAAACTTAGGCTTGCAAAAAACGAGCATCAAGATATAGTTTTTTTCATGATGAAAATATTTAGGACAAGGCTATCTTGGTTAGAAGAGAAAGACTGGGCTGGATCCAGTTCTGCCTGAGGTCCTTGGGGCGGTTCGGGGTGCGCGAGAAAAAGGCCCTGATCAGCGCCTTCGGGATGAGCGATGCGACACTGTCGCGGGATCAGGCGGCGTTCTTCGCGTCGATCCCGGATGACGCCGGCGTGCAGCTGGAGCGTGGAAAGCTGAAGGTCGTGGAGATGGGGGACCTCGACATCGGCCCGAGTGACGATGCGCCCAACCTGAACGAATTTCTCCGCGTGATGACAGGCAGCAATTTCGTTGCCGTGACATCCGTTGCCAGAGCCAGACCAACGGACCAGACGGTTGGTGCCATTGTAGGGGCGATCAACGAGCGGGTTCCTGTCTTCGTCCACTATGTGTCCCGGCGCTCTGAAAACCCAGAATGGCGTGCCATTTCCCCGCACGCGATTGTCGATATCGCCGGTCGTTATCATGCGCGCTGCTTCGACCACCTCAGGGGGCGATACGGTGACTTCGTCTTGTCGAGAATGGTTGGCTTCAGCTTCAGCCGGACGGACATGCCCACCTATATCGACGGGCGGGCAGACGAGGACTGGCGCAGCAAGGTGAGGCTCCGGATCAGTCTTGTCGAACAGAATGCCTCGCGGTCAGCCAAGCTGGACTATGGCCTGGATGAAGGGCAGAGCCGCACCATCGAGGTCCGAAAGGCGCTTGCGCCTTACCTTGTTACACGTCGGGAAGGCGGCTTTGAGGATCTTGTCGCGATCCACGAAGTGGAAGCGTACTGACCAGAGACAGACCAGTGAGAACGCCCGCCTCACGCACTGCGCACGCGGTAAAGTAGATGCAAGGTTGAAGAGATACCGGATCCTGATGGGCCCAATGGCTGCCAGATGAAAACTGGGAATCGGTTACACTTCCGAGCTCGGCCCTGCCTTGTGCGGGGCTTATCCTTTGTAGTTCAGCACACATGAAAGTTAGACACGCCGGATCGTCTTCTCGCTGACCTTGAACAGGGCAGAGATCTCCGGGATGGGTCGGAGCTCCTCGTCGCGCATGCGCTTCACTTTCCACCTAATGGATCGAAGCCACCGGCTTCCAGCCGGTCCGCTTCAGCGCTACTCGTCATCTGTCTCCCCTGCGCTCCCAAGACCGAGGTCTCCGCGGGCAAAACCCGCCGATCTGTTTTGCTATGCAGATGATGCACTGGTTGTAGAAAACATCATTGTCAGTGAGTTCGTGAAGACGCTATTCAGGGGCGTCAAGCTGCACCAGACTGGACTTCAAGCAACCGCTTACGCCGATCACACACGACCGTCCGGTGAGCACAACCGTAGGAATCACAAAAGGTATTATATCAGGTATCGCAACTCCGAACCTGAGTGAGGACAGTGAGGACAGTGAGTACAAAGCGGACCAATTCGTTGCCTGCGCAGCAAGTAGGGACCTAATCTCCACCCTTTTAAAGTGGCATTCGGAGGGTCTGATCTTTGAAAAACGCGGTGCGGGGATTTGCTATATTTGTAGCGAAACTGATTTTCAGATGAAGATTTCTGACGACATCAAGACTTTCGGTGATCACTGGAAGTCTGGCTTGTGCCTAATTCTCGGGATGTCACGCGGTCTCGAATGTTAAAAACCGGAGCGGCCGGAAGGGACCTGGCTGGAGGTGAGGTGAGAGAGATGACCTCATCCGCTTCTCATGAGCCGCCTGGCGAAACAGCCTGACCATTCCGAACTTTGATCCTGCAGCCAATTTTGCTGAAATCTGTAACGCTACTGCGGTTGCCAAGAAAAAATTCTATTTTACAGGGGGTTCCGTGATCGTTTTTGCATCTCGCATAACTTTGAATAGCTTCACACACTTATTAAACGAGACACATAACGAAGATGAGGAACGGTCGGCAAGTATATGATATACTTATTATTTTTCGTCTGGAGGACCTTGATTTTGGAAAAATGTTACAGATTTGGAAAATGTTACGCGGGTGTTACGCTTTTTGTAACAGGATTTTCTTAATAAAATCAGTACCATATATATAAATATAACAATGTTACGTAATATAGATAAATGTATACACGTACGCGTACGCACGCGCGCAGGCACGCACATACACACGCGCGCACGCACGCACCCACACCCGATACATATATTTTTTTGTAACACGTAACATTTTGTAACCTATTGATATTAAATAATAAAAATATAACGGCCTGTAACATTTTTGGGCGGGAAAAATAAAAAACGTTTATTTACAATAACTTAGGCGGGAGGCGGCTGCTGGGAAATCTGTTACACTTTGCTGCGGCCCATGTCCCGAAGTCTGTAGGCACGCTCCGAGGTCTCGCGGTGAAAATAAATTTGCGTTTTCGAAACAAGATCGCAAATCGCGCAGAGAGCGACAGAGCGGCTCACTGAGAGCCTCAATGACTTTTCAGCGGGGTAGCCATGAAAAACAAAGAGAAGCGCCCTCAGGGGCGCTCTGAGAGCCGCTGAGGCGCCACTTAAGGCTGCCAGTAGGGCGCTCCTTGGCTCTGGCGTTGATAATACTAAAAACGCATAAGCTTAATTATGTAATATTATAACGTTTGCCTGCGGCCGGAGTGTGTTCAAACCAACTCATCTAAGCTGCGCATTTTTTGACCATCTCAGTTGCTCTTCGGCTTGGCAAATTGTCGGACCGTGAACCTTTCGCACCTGGCAAGTCAGTTTCCGGGAGAGGCCAAACATGGGTCGAACTACCGGCGTCTTCAGCGGTTCTTTCAGCACATCCGGCTTGATGGTGACGTCGCTGCGCTCGTGATCATGCAGATGCTGAACTTGCTGAACCGGCCCAATGTATTGGCGTATTGGCGCTAGATCGAACGAATTGGAAGCTCGGCTCGCTGAACAAGATGAAGGACATGGCGTGAATGATAAGCACTGGCGGAACAGAAACGGACGCTTTTGGGTCAATCACCCCGCCAGCGCGAGACCGCCCATGCGGGTGACCTCGGCGATAATGGCCGCTGCGATGCTGTCGAGCGCTAGGTCGTGCGCACGTCGGGAGCGGCGGAGGATGTAACTCAGGTTTGGCGGCGCGGGCAGCCGAGTATCAACGATTTCCATGCTGGGGCGCAAATGGCGTGCGTTCAGCAGTGCGATGCCCATGCCCGCCTCGACCGCCGTGGCGATCCCTGCCGCGCTGGAACATTCGAAGACGATTTCCAGCAGCGCGCCTTCGTCCTGCCCGATGTCCATTGCCCACTGCCGGTAGAAACACGCGTCGTCGAAGGAGAGGAAGGGCAGCGGGCCGCTGTCAGGCAAGGCCAAGTCCGGCGCGCGAACCCAATGTAGCGCCTCGCGCAGGAGCACCGTGTCGGTCGGTCGCACCTCGTGGTCAAAGACCTGGAGGATGGCGAGGTCCAACTCGCCCTGTTCCAACAGGGTGCGCAGGGTCAGGCTCATCCGCACTTTCGTGCGCACTGCGACATGCGGATGCAGCCGGCGGAAGCGCGCCAAGATACGCGCTACGTCGGACAGCGCGGTGTCCTCGGTCAGGCCGAGCAGGATGCGCCCGGTCAGGTTCTTGCGCGTGAGGCTCAGCAGCGCCTCGTCATGCAGGCCGAGGATTCGGTCTGCATAATCCAGGAGGTCCCGCCCAGCGGCGGTGAACATCGGCCCACCGGCGCGGCGGGTCATGAGCGGGCAATCCAGCGCCTCCTCCAGCCGCCTGACCTTATGGCTGACGGCGGATTGCGTGATCCCAAGCGCCTCGGCAGCTCTGGTGATGCCGCCGTGCTGTTGGACCGCGCACAGTACACGCAGGGCGTCAATTTCGAGACGGCGGGATTTTAGGTCGACCATGACGGAGTCCTCTCCAATTAAGGGCAAGGTGCCGTGGTGCGCGCGCTGGCACAAGGTTTCATGCAGTTTCACGATAAAATGTCATGACCGTATCGAAATTTGTCATATGCATCGGTCTCGGAATGACGATAGCGAAGAGGCGATCGGAAAGGATACGCCATGACAGACCTCGCCGCAGCGCCGGTTCCCGCACGCCAGAATCCGCTGCTATGGCCCATTCTGGCCGGGTTGCTGATCCTTGGCTGGAGCTCCGGCTTCGTCGGAATCCGCTACGCCAATGCAGAGGCGAGCGTGGCGTTATTGCTGTTCTGGCGCACGCTTCTGGCGGGGGTGACCCTACTGCCTTTCGCGCTGACCATCGGCCCGAGGCTTCGGCCCCGCGCCGTTCTCGGGCAGGCCGCATTCGGTGTGCTGTCGGTCTTTCTTTACCTCGGTGGCTTCGCCCTCGCCATCGAGCAGCGCGTGCCTACGGGCCTTGTCGCCTTGATCGCGGACCTTTTGCCGCTGGCCATCGCGGTGCTGTCCTGGCCGGTGCTGGGTGAACGACTGAGCCGCGCACAGAAGGTCGGTACCGGCTTGGCAGTAGGCGGTGTGCTCATGGTCTCGGCGGACAGTCTCAGCTTGGGGCAGGCGCCGGCCTGGGCCTACGGCATCACAGTGGCTTCGATGCTGGTCTTCGCGCTGGCCTCGGTATTGCACAGGGGCAACCGGGACAGTGCCATGCCGGTTCATCAGAGCCTTTGCATCCACTGCCTGACTGGGGCGGCGCTGTTCGGCTTATGCTCCTGGGGGATCGGTGACGGGCTGATGCCGCCACTTAGCCGCAACTTTGCCATCGGCATGGTGTGGCTGGTGTTCGTTGGCACCTTCCTCGCATATTCTGTGTATTACACCAGCCTGCGCCTGTTTCCCGCGGCAAAAGTCAGTGCCGCCATCTACCTTAGTCCACCGGTGACTATGCTCTGGGCGCATGGACTGTTCGGCGATCCCCTGACGCCGGTAATGCTAGTGGGGCTTGGCCTCACCCTTGCAGGTGTCTGGATCGCGGCGCGCTAAGTATTCGGCCGCTGCTGCCACGACAGGAGCGGTCTGCTGTGAATGTCAAACATCTGTGTCTTCAATTTTCGTGAGTCAATTCGCGCTCACAGAACATGACCACTCTCCGCAATCGTTCCTTTACGGTCATTCCTATCGCAATCCGGAGATGGCCGTTTTTGGACGTCATCGCCTATATTTGGTCGACACGGCCAGAGCTTGCGCAACAGATTCAGGCGCATCGAACGCATCCTCAAACGGGGCAATGACACGCTTAGCGGTCAGTCTGGACCTCATCTTTCAGACTGATCGTCCGCGCATAATGGCGGCTGGATTTCGCGCGGTTGCCGCAGACCTCCATGAGGCACCATTTGCGCCGTGCGTTCCTGGTTTCATCAAGAAATAGCCACCCACAGTTATGACCAGGGCATAGTTTAACGCGTGCGATTTCACGCGGGTCGACGAGTATTGATATGGCCGAGGCGGCGATCAATTCTCGTAGGGACTGTTGTCGCAGCCATGGTGCGAAAGGCTGGTCAGGCGCTTTGAGCGCTAAGTTCAAATCAAGTACGCCCGTGCCGAGAATAGCCTCCCTAACCTCAATCCTAAAGGCATGCAGGTCCTCAATCGTTCCGATCCAATGACTGTTTTCCAGACCCATCTGCGTCGACCAGGCCGATAACCCGAATTATGCATGATGGGTTGGCGAGGGTGGCGTAACCATATGAAAAGCTATATTTTTTGGTTGTTCCGACCGAAAACTACAGTTTCCAAG
>NZ_JALEGT010000013.1 GCF_022763305.1 Marivita sp. | reverse complement strand
GCCATTTGGGACTGGTCACGATGGCGACGCGAACATCAAATCAACGCCGCCATCGCGCATCATAAATCTCGACTCAAAGTGCAACTGTAGTACTAAGGCGCGAAATTACGCCCCGCTCTGCAAGGAATTTGCTCCGCTGCACCGGACAGTTCCTCGCGCCACGCAGCATGTCACGCAACTCTTCGATTTCCGCTGTGTGCCAGTCAATCAGGCTGCGCGGGATCTCAGGCCTCGATCTTGAAGGTCGAGGTCTCCGATGACAGCACGTTCGATACATCGGAAAGCCGTTTGCAGGCAGATGTTGTTTCAGTCGCCATCTGGGCGTTTTCCTGTGTCATGTGCTCCATGTGACCGACCGCTTCGTTGATCTGCGACAGGGCGGCTGACTGGCTTGTGATGCCTTCTGCAATTCGTCCGACGGAGGTGCTCAAAGTCTCGATGCCCTCAAAGAAGACACCCAGATCAGATCCGACCCGGTTCGCCAGGGACACCCCGTTCGACACGTGGTTTTCGCTTTCGGAAATCAGTCCGGCAATCTCGCGCGCAGAGTCGGAACTGCGTTGGGCCAACTGCCGCACTTCGGTTGCCACAACGGCAAATCCGCGACCCGCTGCCCCTGCGCGTGCCGCTTCGATCGCCGCGTTGAGTGCGAGAAGATTGGTCTGGACGGCAATGGACTCGATTGTGTTGACGATCTTGGAGATGCGACCGGACGACGTCTGGATCAGCTCCATGGCCTGCACCATCTCCTCGACCAGTTTGGTGTTGCTTTCGGCCTTTCCGCCTGTCGCCTTTGCGATGTTGTCTGCCGAAGTCGCTTCTTCGACGGCGCTACGCACCGTGCTATTGAGTTGGCTCACAGCCTATGCTGTCTGGCTCAGGGCCGAGGCCTGCGAGGCGCTGCGGCTAGACAGTTCCTCGGAAGAGGCGTTCATGCTCTGTTCGATTGTCTTGACAGCGGCGGTGACGGAGGACACCCGCCCCAAAAGGGCAGTCCAGTCTTCGGAGGTCCGATTGAAGGCGGTACCGACAAGGGCCAGGTCAGGCTGGTCGCTGATCTTGATGCGGTATGTCAGATCACCCTGACGCAGATGATCGAGGCCCTTGGCAAGGTCCTGGATCGCCTCTTGCCGCGCCGTGATATCCGTTGCTACCTTGACGATGCGTGTGACGTTGCCATGCACGTCAAAGACAGGCGCATAGGTCGCCTGAATCCAGATTGTCCGCCCGGTGCGTGTTCGGCGGGGGAATTGATCGGTGAAGGTCTCGCCCGACCTGAGGTACTGCCAGAACTTGGCGTATGCGCTGCTGCGTGCATATTCCGGGTCCACAAAGATCCGATGATGATTTCCAATCACAGCCTCGGCCCGATACTCAAGCGCCGCTAAAAAATTATCATTTGCGTGCAGGATGATGCCATCCACCGTGAAATGAATCACAGCCTGCGTGCGTTCCACCATCGCGAGCAACGCGATTTGACTTTCGTCCATCGTAGTTTCGGGATTTAAATCCAACATACTTTTTTCCCTTTTACAGCTGTGCATCAATACGACAGGCACCCGGTCGCATTTAGCGAATCGATTGAAAAATCAACGTTTTTACCGAAAGATATAGCGGCGTTTACAGTGGTTGATGCCGGACACCCTATTCGGGTGGGGAATCTTTTTTCAGGACGATGCCGTCAGACGGATCCACGCATCCAAGGTCGCCGGATTGGACGTGCCGGACCAACGCTGCGCCACGATGTCCATTCCAACCCACCCTAGAAGGTCGTCGAGGCGGGTCAGATCGCCACGTGCGAGGTCAGGATGCGCCAAGGCCGCAGGCACCCAGGCCACGCCAAGCCCGGATTGGGACAATTGCAGCGCCGCGGTCGACAGGCCGGTTTCCGTGACGACGCTGATCCGGCAGGTGCCTTCCAGCGCGGGCAGGATGTGTCGGCTCACGGCCGCACCCAGAAACACGTCCGTCGGATACCCGATGATCCGCAAGGTGCCTCCGTGAAAACCGGCGATGAGGTCGTCGGCATAGGCGCTGCCGCAGACGGGGATCAGCGTTTCCTCTCCAATCACGGCTTCGAGCAGGAAAGACGCCGGCTCCATCACGGGCTCCGACTTGATCCTGTAGGTCAGCGAAATCTCGGCCTGTCTGCGGATCAACAGCGTTTCGCACTCGTCCCGGTTGGCCGACCGCAGTCGGATATGCGTTCGGCTGGGTTCCGCCACTGAATTGATGATCTGCGTGCCCATGGACGTCGTGATCGCGTGCTGACTGGCAATCACCAATTGCCGCAGACCTGTGCGTTGCTCCTGCCGCATGTCGGACAGCATCTGGCGCAATTCGATTGCGAGTTTGCGCAGCTCGGCCTCGCGATCGCGGAGCACCCGAGAGGGGCCACTGGGTTTGACGCTGCGGTCGATCAGCTCGATGCCCAGAACCTCTTCCAGCACTTTGATGCGGCGGGAAAAGGCGGGCTGTGTTACGTTGCGCAGGCGGGCAGCGTCGGCGACACCGCCGCTGTCGAGAAGCGCCACGAGGTCTTCGATCCAGTCTATCCGCATGGAGGGCCTCTTTATGCGTAACGCGCATAATAACGCCGGTTTTTCTATTTGACGAGGCCGGTACCATGCAGAATTGATACGGCAACCCAATCAAAGGACGTTGCGATGCACTTTTCCCGATTCCCCCGCGTACACCTTGCCCATCTGCCAACGGCTCTAGAACCTATGGATCGCCTGTCAAAGGAACTTGGCGGTCCCCGCATCTGGATCAAGCGCGATGATTGCACCGGCATGTCCACCGGCGGCAACAAGACCCGCAAGCTCGAATTCCTGATGGCCGAGGCGCAGGCGCAGGGGGCCGATCTGGTCATCACCCAAGGTGCCACGCAATCGAACCACGCACGCCAGACCGCGGCCTGTGCCGCGAAGCTGGGCATGGATTGCCACATCCTTCTCGAGGATCGCACCGGATCGAACGATCCGAACTACAATCTGAACGGCAACGTGTTCCTTGACTTCCTGCACGGCGCGACGGCGGAAAAGCGTCCCGGCTCGGGTCTCGACATGAATGCCGAAATGGAAGCGGTGGCCGAGAAATTCCGCGCGGAAGGTCGCAATGTCTACACCATCCCCGGCGGTGGATCGAACCCGACCGGCGCGCTGGGCTACGCCAATGCTGCGATGGAACTGGTGACGCAGGCCAACAACATGGGTCTCAAGATCGACCGCATCGTTCACGCCACAGGCAGCGCGGGCACACAGGCCGGGCTGATCGTCGGTCTCAAGGCGATCAACGCGAACATCCCGCTTCTGGGCATCGGTGTGCGCGCGCCGAAGCCCAAGCAGGAAGAGAATGTCTTCAACCTCGCCGTCAAGACCGCCGAAAAGCTGGGTTGCCCCGGTGTGGTCAAGCGCGAGGATGTCGAGGCGAACACCGATTACGTCGGCGAAGGCTACGGCATCCCGACCAAGGAAGGCTTGGCTGCTATCGAGATGTTCGCCCGTCTGGAAGGCATCCTGCTTGATCCGGTCTATTCCGGCAAAGGCGCTGCCGGCATGATCGACCTTATCCGCAAGGGCGCGTTCGCGGGCGATGAGAACATCGTCTTCGTCCATACCGGCGGCGGTGTCGCGCTCTTCGGCTACACGGCAGCCTTCGACTATGACGCGCCGACCATGGCCGCCGAGTAATCGCACATGCAGCCGTTCACGGGCAGTTTCACCCAGCAGGAGCCGATTGCAGATGACGCAATCGCGGCGGCTGTCGAGGTGCTGCGCAGCGGACGGCTGCATCGCTACAACACGGTTGGTGACGAACTCGGCCCGGTGGCCGAGCTAGAAAAGGCGTATGCCGCCTATCAGGCCGCTGCGTACTGTCTCGCCTGCACCTCGGGTGGGTACGCCATGTCCACCGCCCTGCGCGCGCTGGGCATTGTCGTGGGCGACAGGGTTCTGACCAATGCCTTCACACTTGCCCCCGTTCCCGGCGCGATTGCCGCCGTCGGGGCCGAGGCCGTGCTGGTCGAGATCACACCCGATCTGGTGATTGATCTGGACGATCTGGACTCCAAGATCACAGACAGCGCGCCAAAGGCCATGCTCCTGTCCAACATGCGCGGGCACCTCTGCGACATGGAGGCGTTGATGGCGGTGCTCAACCATCATGGTGTGCCACTGATCGAAGACTGCGCCCACACCATGGGCGCGTCGTGGAACGGGCGCAAATCCGGCAGCTTCGGCATCGCCGGGTGTTTCTCGACCCAGACCTACAAGCATATGAACAGCGGCGAAGGCGGGTTCCTCACATCAGATGATCCCGAATTAATGGCCCGCGCGATCATGCTGTCGGGCTCGTACATGCTCTATGACCGGCACGGCGCGGCACCGTCCTCGGACGTGTTCACCGACATCCGCCTTGACACGCCCAACATGTCGGGCCGGATGGACAACCTGCGCGCGGCAATCCTGCTGCCTCAATTGGCCACGTTAGAGACGAATATCGACCGCTGGAACGATCGGCACGATCTCATCGCCAACCGCCTGCGCGAAGTTGCCGGGGTCTACGTCCCCAACCGTCCTTCGCAGGAACGCTATGTCGGATCGTCCTTCCAGTTCCTGATGCCTGACGTCAGTACAGAAACGGTCCAGCAAGTGGTCGCCGGGGCAAAGGCGCTGGGCGTCGAACTCAAATGGTTCGGCGCTGCAAGCCCGGTCGGGTTCACCTCGAACCACAAAAGCTGGCGCTACGTGACACCTCAGGATCTGCCGCGAACCGACGCGATCCTTTCCGGTCTTCTGGACATGCGCATCCCGCTGACCTTCAGCCTCGAGGATTGCGCCCATGTCGCGGACATCATCGTGCATGCGGTCGGACAAGCCCTGCAGAAAGGAGCAGCCTGATGCGGAAAATCGGTGTGCTGGGGGGCATGGGGCCAGAGGCCACGATCTACTTCATGCAGCAGGTCGTCGATGCCGTCGAAGCCCGTGACGACGCCGATCATATCCCGCTCTTGGTCGACAACAACACGCAGGTGCCCTCCCGCATCAAGGCCATCCTCGAAGGGGGCGGCGCCGATCCTGCGCCCGTTCTGGTGCAGATGGCCAAGGGTCTTGTCGCTGCGGGGGCCGAGGCGCTCGTGATGCCGTGCAACACGGCCCATTACTATGCCGGGCAGGTGGCCCAAGCCACCGATGCGCCATTCCTGAACATGGTCGACATGGCCAGTGCCGAGGCAGCGCGCATCGCACCCGGTGGCAAGGTAGGGCTTCTGGGCTCACCCGCCCTGCAGCAGGTCGGCGTTTTCGAAGACGCCCTGTCCCGCGTCGGTGTCAGCCCGGTCTACGCACGCGAACAAAGCCGCGCTTTGGCCGCTATCCGGTCGATCAAGGCCCAGGGTCCGTCAGAATTCGCAGCGCACAGCCTGTCGGACATCTGCGCCCAGATGGTTGCGGATGGGGCTGATGTGATCTGCATCTGCTGCACCGAGTTTTCGCTCCTGTCCAGGCAGATCGCCAGTTCAGTGCAGATCTATGACGCGATGCAGCTTCTGGTGTCGGCCACGGTGACGTTTTCCCGAGGCGAAGAGCAGGTGGTCGGCGCAGCCTGAGCGGATCAGACCGACACGCCTGCCAGCAGCGCGTCCCGATCCAGATCCGCCTTCGCGCCGCTCATCTTCACCGCGCCGCGCTCCAGCACGTAGAACCGGTCGCCGAGGTCGTAAGCAAAGCTGAAATACTGCTCGACCAGAACAATCGCCATCTCCGCCTGTTCGCGCAGCAGCGCGATCACCCGGCCAATCTGCTGGATGATATTGGGCTGGATGCCCTCGGTCGGCTCGTCCAGAAGCAGCAGCTTCGGCTTGGTGATCAGCGCGCGCGCGATCGCCAACTGTTGCTGTTGCCCACCCGACAGGTCGCCTCCACGCCGGTGCAGGAACTGCTTGAGGATCGGGAACAGATCGAAAATGTGGTCGGGTATGTGATGCTCTGTCTTGGGCAGGCAGGCAAACCCGGTCTCGAGGTTCTCGCGCACGGTCAGAAGCGGAAAGATGTCCCGCCCTTGCGGCACATAGGCGACGCCCTTCTGCGCCAGCGCATGCGCCGACGCGTGATCTATCGTTTCGCCGTTCAGCGACAGCGTGCCACCCGAATAGGCATGGGTGCCGGAAATCGCCTTGAGCAGGCTTGTCTTGCCGACCCCGTTTGTACCCATCACGCAGGTGATCTCGCCCTTTCGGGCCGCCATGTCGATCCCGTTCAGGATCTGGCTTCCGCCATAATGCAGCGTCAGGCGTTCGGTTTTCAGGACTTCATCGGCCAAGATACACCTCGATCACCTGTTCGTTCTTCGTCACATGGTCCAGCGACCCTTCGGCCAGAACCGACCCCTCGTGCAACACCGTCACCTTGCAGTTTAGGCGGCGCACGAATTCCATGTCATGCTCCACCACGACAACCGCTCGGGTTTTTGCCGCCTCGCGCAGGATGTCTGTGGTATGCTCCCGCTCTGCAGGCGTCATCCCCGCGGCGGGCTCATCGACAAGCAGCAACCGAGGCTCCTGCGCCAGCAGCATCCCGATCTCGAGCCATTGCTTCTGCCCGTGGCTCAATTCGCCCGATTTACGGTGCAGCGCACCCGACAGGCCGATCTGTTCGGCAAGGTCCGCAACCTTGTGATTGTCTTCTGCCGACGGCTTGAAGAACAGCACCGCCAATGGCCCGCGCGTCTTTTTCAGCGCCATCATCAGATTGTCGAAAACGCTCTGATCCTCGAACACCGTGGGGCGCTGAAACTTCCGTCCGACACCGGCCTGCGCGATCTTGCTTTCCGACATCTTGAGCAGCGACACGCTCTTGTCGCCATAGATGACCCGTCCTTCATCGGGCTTGGTCTTCCCGGTGATGATGTCCATGAACGTGGTCTTGCCCGCACCGTTCGGCCCGATCACCGCGCGCAATTCGCGTTCTGCGATCTGGAACGACAGGTTGTTGATCGCCTTGAACCCGTCAAAGGACACCGACACGCCCGACACTTCGAGAAGAGTGCTCATTTCTCGGCCTCCTGTTCGCGAAGGGACCCCTGATCCGGACCAAGCGATGCACCATGCCGGTTCGGGCTCTTGCGTTCCGTGATCAGGTCAATCAGGCCACCGATGCCTTTGGGCGCATAGAGCGTCACCGCGACAAACGACAGACCAAGCAACACCGTCCACCAGTCCACCCAACTGATCGTGTAGACCCCAAGATTGATATCGGGCGCCTGCCCGCCGGTGAACCATGTGGAGACAAGCGACACAAAGGCCGCACCAATGACCGCGCCATAGAGCCTGCCGCGCCCGCCAATGGCCACCCATACGGCAAGGTAGATCGACGCGATGGGCGCAATCTCGGCCGGGTTGATGATGCCCGCCTGCGGATAATAAAGCGCACCCGCAATGCCCGCGATCACAGCGGTCAGAGTAAAGATCACCAGCTTGAACGCCTCGACCGGGTAACCCAGAAAACGCACCCGCGCTTCGTCATCGCGGATGGCGCGGATCACCGATCCGAACTTGCCCGACACAATCCACGCGCAGAGCACATACCCCAGACCAAGCGCCAGCGCCGAGGCCCAGAAGAACCACAGCGACACGGTTGCTTGAGGCACATCATCCAATCCCGGCAGGTTCTGCAGCCCAGACAGCCCGTTGTTGCCGCGCAACCCGCTGTCGTTCTGGAACAGGTGCAGCGACAGCGCGAGGGTCATCGCCTGTGTCAGGATCGAAAGGTAAACACCCGTGACCCGGCTGCGGAATGCCAGCCAGCCGAACACCAGCGCCAGCAGCCCCGGTACGATGACCACTGCGGCCAGTTGCAGCGGCAGGGAATGCGCAAAGGCCCAGATCGGCGGAAACTCGGACGACCCGACCACGCCGAAGATCTGCGTCGCAATCCCGTCCGACACTTCCTGCGGCGTCGGCGGCAGCGGCGCTGCGGCAAGGCTTTCCAGAACGATGATCTCGGTCCGGGCATACATCAGCCACATGCCGATCGCGTAGCCGCCAAGCCCAAAAAACGCCATGTGCCCCAGCGACAGGATCCCGCAATAGCCCCAGACAAGGTCCATCGCCAAAGCCACAAGACACAGGCACAGCGTCTTGCCCAGCGTCTTGATGAAGCTGGTCGAGATCACACCGATCCCGAACCCTTCGGACAGGATTGTCACACCAACGGTGAACAGCGCGAGAATGGCGAGAAAGATCATCACCGACGGAAAGCGCAGCGCAAAAGGCTGGCGACGGGGAAGGGCTGCATCAGTCATGATTTACGCCTCCGCCGCGCGGCCCTTGAGGGCGATGATGCCCTTCGGCCGGAACTGGATGAAGAGGATGATGAACAGGATCATGTAGGTCTGTGCCGCCAGCGTGTTGGACGGGTTGAACCACTCGATCCCTTTCTGCAGGAAGCCCACCATCGTGGCGCCCAGCAGCGTGCCCCAGATGTTGCCGACACCCCCTACAACAACCGTCATGAAGGACTGCACAATGTAGTCGCTGCCCATCTCCGAGGTGACCTTGGCGTAAAGCCCGATGGCAACACCGGCGATGCCCGCGATGCCGGACCCAAAGCCGAAGGTCAGCATGTTGATCTTGTCGGGATTGATCCCCATCGACGCCGCCATGCGCGGGTTCTGGGTCACGGCGCGCACCTCGAGGCCCAGCCGGGTGCGGTTCATCACGAAGAGGAACAGCGCGAGGAACAGCAGCGCCAGCACGAAGATCGCGATGCGGATATAGCTGATCGACACGATGTCGTTGATCACCAAAGACCCGTCCAGCCAACCGGGGGCCGTCAAAGGCCGGGCCTGCGTGCCAAAGATGTTCTTGGCGATCTGCTGCAAAGCGATGGAGATGCCGAAGGTGGCGAGCAGCGTCTCCAAAGGGCGGTGATAGAGCCAGCGGATCACGAGTCGCTCCATCGCGACCCCCGCACCGAAGGTCACGGCAAAGGCCAGCGGGATCGCGACCAGAATGGACAGCGTGTAGTCCGGGATGAAAAGCTGCACGACATAGCCCGTGTAGGCACCCATCATGATGAACTCGCCATGCGCCATGTTGATGACGCCCATCACACCGAACGTGATGGCCAGGCCGATGGCGGCAAGGAAATAGATCGACGCCAAAGACAGCGCGTCCAGCGACAGGTCGAACATCTGGTTGATCGCGACTTTGTTCTCGATGGCGTTCAGCGCAGCCTTCGCCGCGAACACCACCTCGGGCGGGGCACCGACATAGCGTTCAAAGAACACATGATTGGCAAGACGCTGGTCAACCTCGGCCTCGGTCGCAACAGCTGTCACCGTGCCCTGTTCCGCCAGCGCCGCATAGGCCATGTCGCGCGCGTCCTGGCTGTTCAGCGTGGCCACTTGGATACCTGCGACCTGTCCATCCGCGATATTCGCGATCAGCGCGTTGCGCTGGTCCTCGACGCTGATGCGCGGCTTGGCAAGGTCCGCTGCAACAAGAAGCGCATAGGCATCGTCGCGGCTGAGCGTGTCTGATCCCGGTTCAAGCACACGGCCAATGTCGTCATCGCTGGGAAGTGCCTCGGCGGCCTCGACGCGCACCGCCAAAAGCGGGTTCAGTGCGGCCCGCACGTCGACGCCCAGATCACCGTCAAAACTCTGGATCGCCTCGATCCGTTCTGCCTCCGTTGCGCCATAGGCAATCGTCAGCAACCGCTCCAACCGCTGCTTTCGGGCAAGGATCTGCGGGTCGGTCTCCGTCGGAAGGCTGGCGCGCAGGGCGGCAAGGTGGCTTTCCTCGGCTCCGCGTTCAATCGCGTCCAAAGCGCGCTGTCGGGTGTCCGGATCAGGGTCGCTCAGTTGGAACTGCACCAGCGCGGTCCCGATCAGACCCCGGATGCCCGAATTCGGCTTGAGCTGTTCGAAACCCTCATCCGGAACGTCGCCGATCAGGCTGCCATCGGCAAAGTCGAAGATGCGCAGCGTGTCGCGATCGACTTCTTCGGCATAAACGAACAGGCCTGTCTCGGTATTCACCCACATCTCGCGAAGCTGCCACTTGTCGAGCACAACCTGCGCCGCAGGCAACCCGCTGTTTGCGAGCGCATCAATGGCAGGCCCAATGGTCCGTCGCGAGCTTTCGACGATCAGATCGCTTTGGGACTGGAGCAGTTGTTGGATCGGGGCATCGGCCTGTTGGGATGAGGCGGGCAGGCTCAGCGTCAGGCATGCAAGAAGGGTGGCGGCAAAGCGCAGCATCGGAACATCCGTTTCGGTTGGTGCGTGAGGGCACACACCCTACGGGAAAAGGTGCGGTGCGTGGTGTTCCACGCACCGCTTTGTGGCTTAGTAGTTCGACTTGATCTGCACGCAGGTCGAGGTCGCGGTGTTGTACATACCGCAGCCAAGGTCTTTCCAATCCGACTTGAGAACTGCCGATTCCGGCAGGAAGTCGGTCCATGCGTCACCCGGAACCGGATCGGTCTGGCTGATGATGTCGAACTGGCCGTCTGCCTGAATTTCACCGATCAGGACCGGCTTGGTCAGGTGATGGTTCGGCAGCATCACGGCGGTGCCGCCGGTCAGGTTCGGGAATTCCTGACCGTACATCGCGGTACGGACAGCATCCACATCGGTGGTGCCGGCGTCGGTCACGGCGTTCACCCACATGTTGAAGCCGATGTAATGCGCTTCCATCGGGTCGTTGGTCACGCGGTCGTCACCCATGCGGGCTTTCCAAGCGGTGACCCACTCTTCGTTGGCAGGCGTGTCTGCGGACTGGAAATAGTTCCAAGCAGCAAGGTGGCCGACAAGGTTCGTGGTGTCGAGGCCGGACAGTTCTTCTTCACCGACCGAGAACGCAACGACGGGGATGTCATCGGCAGAAATGCCAGCAGCCGCCAGTTCCTTGTAGAAACCGATGTTCGCGTCGCCGTTGATCGTCGAGATCACGCCGACCTTCTTGCCGTCTGCGCCAAGCGCCACAACGTCGGCCACGATCTTGGACCAGTCGGAATGACCGAAGGGTGTGTAGTTCACGAAGATGTCTTCTTCCGCGATCCCTTTGTCCTTCAGATAGGCCTCGAGGATGTTGTTCGTGGTGCGCGGGTAGACATAGTCGGTGCCGAGCAGGGCGAACTTTTCGACGCCCAGTTCTTCAAGGAAGTAATCGGTGGCCGGGATCGCCTGCTGGTTCGGCGCGGCACCGGTGTAGAACACGTTTTTGGAGCTTTCTTCGCCCTCATACTGCACCGGGTAGAACATCAGGCCGTTGAGCTCTTCCAGAACGGGCAGTGCGGATTTGCGCGAGACCGAGGTCCATGCGCCGAAGATCACGTCGACTTCCTGAACCGACAGAAGCTCGCGTGCCTTTTCCGCAAAGAGCGGCCAGTCGGATGCCGGGTCCACGACAACGGCTTCAAGCTGACAGCCCAGCAGACCACCCTTTTCGTTCTGGATGTCCACCAGCATTTCCATCGTGTCTTTCAGGGTCGTTTCGGAGATGGCCATCGTGCCGGACAGAGAGTGCAGGACACCGACCTTGATCGGGCAGCTGACATCCTGCGCCAACGCGGGAAGGGTGGAAACCAGAAGTGCGGCAGCCGCTGTTGTGCTGAGAAATTTCATCGACATTATGCAAACGTCCTTTGTACGTTTTGCGCCGCGAAGGTTGCCAAGAGCAGTCCAAGGCCCCAGATATCGCCAACGCAAGTCTATTGCGGAGTGCGGTGGAGCCTGGAGTTGAACGGCCGGTTCCATCGCACGTTACCAGCTGAAGTTGCGCATCAGCCGCCGGTATCTAGGCCGCAGATCTCAGGGCGAGGAAATGTGTCGTTAACCGGGATAGCGATCTCCGGCGATTTCGCACAAGTTTTACGCGGTATTTCTGGCTTCGTCTGTTTTTTGTGCAATCGAGCGGATGCAGGCACCCTATTGGGAGGCTGGCCACGCCTGCTGATTCACGGGGCCTGGGCCTGAATCAGGGCCTTGAGCCGCCATCGCAAGGCTTTCCCGTGCCGGTTGAAGCAGGATTGTGTCGCACTGGGCCAATTCCTGTTCCGCCCGTTTTTCAGCCCATCCCGCCCGTCGTTCATCCTCGGAAAAGGCGGCTTGGGTCAAAAGAGAGGCATGCGCCATCTTGGCGTCGATGCGTTTGGCCAGAACCCGTGTCGCGGTGTCGGGTGTGATCAGCGTGTCGAGGATATCCACCAAGTGCGCGCGTTGCGTCTGCATCTGCTCCGTCGGTTGGTCGGACATCAGCCAATGGTGCTCGATCTGAGCGGACAGCCGACCCACGCAATCGGTCACGCGTCGCAACAGGTCGTCCTCGGGCTTCGCCGCCGTGGTGGCGAGGCAGGTGATGAAAGCGGCAAAGCCAAGAGTTTTCAAAACGCCCATTAATTGAGCGTGTCGCACTATTTTCGTTCGCGCAAGATAACCTGTGTCGCAAATATCCTTTTGCGTGAACTGAGTCTCTTTTGCACCAGGCCATGTCAGGCGTTGAGCCGCTGCCCGACACCGCGCACGATCGCGCCGACATCCATCAATTGATCCGCCAGTGGGTTCGATTTGCGCCAGACCATCCCGATGGTGCGATTCGGCCTCGGTGCGGGAAAGGTTGCGATCGACACGTTCGCATTGCGTGTTTCCAAAGCGACCGCCATGTCCGGGATCAGGGTCACACCCATGCCTGCCCCGACCATCTGAACCAGCGTGGACAGGGAACTGCCCTCCATCAACTGGCGCGGCTGCGTTTTGGTGATCTCGCAGAACGACAGTGCCTGATCGCGAAAGCAGTGGCCTTCTTCGAGGAGAAGGAGCCTCATAGTCTTGAGCATGTCTGGGCTGGGAACCGGCTTTGCCTCGTCCCGTCGCGGGCGCACCAGCACGAAGTCCTCCTGGAAGAGCGCAAATTCCCGCAGTGCGGCTTCCGAGATCGGCAGCGCGACGATGGCGGCATCAAGGCGGGACTCCAGCAGGTCCCCAACCAGCGACTTTGTCACCGATTCCCGCACCTCAAGGTCAATGTCGGGGAACCTGCTGGTCAGCGCCGTGATCGTGTCGGGCAGAAGATAGGGCGCAACCGTCGGAATGACGCCAAGACGGAACCGTCCGGCGAACGGACCTTTCGAGGCGCGCATGAGGTCCTCCAATTCGTCGATGGCCAGCAGGGCCTGACGCGCCTTGGCCACGAAATCCTCGCCGATCGCGGTCAACCGCACGGTTCGCGCGCTTCGTTCCACAAGCGTCGCCCCTGCAATCGATTCAAGTTCCTTGATCTGCAACGACAATGCCGGTTGAGAAATGGAACAGGCTTCCGCCGCCCGCCCAAAGTGCTGATGCCGGGCGAGCGCGTCGAAGTATCTGAGTTGCTTGATGGTCAATCCGATCATTTGAAAAACTTATCAGAATGTTTTGAATATCCAATTGGAATTTATTGATACGCACGGTTAGAACCATTCTAGATCGTGCGCCCGCGCACGGACTGATTCATTGCGAGGGAGAAAGACCATGGACGGCAACAATCTCGATCCGAAAGGGGCATGCCCCATCATGCACGGTGGCAACACCGGCACCGGCAACAGCGTCACCAAGTGGTGGCCGAGCGCGCTCAACCTCGGCATCCTGCACCAGCATGGCGCCCGCACCAACCCGATGGACCCGGATTACAATCACCGTGAAGCGGTCAAGGCTCTGGACTACGAAGGCGTGAAAGCCGACGTCAAGGCGCTGCTCAAGGACAGCCAGGACTGGTGGCCTGCGGACTGGGGTCACTATGGCGGTCTGATGATCCGTCTCGCATGGCACTCGGCAGGGTCGTACCGCATGGGTGACGGCCGCGGCGGCGCAGCCACCGGCAACATTCGCTTCGCGCCGCTCAACTCGTGGCCGGACAACGCCAGCCTCGACAAGGCCCGCCGTCTGCTTTGGCCGGTAAAGAAGAAATACGGAAACGCCCTCAGCTGGGCCGACCTGATCATCCTCGCGGGCAATATGGCCTATGAGGACATGGGTCTGAAGACATTCGGCTTCGGCTTTGGCCGCGAAGACGTGTGGGCGCCCGAAGAAGACGTGAACTGGGGTGTCGAGGAAGAATGGCTGGCACCGTCGGAAGAGCGGTATGGCGATCTCGACGAACCGGCCACCATGTACAACCCGCTCGCGGCTGTGCACATGGGCCTGATCTACGTGAACCCGGAAGGTGTGAACGGCCAACCCGACCCGGCCCGCACCGCGCTGCATGTGCGCGAAACCTTCAAGCGCATGGCGATGAACGACGAAGAAACCGCAGCGCTGACCTGTGGCGGTCACACCGTCGGCAAGGCGCACGGTGGTGGCGGCATGGCCGACAAGATCGGTGCTGCACCCGAAGGCTGCCCGGTTCACAGCCAGGGCTTCGGCTGGGACAACCCCGGTCATCAGGGCAAGGCGGCCAACGCCTTTACGTCGGGGATCGAAGGCGCATGGACGCAGCACCCGACCAAGTGGGACATGGGTTACTTCGACTACCTCTTCAACTATGAATGGAAGCTGACCAAATCGCCCGCCGGTGCAAACCAGTGGGAACCGGTCGACATGCCCGAGGATCACAAGCCGCTCGATCCGACCGATCCGTCCAAGCGCGGTATCCCGATGATGACGGATGCGGACATGGCGATGAAGGTTGACCCGATCTACAACGAGATCTGCCAGAAGTTCCGCGCAGACCCCGAGTATTTCGCCGACACCTTCGCCCGCGCATGGTTCAAGCTGACCCACCGCGACATGGGCCCGAAGGCCAACTACTACGGTCCCGACGTCCCTGCCGAAGACCTGATCTGGCAGGATCCGATCCCGGCGGGCAGCACCTCCTATGATGTGGCCGCGGTCAAGGCCAAGATCGCGGACAGCGGTCTGACCTCTGCCGAAATGATCGCCACCGCCTGGGACAGCGCACGCACCTATCGTCAGTCGGACAAGCGCGGCGGTGCCAACGGTGCCCGCATCCGGCTTGCTCCGCAGAAAGACTGGGCGGCGAACGAGCCCGAGCGTCTGGCGAAGGTTCTGGGCATCCTCGAGCCGATTGCGGCCGAAACCGGCGCATCCATCGCGGACGTGATCGTTCTGGCTGGCAATGTCGGTCTCGAGCAGGCGCTAAAGGCGGCAGGTCATGACATCGAAGTGCCCTTCGCACCTGGTCGCGGTGATGCCACGGCAGAGCAAACCGATGCAGAAAGTTTCAACGTGCTCGAACCGCTGGTCGATGGCTTCCGCAACTTCCAGAAGGAAAAGTACGCCGTATCGATGGAAGAGCTCACGCTCGACAAGACACAGCTCCTCGGTCTGACTGCGCGCGAAATGGCGGTTCTGATCGGTGGCATGCGCGTGCTGGGCACCAATCATGGTGGCAGCAAGCATGGTGTGTTCACGGATCGTGAAGGCCAGTTGACCAACGACTTCTTCGTCAACCTGACCGACATGACCTACAGCTGGAACCCGATGGAAGACGGCACCTACGAGATCCGCAACCGAAAGACGGGCGAGGTCAAGTGGACCGCAACCAGCATCGATCTGGTTCTGGGCTCGAACTCCATCCTCCGCGCCTATTGCGAGGTGTATGCGCAAGACGACAACGCGGGTAAATTCGCGCGTGATTTCGTCGATGCGTGGACAAAGGTGATGAACGCAGATCGCTTCGATCTCGTCGCCTGATCGCAGACAACAAACCCCGAGCGGTCCGCCGCTCGGGGTCTTTGTATCAGTACGTGGCAGTCTACTTTGCCGTTACGACTCTCCCAGCGCTTCCGTCATCACCACCTTGACACGCGCGCCTTCGGTTACGCCGTCGTCGATCTCGATCCGGCCGCCCATCGCTTCCGCAAAATTCTGAGCCAAGGTCAGCCCCACACCGACACCCGACGTCGTGCCGGTCTCGTGTCCCAATTTGTCAAACGGAACAAAAGCCGTTCCGGCCGCGCCTTTCGGGAACCCCGGCCCTGTATCCGTGAACATGATCTCGACTCGACCGTCCCCGACAGAGCGCGCCTCGATCACGATGACGCCCCCGGGATTGGAAAACTTGATCGCATTGTCGAGCAATTGCTTGAAAATCGACGCCAGCCAGACCGCGTTCGCCTCGACCCGCAAATCCGGGTCCACCTGATTGGACACGCTCACATCCTTGTTCTCAAGCGCGCTGCCAAACCGTCCGATTACCGTTTGCAGACAGGACAGGACGGGCACTTTCGACGTTTCGGCAGTTGCGTCTTCCGCGGTCCAATTGGCGAAATCAAAGATGTTTTCGATGATGAGCAGGAGAGCATTCGACGAACTCAGAATCTGGCCCGAATAGGATTCAAGCGTGTCCGCTGGTATCTCCTGACGCGCCTTGGCATCCGAATTCAGGAACTCTGCAAATCCGGAAATCGCATGCAACGGCGTCAGCATCTCGTGGCTGACACTGCGCATCAACGTGCTCTTCGCCTCGCTCGACCGTTCCGCCTGCCGTTGCGCCTCCAGCAGCCAGTCCGCCTGAAGATTGGCTCGGCGCACAAAATAGCCGATCACGAACAGAACCGTTGCGAAAACCGTCAAAGCCGTCGCTGGGGCAAGGACCCGGTCCGCAGCCTCGGGCGTCACTTCGAATTCGCCCAGAAGGGCATAATCCGTGGCCCAACTCAGATACCAAAGGAAGACCGGCAGGAACACCATGCCCACAAGCCATCCGAGGCTCCTGCGTGCCGAGAAAAGCACGAAGGGGCCTGTGGCAATGGCGACGAACATGAACGAGATATGCCCTTCCGGTGGTGTCACGAAGGTTGCCAGTGCAATGCCCGCATTGACTCCTGCCAGCCAGACGATTCTTGCGGTGAGATGCCATTCGACATAGTGCAGTAACAGCCCCGCCAAGAGGCCGAACATCGCTATCGCGGCCGCCACGGACAACAATGTTGCGCCAAGAAAATAGGCGGTGATCCACCAGCCCAGCGCAAACGGGATGACATAGGCCAGCAGGATCATCGAGAACTGGATTCTCAGATCCCTGTCGTTTCCGCGGATCAAATCTCTTTTCAAGAATCGCATGTGGCGTGACGCGAGTTTCAGTTGTGCAGCGGACAAAAGTCCTAGCGCATTTTTCAGCGAATAATGTTCGACCCAAAGACTTTTCCGTTACGTCACATGCTCTACCACAACCTCCGGTCGCGACAGCATGGTGGATTCGCGTAAACTGCTCTATCTTTGGTTGATCGACCCGGCGCTTGGGCCATCTGTGAAGTCCCGAGACAGATTTCACCGCTGTTCATCTTTGGCACAGAATGTGCAGTCGCCTATGTGAAGCCAAACAATCGAAGCAATACGACATACATTCTCTCAACATCTGAACATTACCTGATCATCGCCACGATCCCCACAGCGCCGAGCTTTCAAACCGAGGCTTTTACAACGCCCGCGTTTAACGATATTGCGCTCCGAGGCAATTCGGGTTGGACTAACGGTTAATATGAGCACCACGGGCAACGTTCTCATTCTCATCGCTTTGCTGCCGTTCCTCGGAGCGCTGGTTCCCGGTCTCATGATTCGTGCCGGTCGCAACGCCTGCGCCAGTTTCACTGCCGTTCCAACTGCGATCGCATTGATCCTTCTGCTGACTTTTGCGCCGGCGGTGATGGACGGTCAGGTCATTCAGGCCGAGGTCAACTGGCTGCCACAATTGGGCCTGTCGGCGTCGTTCTTTCTGGATGGCCTCGGCCTCTTGTTCGGCTGCATGATCCTCGGGGTCGGGCTGCTGATCACGCTCTATGCGCGCTTTTACCTGTCCGGCGAAGACCCCGTGGGCCAGTTCTACACGTATCTTCTGCTCTTCCAGGGCGCGATGCTGGGGATCGTTCTGTCCGACAACATCCTGCTTCTGCTGGTGTTCTGGGAACTGACATCGCTCTCGTCCTTCCTGCTGATTGGCTACTGGAAACACCTGCCCGAAGGACGCCAGGGTGCCCGCATGGCGCTGACCGTGACCGGGGCAGGGGGGCTGGCGATGATCGGCGGGATGCTGATCCTCGGAAATATCGTGGGCAGCTACAACCTGACCGACATCCTGCAGGCAGGCGACGCGATCCGAGCGTCCGAATGGTACCTGCCCGCGCTGATCCTGATCCTTCTGGGTGCCTTCACGAAATCCGCGCAATTCCCCTTCCACTTCTGGCTTCCGCACGCGATGGCCGCACCGACGCCGGTCTCGGCTTACCTGCACTCGGCAACGATGGTGAAGGCGGGTGTGTTCCTGATGGCCCGCATGTGGCCGGTGCTGTCAGGCACGGACGCATGGTTCTACATCGTCGCCACAATCGGCCTCATCACCATGGTGCTGGGCGCTCTCATTGCGCTCTTCAAGAATGACCTCAAGGCGCTTCTCGCCTTCTCGACAGTCAGTCACCTTGGCCTTCTGACGATGCTTCTGGGCTTCGGAACCGAGGCTGCGGCCGTTGCGGCGGTGTTCCACATCATCAACCACCTGACCTTCAAGGCGGCGCTCTTCATGACCGCCGGGATCATCGACCACGAAACCCATACGCGCGACATCAAACGTCTGGGTGGGTTGCGTCACCTGATGCCGATCACCTTCTTCATCGGCACGGTCGCCGCGCTGTCGATGGCGGGTATCCCGCTGTTCAACGGTTTCCTGTCCAAGGAAATGATGCTCGAGGAAGCCTCGCACACCTATTGGGCCGGCAACCACTATGCGGTGCCGGTACTCGCCACCATCGGTGCGCTGCTGTCGGTCGCCTATTCCTTCCGCTTCATCAGCCACGTCTTCCTCGGCCCGGTGCGTGACGATTACCCGTCCAAGCCGCATGATCCGCCCTTTGGCCTGTGGGCCTCGCCCGCGTTGCTGGTCATTCTGGTGATCCTGATCGGCGTGATGCCCTTCCTGGCAGAAGGCATCGTCACCGCTGCTGCAAGCGCCGTCACCGGTGCCGACCTGCATCCGCATCTCAAGATCTGGCACGGCGTTACGCCCGCGCTCTTCATGTCGATCATCGCCGTCGTCGGTGGTGCGGTGCTGCTCGCAATGCACGCGCCCCTCGACCGCGCGTGGATCAACGCCCGTCGTCCCGAGGCCAAGGCCATCTTCGATAGACTGATCGCCGCAATCGTTGGACTGACGCAGCGCATCACCGCCGGCACCCATAACGGTGCGATCAGCCGCTATCTTGCCATCTTCACTGTCGCCTCAGTGGTGCTGGGCGCGATTGCCTTCATGGGTGGGGGGCTTGCCGCGCCGACGCGCGGTCTGCTGCCGGTTCCGTCCGTGATTGCCGTGGGCTGGGTCATGCTGATCGTGGCAACGATTTCGGTCGTGACCATGCATCACCACCGGTTCCGGGCGCTTGTCCTGATCGGGATCATCGGTCTGACCATCTCGGCCGGGTTCGTCTACATGTCGGCCCCGGACCTGGCCCTAACACAGATTTCGGTCGAAACCGTCACAATCATGCTGCTGCTGCTTGCACTGCATTTCCTGCCGAAAATCACACCGCATGAAAGCCCGATGGGCCTCAAGATCCGCGATGGGATCATCGCTGTTGCCGCAGGGGCCGGTGTCGGTGGTCTGGCCTTCGCCTTCATGCAGCGCGATATCTCGACGATCTCGTCCTACCATATCGACAACAGCTACACCGGCGGTGGCGGCACCAACGTCGTGAACGTGATCCTCGTCGACTTCCGTGGGTACGACACCTATGGCGAAATCATCGTGCTCGGCATTGCCGGCCTGCTGATCTACGCGCTGATGCACGCCCTGCTAGAAGGACCTGCGGCGCGGCGCCTGCGCAATGCCGACTATTCGCAGGACCGGTCCAAGGACCGTCACCCGCTGATGATGGTGGTTGTCACGCGCGTGCTGATGCCCATCGCTCTTGTCGTCGGGCTCTACATCTTCCTGCGCGGTCACAACCAACCGGGCGGTGGCTTTGTCGCGGGCCTCGTTGTCGCCATTGCATTGCTGATGCAGTACATGGCCTCGGGCTTTACCTGGACACAGGATCGCCAGCGCATCGAATACCACACGCTCATCGGGTTCGGCGTGATCATCGCCGGAGTGACCGGTGCCGGTGCCTGGGTGTTCGGTGTACCGTTCCTGACCAGTTCTTACACCTACGTGCACCTTCCCCCGATCGAGGAATTCGAACTGGCGACGGCGATGCTCTTTGACCTTGGCGTGTTCCTGACGGTTCTGGGTGCGGTGATGTTGATGCTCTACAGCCTGTCGCGCATCGCGCGCTATGCTGGCACCACGGTAAACGTGGACCCCATGGATTACGATCCCGCCAGCCGGGTCGAAGACACACCGGAGGCGCGCTGACATGGAATTTCTGGTTGCAAGCGCCATCGGCACAATGACGGCAGGCGGGGTCTATCTCCTGTTGCGGCTGCGCACGTTCCCGGTGATCCTGGGACTTGCACTTCTGTCCTATGCCGTCAACGTCTTCATTTTTTCGAGCGGACGCCTGGCCATCGACATGTCGCCGATCCTGTCGAAATACGGTGAAGCCAGCTATACGGACCCGCTGCCGCAGGCGCTGGTTCTGACGGCCATCGTGATCTCCTTCGGCATGACAGCGGTTCTGGTGATGATCTCGCTGGGCGCGTTCCTCGAAGCGGACAGCGATGCCATCGACATCGACCAGACCGATCTGGATGAGGATTCCGCGAAATGAGCCACTGGATCATCCTTCCCGTTGTTCTGCCCGCGATGCTGGCCCCGATCATCGGGTTCATGATGCGCCACGACATCGTTCTGGCCCGTGTGACGTCGACCTTCGGAACCGTGCTCCTGCTCGGGATTTCCTTTGTCCTGCTTGGCATGGCCATGGACGGGACAACCCATATCTACCGCCTCGGAGACTGGCCCGCGCCGTTCGGCATCGTGCTGGTGCTGGACAGGCTGTCCGCTCTCATGGTCACATTGACGGCAACCCTCGCGCTGATGGTCCTGCTGCACGCCATGGCGACCGGATGGGATGACCGGGGCAAACATTTCCACGCGCTCTTCCAGTTTCAGCTGATGGGCATCTGCGGCGCGTTCCTGACGGGCGACATCTTCAACCTGTTCGTCTTCTTCGAGATCCTGCTGATCGCGTCCTACGGCCTCATGATCCATTCGGGCGGACGCGAAAGGATGCGCGCAGGGCTGCAATACGTCGTGATGAACCTTGCAGGGTCCACCCTGTTCCTGTTCGCGCTGGGCACGCTCTACGCGAGCACCGGCACGCTCAACATCGCGGACCTTGCCGCCAAGATCCCCGAGATTCCTGCGGATGAGGCCGGGCTGGTCCGCGTTGCGGCGATGCTTCTGATGATCGTCTTCGCGGTCAAGGCGGCGCTCTTCCCCGTACAATTCTGGCTGCCTGCCACCTATTCCAACGCCCCGGCGCCGGTGGCCGCGCTGTTTGCCATCATGACCAAGGTCGGGGCCTACGCCATTCTCCGCGTCCACACCGTGGTCTTCGGTCCCGGAGTCGCTGGCACCGAAGGCATGATCGACGCGTGGCTCTTTCCCGCAGCGATTGTCACCATCGCGCTTGGGTCCATCGGTGTTCTGGGTGCCAAACGCCTGATGCCGCTGATCAGCTTTTCCGTCGTCGGCTCCATGGGCACCCTGCTTGTTGCGGTTGCCGCGTTTTCGCCCGTCGCCACGACCGCCGCGCTTTACTACATGGTGCACTCCACCTTCGCCGCGGCCTGCCTGTTCCTGATCGCCGACCTGGTGGTCAGCCGACGCAATGGGGACTCGCTCACGCCGACCTTTGCGACGCTTCAGAACGGTCTCTTCGCTGCGATCTTCTTTGCCGCCGCCATCGCTATGGCCGGGATGCCTCCGCTCAGCGGGTTCCTTGGCAAGCTGCTGGTGCTGGACGCGCTGCGCGCGCCTGACGTGATCGTCTGGGCGTGGACAGCCATCCTTGTCGGCTCGCTTCTGACCATCGTTGGGTTCGCCCGCGCGGGCAGTGCGCTCTTCTGGAAATCCACCGCCATTGCCGCACCCGAGGTCGCCGGAGATCCGGTCGAACCGCCTTCGCAGGCCAATGTGGCCGAGGTCACGCCCGTGATGCTCACCCTCGCGGTTCTGGTTGCACTGTCGGTCTTCGCCGGCCCGGTGGCTTCCTATCTTGAGCAGACGTCGAACCAATTGTTCGACCGGTCCGGATACATCTCGGCGGTCCTTGCCCCGGTCGAGGAGCGCTGACGCATGTTGAAACGCCTGATCCCGCACCCGTTCCTGAGCCTCACGCTGGTCTTTGTCTGGCTTGCGCTGGTCAACAAGTTCACGCTGGGCAACCTGCTTCTCGGGATGCTCTTCGGCATCATCATTCCGATGCTCACCGCGCCCTATTGGCCCGACCGGCCCAAGATCAGACGCCCTCTCAAAGGGTTTGAATACGTCCTGATCGTTCTGTGGGACATCGTCGTGGCCAACATTCAGGTCGCCGCGATCATCCTCTTCAAGCGCGAGAAGAACATCCATTCGCAATGGATCGTTGTCCCGCTGGATGTCACATCGGCAGAGGCGATCACCGTTCTTGCGGGAACCATCACCATGACCCCCGGAACCGTGTCCGCAATGCTGTCGGCCGACGGGGGCAGCATCCTCGTGCATTGTCTGCACACTGACGATCCCGATTCAGTCCGGGACGAGATCAAGACCCGGTATGAACGGCGGCTGAAGGAGATTTTCCAATGATCGAAGCAGCAATCCTGTTTGCAGCCGGATGCTATGGCATCGCCCTGCTGCTCGACCTGTGGCGGATCGCCAAGGGGCCGCATGCCGCCGATCGCATTCTGGCGCTGGATACGATGGTCATCAACGTGATCGCGCTTCTGGTGCTGTACGGTGTCTGGCGCGGGACAGCCATCTATTTCGAGGCCGCGATGCTGGTCGCCATGGTCGGGTTCGTGTCAACTGTCGCCTATTGCCGCTTCCTGCTGCGCGGCGACATCATCGAGTGAGCGTGGAACATGAGCACAATTGTTGAAGCCCTGATCGCTCTGTCGCTGGTTGTCAGCGGGATCTTCGGTCTTGTCGGGTCCTACGGTCTCGTCAAGCTGACCAACACGCTGCAACGCCTGCATGCGCCCACCAAGGCAACGACCCTGGGTGTCGGCGGCGTGCTTGTGGCCTCCATGATCTATTTCTATGCAAAGACCGGCTACCTCTCGATCCACGAGCTTTTGATCTCGGTTTTCTTGCTTCTGACGGCGCCGATCACCGCGAATTTCATCGCCAAGACCTATATGGCGACAAGCCTCAAGGACAGCGACCTGCCCGACAGCCAAAGCAGCAGTGGCTGGTCGATCTACGATGAGCCGCCTGCAAGTCGGCCCGGATCGGGATCGGTTCAGTAGGCCTTTCGGTTGCCCTGGATCTCGCCCGTCGTCAGGACCGGCGAGGCATCCAGCCCCTTTGCATCCAGCATGTCGGCCACACGCTCCAAGGTCGCCACAAGCTGGGCCTGTTCCCAATCCGCCATTTCCAGAAACTTGCGCACATATCGCTGCTGTAGCGCGTCGGGCGCGTTCTCCAGCCGCCGGTGCCCAGCCTGCGTGACCGTCACATTGGTCTGACGGCGATCCTCCCGGGACGGCACGCGCTCGACCAGCCCCCGCAGGACAAGCTTGTCCACCAGCGCCGAGACGGTGGCCTGACTGACACCCATCTGGTTGGCCAGCGCCTTGGGTGTCACGCTTTCCCGTTCATCGACGATCTGAAGCACCCGCAACTGCGCAGGTGTCAGCCCCACGGCATGAGCCAGATCGCGGGCATACAGTTCGGTTGCGCGCAAGATGCGGCGCAATGCGATCAGGCTGTCATCCATGCGTGTGTTGGCGTTGGTTGTCATGTCATGAAACATCGCATGAAAGCACAAACTGCTTCAATGCGCTTGGTTCAGCATAAAGTTTGTCTAACTAAATAAAATGGGAACCTAACGCACCTTTTATCCCTTTTAACGATGAAGAACGCCATGCATCGCAGCGGGAAAATGCCGCTATAAGCGTCTGTGATCTTAGAAGTTGAAATGAACGAGGCGATGCATTACTTAGTTAGGCGAACTAACGAAGGGTCCAAAAAGATGCCAACAAACAGTGACATTCCTCGAACGCGGGCGCCCCGTCTGCGCAAACCTGATGCGACAGACGGGGCGGCCATCTGGGAGCTTGTCAAAGAGTGCAAGCCTCTCGACGAGAACTCGATGTACTGCAATCTTGTCCAGGCAGACCATTTCCGCGACACCTGTGTCGTGGCTGAATTGGATGGCGACGTCGTCGGTTGGATCTCGGGACACATGATCCCCGATCAGAATGCACTGTTCGTCTGGCAGGTCGCCGTCAGTGAAAAGGCGCGCGGTCTGGGCCTTGGCAAGAAGATGCTGCTCGACCTGATCGAACGCGATGTCTGTGACGACGCCACGCTTCTGCAAACCACCATAACGCGTGACAACGCCGCGTCCTGGGCTCTGTTCCGCAGCTTCGCACGCCATATCGGCGGCAACCTGACGGACGAACCGCACTTTACCCGCGACCTTCACTTCGAAGGGCGGCACGCCACCGAACACATGGTCTCGATCACGCTGCCGCGTGAAGGCGATCTCAAGCGCGCCGCCTGAGCGCGCCTCCTCTCCCCAAATCTCATTCCGATGCCTTGAAAGGACACATGATGCCCAAGGACATGAATACTGTTTCGATTTTCGAACGCCGTGAAAGCGAAGCCCGCTCCTATTGTCGTGGCATGCCCGCGACCTTTGCCACCGCACGCGGGTCTGAAATCACCGATGACACCGGCAAGACCTATATCGACTTCCTCGCAGGCTGTTCGTCGCTCAACTACGGTCACAACGATCCCGACATGAAAGCGGCGCTGATCGAGCATATCTCCCACGATGGCATCGCGCATGGTCTCGACCTGCACACCAACACAAAGGCCGCCTTTCTCGAGGCATTCGAGGAGCACATCCTTGAACCGCGCGGCATGGATCATCGTGTAATGTTCACCGGCCCGACCGGTGCGAATGCGGTCGAGGCAGCCATGAAGATCGCACGCAAGGTGACAGGCCGAACCAACATCATCGCCTTCACCAATGGCTTTCACGGTGTGACGTCCGGCGCGCTGTCGGCGACCGGCAACAGCTACCACCGCGGTGGCGCAGGCACGTCGCTCAATGGTGTTACGCGTATGCCCTTCGATGGCTTCTTCCCCGGCGAAACCGACACTGCGGAATTCCTTGATGCCATGCTCAAGGACAAGTCCGGCGGCGTCGACGCACCCGCCGCGATCCTTCTTGAAACCGTACAGGGCGAAGGTGGCCTGAACGCCGCAAGTCCCGAATGGGTCAAGCGGATCGCAGAGCTGGCCAAGGAACATGGCGCGCTGCTCATCATCGACGACATTCAGGCAGGCTGTGGCCGATGTGGCACGTTCTTCTCGTTCGAGAAAATGGGCGTCACGCCGGATATCGTGACGATGGCCAAGTCTGTCTCGGGGTTCGGCCTGCCAATGGCGATGCTTCTGGTGCGCCCGGAATTCGATATCTTCGGTCCGGCAGAACACAATGGCACGTTCCGGGGCAACACCCACGCCTTTGTCACCGCCAAGGTCGCGGTCGAAAAGTTCTGGGCCGATGACGCCTTCGAAAAAGAGTTGGCCGAGAAATCGCAGCTGATCCACGATGCGCTTGCCGATCTCGCCGCGATGGTGCCGGGCGCATATCTCAAGGGTCGCGGTCTGATGCAGGGGGTCGATGTCGGCTCTGGCGATCTGGCGGGCGACATCTGTTCCCGCGCCTATGAAAACGGTCTCATCATCGAAACCTCGGGCAGCGAGGATCAGGTGATCAAGGTTCTCGCACCGCTGACCACGCCCAAGGACACTCTGCGCAAGGGGTTCAAGATCCTTCTTGCTGCAGCAGAAGATGTTCTGAGCACCACCACCAAGATTGCAGCGGAGTAACCGACATGATTGTCCGAGACTTCAACAAGATCGTCGAACATGAAAAAGACCGCGTCGTGTCGGATGCGAACTGGACCAGCGTCCGTATGCTTCTGGCCGACGACAAGATGGGCTTTTCATTCCACATCACCTTCCTCGAGGAAGGGTCGGAACACACGTTCGAATACAAGAACCACTTTGAAAGCGTGTACTGCATGAAGGGCAAAGGCTCGATCACCGATCTGGCCACCGGCGAAACCCACGACATCCAGCCGGGTGTGATGTACGCGCTCGACAAGCACGACCGCCATATTCTGCGGGCCGAGGAAGAGCTGGTCATGGCCTGCTGCTTCAATCCACCGGTGACGGGCACAGAGGTTCACCGCGAAGACGGGTCCTACGCCGCGCCGGAGACCGAGGACGCCTGAGATGACACACACTGTCGAAAAAATCGGTGGGACATCCATGTCCCGCCTCGCAGAACTGCGCGACACGCTCTTCATCGGCGATCGCTCAGGGGCCGATGTCTACAACCGGGTCTTTGTGGTGTCCGCCTTCGGCGGCATCACCAACCTGCTGCTGGAGCACAAGAAGTCCGGCGAGCCAGGGGTCTATGCGCTCTTTGCCCATGATGACAGCAACCACAAATGGCAGGACGCCCTTAATCGCGTCGCCGATGCGATGAAAGAGGCCCACGCCAAAATTCTGGACAAGCCGGCGGACATCGAACAGGCCAACAGCTTTGTGGATGAACGTATCCTCGGTGCCCGTAACTGCCTGATCGACCTGCAGCGTCTGTGCTCCTACGGCCATTTCCGCCTTCCCGAACACATGAGCCACACCCGTGAACTGCTTTCCGGTCTGGGCGAGGCGCACTCCGCCTTCGTCACGACCCTGATGCTGCAACGCGCGGGTGTCGAAGCGCGGTTTGTCGATCTGTCGGGATGGCGCGATCAGGGAGATGTTTGCCTTGAAGAGCGGATCACCAAGGCCTTCAAGGGTGTCGATCCCACGACAGAGATGCCCATCGTCACGGGCTACGCGCAATGTGTCGAAGGTCTGATGAACGAGTTCGACCGGGGCTATTCCGAAGTCACGTTCTCACATCTCGCCGCGCTGACCGGCGCACGCGAGGCGATCATCCACAAGGAATTTCACCTCTCCTCAGCCGATCCCAAGCTGGTCGGCGAAGGTGCCGTGCGCAAACTGGGCCGCACCAATTACGATGTGGCCGATCAACTGTCGAATATGGGGATGGAGGCGATCCATCCCAAAGCAGCCAAGACCTTGCGTCAGGCGGGCGTTCCTCTGCGCGTGACCAACGCCTTTGATCCAGGCGACCCCGGCACGCTGATCGACGATCAACCTGCAGACGAAGCAGCGGCAGAGATTGTCACCGGCCTCGACATCGTGACGCTCGAAGTGTTCGAACAGGATATGGTGGGCGTAAAGGGTTACGATTCCGGTATCCTCGACATCCTGACCCGCCACAACGTGCGCATCGTGTCCAAGACGTCGAACGCCAACACGATCACGCATTATCTGGATGCCTCGCTTAAAACGATGCGCCGGGTGGAGCGCGACATCGCCAAAATGTTCCCCGCCGCCGAGATCACAAGCCGCCGTCTGGCCATGGTGTCCGTCATCGGGCGTGATCTGAACGGCCTGTCGGTGCTCACTCGGGGTCTTCAGGCGATCGCTGCTGCCGGATGTGAAGCCATCGGCGCAAGCCAGGGCCCGCGCAATGTCGACGTGCAATTCGTGATGGACCGCGCCTCGACCGACACCGTCATCAAGGCGCTGCATGCGGAACTGATCGAAAACGCCCCCACGCGGTTATCCCGCGCAGCGTAACGTCAAGACACTCCGATGCCCGGTTCAGGGCATCGGAATATCTGTCACGAATTTCGGGACCTGATAGCCCTTCTGCACCGCAGGACGCTCTGCAATCCGCAGATACCAGTCTCTGACATTGGGAAACTCGTTCAGGTCGATCTCCTGCCATTCAAACCGCGCGGCCCAGGGAAAGATCGCCATATCGGCAATCGTATATTCACCGGTGACGAAATCGCGCCCGTCCAATTGCGTGTTCAGCACGGAATAAAGCCGCTGCGCCTCTTTCCCATACCGTGCCTCGGCGTAGTCCGATGTGCCTTTGTTGAACTTCAGGAAATGATGCGCCTGACCCAGCATCGGGCCAAAGCCGCCCATCTGCCACATCAGCCATTCCATCATCTGCCAATAGGCATCGCCTTCGGCCAGAAAGCGCCCGTGCTTCTGCGCGAGGTAAAGCAGGATCGCTCCGCTCTCCATCAGCGACAGGCCAGTGTCCTGATCCACAATCGCGGGGATCTTGTTGTTGGGCGAAATCTTGAGGAACTCCGGCGCGAACTGGTCATCCTTGCCGATGTCGATGGCATGCACGGCATAGGGCACGCCCAGCTCTTCCAGCAGGATGGACACCTTGCGCCCGTTCGGAGTGGTCCACGTATAGAGATCGATCATTCTGTCCTGCCTTCTGTTCCCGGTTCAGCGCAGCGCATTGCCCGTCGCCGCATCGAAGATGTGCAGCGTGTCCAGCGCCGCCGTCAAGGTCACCTCCTCGCCCACTTCGGGTGGGGTCCGCCCATCCGCCTTGGCGATGACCTCCTGCCCCTCGGCTCCGACATAGATCAGCGTTTCATGCCCCAGAGGTTCGCGCACCGTCACAGGCCCACGCACCAGCGCAGGCCCTGCGCCGGGATGCAGGTCTTCGGGACGGACGCCAACTGTCACCGCGTGCCCGTCTACCGCGTTCAGCCCCATCTCCAGAACCTCCCCCGACCCAAGCCGCAGCGCCCCGTTTGTCACCGTCCCGGACAGCATGTTCATCGACGGTGCCCCGATGAACCGCGCCACGAAGCTATTCGCCGGTTTGTGATAAACCTCAGCCGGGGTACCCACCTGCTGGATATGCCCGTCCTTCATGATCACGATCCGATCCGCCATCGTCATCGCCTCGACCTGATCATGGGTGACGAAGATGATCGTATTGCCGACCCTCTGGTGCAGCTTCTTGATCTCCACCCGCATCTGGGTGCGCAACTGTGCATCGAGGTTCGACAAGGGCTCATCGAACAGAAACACCGCCGGGTCCCGCACCATCGCCCGGCCAATCGCCACGCGCTGCCGCTGACCGCCTGACAACTGGCTTGGCTTGCGCGCCAAAAGGTCGGTCATTCCAAGAATGCCCGCCACCTCGTCAATCCGCGCTTCCTTGTCAGCCTTCGACATCTTCGAAGTCCGCAGCCCAAAGCCGATATTCTTGCGCACGGTCATGTGCGGATAGATCGCGTAGTTCTGGAACACCATCGCGATGTCCCGGTCCTTGGGTTCGAGGTTGTTGACCACACGCCCACCTATCACGATTTCCCCGCTGGTCGCGTCCTCCAGCCCGGCAATCAGGCGCAGCGTCGTCGACTTGCCACAGCCCGACGGGCCGACAAACACCACGAACTCGCCGTCTTCGACATCAAGGCTGATGCCGTGCAGCACCTCGGTCTTGTCATAGCGTTTGACCAGATTTCGGATCGCCAGATCGGCCATGCTCAGTCCTTCACCAGCAGCGTATCGAACGCCGATTTCAGTCTCTGTTCCGCGGTTTCGTGTCTGGTTTTGCGCAGGGCACAGGCAGCCCGCGCCGCCTCCGCCTCCGCCGCATACCCCGCCAAAGCCTCGCGCAATGCCGCCTCTCCCGGTCCACCAATCCGGTCTCGCCGCGCGACAAAGGTCTCCGGCGCAACCGCGGTCCGAAACGCTGCTTCATCCAGCTCCGGTGCGCGCCCGGTCAACCCCTTGAACGCTGCCGAGAACGCGGCGAACCCGTCACCTAAAGCCGCTCCTTCGGCAATCACCGCCTTTGCCGTCGCCGCTGCGATCTCATGCGCTGCGCGGAAGGTCAGACCTTCGTCCCGCACCAATGTGTCCGCCAACTCGGTGATCGTGATACAGGCCGCATCCGTCGTTCGCTGCACCCGGTCCGCATTGACACGGCAGGCGGGGATCAGTGCCGTCAGCAACTGCAACACCCGCGCACCGCGCTCGAACGCGGCATAACCCAACTGCTGCACCTCACCTTCGCTGTCATTCATGTCGGTGAAGGGCGTGTTCTGCATCACGCCAACGATGGCATCACATTGCCCAACCGTCGCACTCGCCAGATGGCGCAGGTGTTCAATTGGCACCGGGTTGCGCTTCTGCGGCATGATCGAACTGATCTGCACAAGGCTGTTCGGCACATAAAGCTGCCCCACCTCGAACGCGGTCCAGAACTGCATGTCCTGAATGACCCGCCCCAGATGCAGGAACATCAGCTTCATCGCGGAATAGAGCCCGGTCACGTAATCGACCGACGCGATGCAGCCGTAGGAATTGACCAAAGGCCCCTCGAAGCCCAACAGGTCCGCCACCCGCGCCCGATCAATCGGAAACCCGCTGGTGGTGATCGCCGCCGCCCCCATCGGGCAATGCTCAAGACCATCCGCCGCCGCGTTGAGACGCGCGATGTCGCGCAACAGCACCTCGATCACCGCGCCCAGGTAATGCCCCCAGGTTGTCGGCTGCGCGGGTTGCCCATGCGTATAGGCGACGATCAACGTCGCCTTCTCGGCCTCCGCCTTGGCGATCAGCGCCTCCGTTAAGGTTAACGCCTGCTCCAGCAACACGGACACACGTCCGCGCAAAGCCAGCTTGAACAGCGTATGGTCCATGTCATTGCGGGACCGCGCGGTGTGCAAGGCACCACCCAAGTCGCCCAAACGGCGCTTCAACTCCGCTTCGACCAGAAAAAAGTAGTCCTCGACCTCCCCGGTATAACTCAGCGCATCGAGGTCCACCTCGGCATCAACATCCCGCAACGCCCCGGCAATTGTGCCCGCGTCCCCGGAATCCAAAATCCCGGTCTCCGCCAGCATCACCAGATGCGCTCGGTTGATCGCCGCCATGTGCCCCGCGTAATGCGCCTTCACCCCGTCGAACAGGGGCGCGAGCACCGTGTCCCGATAGGTCGGGTCCGGAAACACGCTCTGATCCGTCATCCCTTGAGTCCTGCCATCACCACACCCTGAATGATGTAGCGCTGGAAGATCAGGAACACGATCAGGGTCGGAATGGTCGAAATCGCCGCCCCCGTCATGATCAGCTCCCACGCGACATCGGCCTCGTCCCCGAAGGACGACAGGCCCACGGGCAGCGTATACATCTCGACCGAGTTGGTCACGATCAGCGGCCAGATGAACGCGGTCCAGTTCCCTAGGAAGACGAAGATCGCCAAGGCCGCGAGCGCCGGTTTGACCAAAGGCATCGCCACGGTCCACCAGATCTGCAACTCGTTCAGCCCGTCGATCCGCGCGGCCTCGATAAAATCGTCAGGCACCGTCTCGAAAAACTGCTTCATCAGGAAGGTGCCGAAGGCGGTCATCAACCCCGGAAACATGATCCCCCAATAGGTGTCGAGCCACCCGAACTGCTGGCTCATCAGGTACCACGGGATCACCAGCATCTCGGTCGGGATCATCAGCGTCGACAGGATCGCGATGAAGACGATGTATCGGCCGGGAAAGCGGAACTTGCAAAGGGTATAGCCCACGAGACTGTCAAAGATCACGTTACAGACCGTCGTGATCACCGCGATGATCATCGAATTGACGAACCACCAGTAGAACCGCCCATCCTCGAGTACATAGGTGTAATTCTCCAGATGCGGCTCATCCGGGATCAGCTTGAGGTTATACACCTCATGCGGCCATTTCAGCGAGGTCGAGATCATGTAGGCGATGGGCATCACCATCGCGATCCCGCCCAGAAACAGCAGCAGCCAGCGGATGAACTGGCCCGTGTTCATCGGTTTCTTCGGTGCCTGCGTTTTCAGCAGGGCATCCGTGGTCGGGCGGATTTCCGTCGCGGTCATCTAGCTGTCCCTCAACAGGCGCAACTGGATCAGACTCACCACCAGCAGGACCAGAAACAACACCACGGTCTGCGCCGCCGCATAGCCCATGTCGAAGGCGCTGAAGGCGGTTTCGTAGATCATCAGAACCAGCGGCTTTGTGCTGTTCAAAGGCCCACCGGGATTGTTCGTCGTCATGTTGAAGACGTGGTCGAAGATCCGCAGAAACCCGATGGAGCTGAACACGACGATAAACACGTTGGTCGGCTTCAACAGCGGCAGCGTGATCTCCCACAGCACCGTCCAGCTTGAGACCCCATCAATCCGCGCCGCCTCGTAATAGCTGCGCGGGATCGCCCGCAGACCGGCCATGAAGATGATCACCTGAAACCCAAGCCCTGCCCAGATCGCCGGTGCCAGCACCGAGGGCAGCGCCCATGTTGTCGATTGCAGGAACGGGAACTGCGGGATGCCGATGCTTGCGAGGGCGTTGTTGAACAACCCCACCGGCACAGGCTGGTAGAACCAGCGCCAGACCCACGCCATTGCCACGGCACTGGTCATGAAGGGCAGGAAATAGAGCATGCGCAGAAAGCCATGCATGAACCGCGTCTTGTCGAGGTGATAGGCAATCACAAACGAGATCACGAGGCTGATCGGCGTGCCCAGAAGAAGATACACAAACGTGTTCTTGAACACTTTCCGGAACACCGGATCGGCAAACAGCTTCTGGTAATTGTCCAGACCCGTCCACGTCCGGTCCCCCAGCAGGTTCCACTCCTGAAAGCTGATCAGGATGGCATTGCCCGTGGGGTAGAACCGGATGACGCCATAGAACAGGATCGGAATGGCAAGGAACGCCCACGCCCAGACGATCTGTTTCTGCCGGATGGTCAGGTTGCGATACATGCCTCAGCCCGAAAAAGGTGACGCCCCGGCCGGGAGGGAACCGGGGCGTCCGTGCCGCGCGTTCAGTTGGACGCGCTGTTGTAGTATTCGTCGAGGATCTTCTGTTCGGCTTCGGCTGCAATGGCGAGGCTTTCCTCGGCGCTCATGCCTTGCAGGGTCATGCGCTCGATCATCTCGACCATCAATTGCCGCTGACCGCTTTCATTGGCGAACTTGGTGGTGTGGGCATAGGCAAGACCCTTGATGAAGGGGCCGAAGACCGGGTCGTTCGAATTTTCCTCGGTCAGACCCACCGACGGCTTCGCCGGCAACTCGCCCACCACATCAAGCCAGATCTGCATCGCCTCGTCGCTGGTGATGTACTGCATGAACTTGACCGCCGCGTCGTATTTCTCACCCTCGGCCTTGGTGGTGATCGCGTTGACCCAGTAGGACGAATAGTTCGACCGCGTGCCATCCGCCGTCGCCGGAAGTTCGGTCACACCCCATTTCAGACCGCGCGTGTCATTGAGCGATCCGATGCGGAACGATCCGTCGATATGCAGCCCGGCACGCCCCGCCTTGAAGGCGGCCTGCGGCTCATCCATGAAACCAATCGCCGAAACAGCATCGTCCCCGGTAAAGAGCGACGCATAGAAATTCAGCGCCTCAAGCCCCGCATCCGAATTGTAATTCACCGTCTGGTAATCATTGACATAGGGCTCACCGCCGAACTGACGGATCAGCCCCTCGCGCCACCAATGGTGGTCCTGCGCGGTCATACCAGCCGTCATGCCCACCTGCGTCAGGTTCCCCGCACCATCGCGCTTGGTCATGGCTTTGGCGGCGGCGATCATCTCGTCCAGTGTGGTCGGCGGCTCGACACCGGCCTCTTCCAGCAGCCGCTCATTGTAGAACAGTGCCAAAGACCGCACGGCGGTCGGCAGCGCCCAATAGGCGTCGCCCTCTTTCATCGCCTGCACCATCGGAAAGAACTCTGCGTCGATCTGACTGGCCGGGAACACATCCGCGGGAAGCGGCTGGATCAGCTCTGCGGCGACATAGTCATTGAGCCAGCCATAGAACAACTGCACCACATCCGGGCCTTCCCCTGCCGGGATCGCGGCGGCGACCTTGGTGCGGTAATCGGCATAGGGGAAATGGGTCATCTTGACCGTGATGTCCGGATTCGCCTCCTGGAAATTCGTGATCAGCGTTTCCATCGCCGTCACACGGGCGTCGAAGAAATACTGCCAGTATTCGATTTCCACCGCCTGCGTGGCGGTGCTGAAAAGGGCTGCGGCGCTGGTTGCTGTCGCAACGGCCAGTGCCTTGACGTTGAAGAATGCCATGGACCTCTCCCTGTTGAGATCTGTTGAATGTGCCAGCCTGTTCTTGTTCGCGGCGGGTCATTCTCCAAGCGTTAACTCAACTTTCTTGAGTGTTCAAGTTTGGTGCGCTAAGCGAAAGCATGGTCATTACGCTGAAACCGCAACTTGGGGCCAATCCCGAACGCGCCCGCAGCCACAACAAACAGTTGGTTCTGCGCGCCATTCGCCATGTCGGAGCGATTGGTCGGGCAGAGATCGCGCGCGCCTCCGGCCTGTCGACGCAGGCGGTGTCGAACATCATTTCCGATCTCTTGGGCGAAGGTCTGCTGATCGAACAGGGGGTGCGCAGCGCCGGGCGCGGACTGCCGGTGCAGCAATATGCGATCAAACCGGATGGCGGCTATGCCCTTGGGGTCGAGGTGCGACCCACCGCCGTTTTCACCGCTTTGGTCGATCTTGTGGGAACACCGCTGCTCACGGATCGGACTCCGCTGCGCGACACACAGAAATCGACAATATTAGACACTGTTTCGGCCCAATGCACGCAGACGTTGTCCCGCGCCGGGATCGGGAAAACCGCGTTGATGGGGGCGGGAATCGTCATGCCAGGCCCATTCGGAGAGACCGGCCTGACGGGCGCGCAGTCTGAACTTCCCGGCTGGACCGGTGGCGATCCGGCCGAGATATTTGCCAACGCGCTCGGTCTGCCTGTCTTCGTCGAGAACGACGCGAACGCGGCCGCCATGGCAGAACGGATGAACGGTGTTGCACGCGGTCTCGACGATTTCGCCTATCTCTACTTCGGTCAGGGACTCGGTCTTGGTCTTGTGCATGACGGTCAGGTCCTGCAAGGCGCGTTCGGCAATGCCGGAGAGATCGGACATATCTCCGTCGTGGTCGATGGCCACGCCGTGGAACTCGAAAGCGCCACAAGTCGTTTGTCGGTACAGGACTATCTTGCCCGCAAGGGAGTCAGCGTGACCGACATGGACGACCTCACCCGTCTCTATTCCAGCGCAAACCGTCATCTTTTTGATTGGCTGGATCAAGCGGCGCAGGCCCTGTCCGCTGCCCTGTCGATCATCGAGAACCTGTTCGATCCGCAGACGGTGATCCTTGGCGGTGCGATGCCAGACGATCTCCTCGATCACATGATCACCCGCGCCTCCCTGCCGACGAGGTCCGTTTCGAACCGTCCCGACCGCACGCATCCCCGCCTGATGCGCGGAACGTCCGGCCGCATGACCGCGACACTCGGCGCTGCTGCGCTGGTGTTGCATCAGGCATTCACCCCCACCATCGCAGAAGCGAGGTAATCCATGCCAACACCTGATCAGACCCGACTCGACCAGACCCGCATGCGCCCCCGCGTGCTCGAGCTCTGGTGGGCGCTGCGCCCGTTGCAATCGGTCGTTCGATTGATGAACACCGGCGCGCATCCCGATGACGAGACAACGGCCCTGCTGGCCGCCATCGGCCTGCGCGACGGCATCAACCTCAGCTACGCCTGTTCGACGCGTGGCGAAGGCGGGCAGAACGACATCGGCACGGAAAGCGGCCCGGCGCTGGGCGCATTGCGCACCCGCGAGATGGAGCGAGCCTGCGATCTGCTCAACATGCGCCTGTATTGGCATGGCACCTCGCCCGACGATCCGATCCGCGATTTCCGCTTCTCCAAAAGCGGTGAGGAGACGATGGGTATCTGGGGTCACGATCACCTGCTGCACCGGTTTGTCGAAATCGTCCGCACCGATCGCCCCGACATCCTCCTGCCCACCTTCCTCGACGTGCCCGGCCAGCACGGCCACCATCGCGCCATGACCCAAGCCGCGCATGAGGTGATGGCCGCCGCCGCCGATCCTGATTTCCCGTCGAACCTGCCGCCATGGCAGGTGTCCAAGATGTACCTGCCCGCATGGTCCGGGGCAGGGCAGGCCTATGACGATGATCTGCCGCCCCCCGAAGCCACTCTGACCATCGACGGTGCAGGCAAAGACCCGATGTCGGGCTGGAGCTATGCCCGCATCGGCCAGATGTCCCGCGCCTACCATCGGACCCAAGGCATGGGGCGCTGGGTGCCCGCAGGTCCCGGAAGGGACTGGCCGCTGCATCTGGTCGTCAGCCATGTTGACGGGCCGGACACCGACCTTATATCCGGCCTGCCGCAAACCCTTGCCGATCTGGCGGACCTTGCCCCCGAGGTGTCGCAGGATCTGTTGCTGGCGCACGGCTACATCACGGAAACCGTGTCCGCCTTTCCCTATGTCCGCCATATCGCGAAAACGGCGCAAAAGGCTCTGCATCACCTTCAAAAGGCCGAAGCCGATGCGCCGGACACCATTGCGCATCGCCTGTCCGCAAAGCACCGCCAACTGGCGCAGGTGCTGCGATTGGCGCATGGGATCGAGGCCAGCGCCCGGACCGACCAGCTTTGGCTGCGCCCGGGGGATACAACCAAGGTGACAGTCGAATTCGATGCCGGGGATGCCCCGGACAGCACCCACACCCTCGCTCTGCCTTATGGATGGTCCGAAGAGGACGGAGTTATCACCGTCTCGGCCGATGCCGGTCAGACCGATCCCTATCGGCCGGAATATGACCCCATCGATCCGCCCTTGCCCCGACTCGAGATCACGCTGGAATCCACGACCGTTGCAATCCCGTTCGAGCAACCGCCCGTCGTTCTGCCGGATCGGGCCGCCTTGATTGCTCCGGACAAGGCTCTGATCAACCTCAAGACGGCCAAGAGGACCGTTTCCGTCGCCATCGCCGATGTCAGCCCGGCTGGGTCCGATGTGACCTTTGATCTGCCCGAAGGCTGGTCGGCAACCAAAGGCGCCGGTGCGATCGAGATCACGTTGCCCGACGATCCCGACCCCGGTCTCTATACCCTGCCACTCTATGTCGGAGGTGCGCCCGCGATGACAGAACAGCGCATCGCATATGAGCACGTCGCGCCAACGGCCTTTACCCAGCCTGCGGCGCTGACCGTTCGGGTTCTGGATGTGGCTCTGACACAGGCGAAAATCGGGTATATCGGAAGCGGCCATGATGCGGTGGCACATTGGCTGCGCGCATTGGGCGCCGACGTGACCGAGTTGACCGATGACCAGATCACCAGTGACGCGGCGCTGTCCGCATTCGAAACCATCGTCATCGGCATCTTCGCCATGCGGTTCCGGAATGGTCTGGTCTCGGAAATGCCCCGACTGCGCGAATGGGTGGAAGAGGGGGGCACACTTCTGACCCTCTATCACCGGCCATGGGACAATTGGGATCCCGAGACTGTTCCACCCCGCAGGCTTGAAATCGGTCAGCCGTCCCTGCGCTGGCGCGTCACCGATGCAGCGGCAGAGGTCACTCATCTTGAGCCCGACCATCCCTTGCTGTGCCAACCGAACACCATCACGGAGGTGGATTGGGATGGCTGGGTCAAGGAGCGTGGTCTTTACTTCGCCAAAAGCTGGGATGACGCCTACACGCCGCTTCTGTCCATGTCCGATCCCGGGGAAGATCCGCTGACCGGGGCACTGCTGACGGCCGAGATCGGCAAAGGCCGGCACACCCATTGCAGCCTTGTCCTGCATCACCAGATGGCCCGGCTTGTGCCCGGTGCCTATCGCCTGATGGCGAACCTGATCGCCCCCCGCCGATGAGCACAGACGCGCCCCGCGACAACCTCAAGGGGGGCGCATGGCTCTTGGCCGATATGGCGCTGAACATCTGGGCGCTCGGCATCGTCAAGGCGCTGGGGCTGGGTTATCCCGTGGCGCAGATCGTGTTCCTGCGGGCCGGTATTGGCGTGCTGCTCTTGTCGCCTTGGATGTTTCGAAACCGACACGCCTTCGTCGGCATCCCGGATCTTCCCCTGCAGGTCCTGCGCGTCGGGCTGAGCGCCGCGACCCTGACGGCAAGCTATTTTGCCATTGCGCGCGTTCCACTGGCGCTTTTCACCACGATGAATTTCACCCGTCCGCTGGTTGTCATGTGTCTGGCCGCGCTTCTGCTGAGGGAGCGGATCACACCGGCACAATGGCTCGCCGCGGCCATTGCCATGGTCGGTGTTGTCATCGCCATTGACCCGGATGGCACACCAGTGGGTTCAGGATTGCTCGCCTTGGCGCTCGTCGTGTTGACCGGTTCGGGCGCGGTGATCGTCACACGACGCCTGCGGAATACGCCAACCCTCGTGCTGATGACATTCTACACCGTGGGTCTGGGGCTTTGCACACTGCCGTTCGCGCTCTGGTCGTGGCAGCCCATCCCGACCGAGCATCTGGGTCCTTTGCTGGCCATCGGTGTTTTTGCGCAATCCGCGCAGGCCTGCTTTCTGCGCGCGCATTTCAACGGCGATGCCGGGGTGCTGTCGGTGCTGGGCTACATGAGCCTGCCTCTCTCGACAGCCGCCGGGTACTTTGCCTTTGGCGAAACGCCCACCCTTCGGTTCTATGCCGGGGCCGCGCTTGTTGTGCTGGCGGCGGCGTCGCTCACCGTGACGCGTCGGAACCGGCCTGTCCTCAAGGTGCGATAAACCGGCGTGGGGGGTAGGGCTGGCTTCGTCGGGGAAAAACTGCTGGTAGTCGCAGGCCCGCGCACCTATCGTCCCGGCCAACCGGAAGTCTGGGTCGCGTGTCGCTTGAAATGACGAATAAATCCTTTGCCTACCTTGTTCCCCAGTTTCCCGGTCAAACCCATATCTTCTTCTGGCGCGAGATCGCGGCGCTCGAGGCGCAGGGTATCACCCCCGTCCTGTACAGCACAACCATTCCGCCACAGGGACTGATCTCGCATCGCTGGTCGCAAGAGGCGATGGCCCGCACGACCTATCTCGCCTCTCGCAATCCAGCCTTATTGGCAAGGATCCTGCCCCGGCTGCCATGGGGTCTTATCCTGAAAGAGGCACGGCGCCTGCCAGGACGCGAGGCCAAGACGTTTCTCATGGATGTCATGATCAGCGCACCTGCTGCCGAAAAGCTGGCACGCGACTGCGCCCGGCGGGGGATCACCCACGTGCATGCCCATTCCTGTGGGCGGGCGGCGCTGATCGCGGCCTTGGCGCATCATGCCTACGGGCTGTCCTACAGCCTGACCCTGCACGGCCCGCTTCAGGATTACGGCACAGGCCAGCGCTTCAAATGGCGCGGCGCAGCCTTTGTGAGCGTCATCACACGTGCGTTGCGCGATCTCCTTCCTGGCCAGTTGGGGGATGCTCTGCCGCAGCGTCTGCCGCTGCAGCCGATGGGCGTCGACACCAGCGCATTCCGGCGTGACACGCCGTATGTTCCGCCCGTCCCGGGAGACCCGTTGCGCGTCTTCAGCTGCGGCCGGCTGAACGTTGTGAAAGGACATCAGGACCTGATGCAGGCGGCGCGGATCATGATCGACCGTGGTCAGCCCGTGCAGCTCGAAATCGCGGGTGAGGACGATGCCGGCGGCACCGGGTTCCGCAAGGACCTCGAACACCGCATCGTCGATCTGGGTCTTGAGGAGAACGTAAAGCTCCTTGGGGCGATCAGCGCCGAAGCCGTGCAGGACAAGCTGAAGGCAGCCCATGTGTTTGTGCTGGCCAGCTGGTCCGAACCTCTGGGCGTCGCCTATATGGAAGCGATGAGCTGCGAGGTTCCTACGATCGGCACGAATGCGGGCGGTGTACCCGAACTGATCACCAGCGGAGAGGACGGCCTGCTTGTGCCGCCCAAGGACCCCGACGCCCTGGCCGAGACCCTCATGCGCCTTGCGGCCGACCCGGACATGGCAAAGTCCATCGCGCAGGCAGGGCGTGCGCGGGTGGTGGCACAGTTCGATTCCAGCCGGGGGGCGGACATGCTGGCACGCGAGATTTGGCCGTCGTGATGCGTCAGGATTTGTAACGCGTTCCGTACATGCGTTCCTGCATCTCGGTGTACCATTTCCGGAAGTTCTTGATCGGAAAGAACAGGAACACCGGGATCTGCGCGAGACCATAGGCATAGGCCCGCGCCGTCGGGAAACTGATCCGCTTTTGCGCCGCGTCAATCGCAAGATAGAGCCCCATGAACTTGGCAAAGGACGCCGCGCATCGCAAAGCAGAGCGCAGGCGATTGGGGCTGTGCACGGCATGCAGGGCCAGAAGATTGCGCACCCGGATCGTGTTGATGCGGAAGCGGCTGGCTTTGCTGTCGTTGCCATCTGCATGAAAAAATCCGGCATCCGGTGCCACGACAAGACGCCCGAAACGGGACATGCGATAGGAGAAATCACTGTCTTCATGCGTTGCGTAATATCGCAACAGCTCGGTCCAGCCCGAGTCGATGGCAAACTTGCGTCGGAAGGTTGTACGCCCTCCATTCACCAGCCCACTGGGAAACACGTTCAGATGCTGAACCGTTCCGGGTACGGGCCCCATGTCGACCGGATCGGCATAGGGCACAAAATGGCTGTCGAGGGTCAGGTGGCTTTCCAGCCACGCGCGCAGTTTCGGTCGCGGCGTGACAGCCAGCGCATGGGGAAAGACCCGTGGCGTCTCTGGATCGTGTGGGCCCGGCGTGAATTGACCAGCAACCATCGCGATCTCTTCGTCTGTGTCGGCCTCGTAGACACGCATGACGATTTCGGCGGCATCCGGATACAGGTAGATGTCGTCATCCAGCGAAAACACGATGTCCGACGTCGCAAGCCGAAGCGCCTGATTGCGCTGAAAGGTAAGCGACCGCACATCTGCGGGCACATACACCAGACGGATGTTTTCCCAGTCGCTGGCGAACGTGTCCTGCATCTGGTCGCGATGGTCTTCCCATGCATCCGACGCATCCACGACAACGACTTCGGCAGGGAGGCGGGTCTGGTTCAGCGCACAGCGCAGGGTCTCGACCAGAAAGTGCGGTCGATTGTATGTGCAGATCGTCAGTGTCCAGTTCAAAGGCATGGGCATTCGTACAGATGTTTACTCTCAAACGACAGATTTCGCGGCGTGTTAGCAGGTCAATTTGACCAAACTGCGGCACATCGACCGGCCAGTGGTGGTCTTGTGGCATAACATCTCGCAATATCACCCCAATCGGGTACCGATTGACAACTGAATTGGCTAGTAAACAAACAGTGCGCCAGAGGTGCCTCAAGCAAAATGGGGCGGTACAGGTAAACAGGAGCGGATCAGTGACACAGTGCGTGCTGTTGACGGGCGGGGCCGGCTATATCGGGTCGCATACCTATGCGGCTCTGGTCGATGCCGGCTATGACGTGGTCATTCTCGACAATTTCAGCAACGCCGCACGGGATGTCCCCAACCGGCTCGAGGTGCTGGCGGGTCGTGGCATCCACGTGATCGAAGCCGACGTTCTGGATCGCGCCGCGCTCGACACCGTGTTCGCGGACCATCGCATCGACGCGGTGATCCATTTCGCCGCCCTGAAGTCGGTGGGCGAAAGCGTGCGCAAGCCGCTGGTCTACATGCAGAACAACGTCGGAGGGCTTGTCACTCTGATGCAGGCGATGGAGGCGGCCGGTGTCTATCGTCTGGTGTTTTCGTCATCGGCCACGGTCTACGGAGAGGCCGAGCAGTTGCCGACGCCGGAAACGGCCCCGTTGAGCTACGGCAATCCCTACGGACATTCCAAGCTGATCTGCGAACAGATCATCGCGGAAACCGTGGCATCCGATCCGCGCTGGGCGGTCGGTGTGTTGCGCTACTTCAACCCGGTGGGGGCGCATACATCCGGCCTGATCGGAGAAGATCCCGCCGGGGTGCCGGACAATCTCATGCCCTATGTCGCAAAAGTGGCTGTAGGAGAGCTGCCGGTTCTGTCCGTCTTCGGGGACGACTATCCCACTCCTGACGGGACGGGGGTGCGTGACTACATCCATGTCAGCGATCTGGCCGAAGGGCACGTGCTGTCGCTCAAGGCATTGGAGCGCGATGGAACAGGCCACGTCGTCAATCTTGGCACCGGTCGCGGCTATTCCGTTCTCGAACTCATTGCTGCTTATGCACGCGCCAGCAATCGGCATATCCCTTACAAGATTGCGCCCCGCCGCGCCGGAGATGCCGCATCGAGCTATGCCGATCCCAGTCGTGCCAGGGCGCTGCTGGGGTTCGAGGCGAAATATGACCTGCACGACATGTGCCGCACGAGCTGGGTGTGGATGCAGAACGCCAAGAAAGCCTCGGACTGACCAATCGCTCTGGTCCGGACGGTCGCTGACGCGGTGGTCTAGCCCAGCAATTCCTTCATCCCCATGCGGACGGCCCGGTTGGGGTTCTTGTCAAGGATGTACTCCCCCAGGGATTTCGCAAGGCGCGTATGCCCCTTTTCCACCGCGCGGTTGAACAGCTCGCGTTGATAGCGCGGAAAGCGGCGGCGTTCCCGCAGCAGCTTGTAATAGTCGTGGCTGTCCAGCGTGCCGTTCAGCGCGCCAAGGATGATCGGGCTGAGGATTCCCATCTGGTTCAGCGAACTGCCCAGACGGTGGCCCAGAAGCGGCGCGCGCAGGTGCTGTACGTTGGCGCCTGTGAACCGCGCGGCGTGCTGGGCGTCAAGCGGCTCATAGGGATCATAGAGGATCGACACCCTGTTGGCGGCTTTGCTGACCTCGGCCGCGTCGCCGTAGGGCCCGGTGAAGTCGCGGTTCCAGACCACCTTGTAGCGCGTTTCCCAAGGCACAACCGTTTTGTCCACAGTCGATTGCGGAGAGATGGCGACCACGTCGCATCCCGGCGCGGCGGGGGAAAAGGCGCAGGCGGCATAGCCCCCCATCGACGCGCCGTAGAACACAACGCGCTTGAACTGTTCGAAGAACCCGCTGTCCCGCAAAGTGTTGAACTGATCATAGACCCAGTCTTCGCGATACCAGGTCCAGCCCCCCGCCAGCACACCCAGCATCGACCAGCCCTGATCCTTGATAAAGCTGTAGCCCCAGGGGCGGCGGTCCTCGCGTTTGGTCATCGCGATGTCGAGATTGTCGAAGGACACCACCAGCGTGTCCGGGTCGCGCGGGATGTACAAGAAACTGTGCCCGTTGGTGCCTGCGCGATACCACCCCTCGAGACCGGCAAGCTGCAGCGCGATGGCGTCCCAACTGTCGTCCATCACAGGGTCGGGCGGGTTGGGCGTGACCCGGATACGCGTGACCTGCTTGCCGTCATCCTCGCGCGTGGAAAGCGTGGTGTTGCTGCCATAGGCCTTGAGAAACGGAAACGCGCCAGAGCCACGCCGGACATCCATGAAGACCCGCGTGTCGGAATGGATGCAACGGTGCAGGAACGGCTCCAGAAACTGCGTTTTCCACTGATCGCCAAAGCCCTGAAGATTGCACAGCACATCCACCGGTCGCAGGTCTTTTTCCGCGCGGATCACCCTGATCCGATCCGGATCAACCTCGTTCTCGGTGAGGAAGGTGATGTATTCCGCCAGCCAGGGCATGTCCTCGTCCTTGAATTTGGCCCGGCGGTTGGTGTTCACCAACTGGATGTCGCAGTCGAACTTGTGGTGCAGGGCCAGCACAAAGCTGCGCGCCTGTCCGGTCAGGTCGGCGACGCTTGACACCTCATCAAGGTCCAGCTCGTCGATCAGCGCGCCGTCAAAGGTGGTGTTCCCGCGCCCCTTGATCGGCGCGAGCGCCGGGGTGATGCCATGCTCCTGCACCAGCTTTTCAAGGTACGACCCCTTGGGCGGCAGCCCGTCATGCAGATTGCCCAACTGCCTCTTGTTCGACGCCCAGAGGTGCAGGGCGGTGGTTTCGGACGTGATCAGCCCTTCTGCAATGTCGGCACGGCGCATGAACTTGAACCGTTCGCGAAAGGTGATCGGGTAAAAGGCGTTGAGCGGTTGCACATGCTCTTCCAGTCCCAACGCGTGCACATAATGGGTCACCATCATCGGCCCCCAGACGCCCCAGGGCTGTTCGGTGATATGCACCGGTTTGCCCTTCTCCGCCTTCTTGCGCATCTCTTCCTTCCGTTTCTTCGGCAGGAAGGGCGCGATGGAGAACCGGTCGCTGGTGAAATCCAGCATCTGGCGCAGCGCGTCGCTGTCGGCGGGAAGGCCCAGCACGGCGTTGTTCACACGGTGTTCACCGGGCAGTTCGTAGCCGAACACGTAGTCGCTGTCATAGTCCATCGGACGATGGCAATAGACGTCCGTATCCACCCAGATCATGCCGGGGTTCTGGTGGATCATGTGCAGGCGGAACCAGTCGGCAAACAGCGCGTAGCTGTTCTTCTGCTCGTACTTGATGAAATCGTTGGTATCGATGATCTCGCGCCCGTCGCGGCGGATCACGCCGTCGGGGACATTCGGAATATCCTCATAGCTGAAGAGCGTGATCTTCTGGCCCTTGTCGACAAAGGACTTCAGGCACAGCTGTTCCAGCCAGCTGAGCGGCCCCCCGATCCAGAGCGTTCCAACCTCGCGCGTGCGTGGCATCTGCATGTCCTCATTCGCGCCTCTTGTCGGTGCCGGGCGCTGTCGTTTTTTCGGATGCTAGGTCCAAAACGCCGTTTTGTGTAGCCTGCGTGATATCTGACTCAGTTTTTGCGCCATTCGTGCCTTTGCTGCCATGCAGCTTGCAAGCTTCCCCTGCGACACGCTACTTTTCATGAAAACACGCAGTATTGCGGGCGATAAACGACCTGCAGGATGAGGCATGACATGAGCGGTGAGACCTATACGGTTGTCTCAACCATGAAGAACGAGGGCCCCTATATCATTGATTGGGTGGCCCATTACAAAACGCTGGGGTTCGACCACATTCTGGTCTGCACCAATGATTGCACCGACACCACGGTCGAGATCCTGCTCCGCCTGCAAGAGATGGGGCTGGTCACGCAGCACAACACCATCGTGCGCAAGGCCGGGATTCACCGGTCGGCTCTGCGGCAGGCCAGCCGGCGCTATGACATCGTGCTGAATGCCACCTGGGTCTTTGTCTGCGACGTGGATGAGTACCTCAACATCCATCTGGGCGACGGATCGGTGCAGGCGCTGGTCGAAGGGTCGGGGCCGGATGCCGACGTGATCTCGGTGCCGTGGCGGGTGTTCGGATCGGACGGGATCGAGGCGTTTGCCGACAAGCCCGTGACCCAGCAGTTCCGTATGGCCGAATACGAATGGGATGCCGAGTTGCGGCCCGAAACCGGCAAGTTCGTCAAATCGCTCTACACCAACCAGCACAAGTTTCAGCGTATGGGCCTGCATGCGCCCGTTTCGCTTGAGGAGCACGTGGCCGACACGCGCCGCGTGCTGCCCGGTGGGATCGAGTATATCATCAACGGCGAGCGCACCGCCAATCCGCCGCTGTTCACCCATGCCCAGGTCAATCACTACGCTTTGCGGTCGATGGACAGCTTCCTTGTCAAACGTGCCCGCGGCCGGGCCAATCATTCGCATCATGTGCTTGGGATGGAGTATTGGGAGCGGTTCAACCTGAACCACGAAAAGGACACCTCGATCGACCGGTACAAGACCAAGGTGACCAAGCTGGCGAAAGAGCTGAAATCCGATCCGGTGCTGGCCGATCTGCATGCGCGTGCAGTTGACTGGCACAAACGCAAGGCGGCATCCTTGAAGATCGATCCGGATATGGACGATCTGGTCAACGGGCTGAAAGCGGCCCTGTGACCGACCAACCGGTGCACCGCAGGTAAGGACGAGATGGGACAGGTGATCGAACGACGCTTGCTGGGATTGGGGCTTGGCCCGATCACCCTGCTGGACGCCGTCGCCACGGATCACGAGGACGGCCCACGCGCGACGCTGTTTCTTGCAGCGGGAAGCAATCCGGCGCTTTTGGCGCATTCCGATGGTGCAGAGCCGATCTCTGTCGTCAGCGTCGGTGGCGCGGCCTGCGTTACCTATCCCTTGCCAGACGACGGTCGCCTTCGGTTGACGCTCGACACTGCGCCGGTCGAGATCGTACCGGCCCGGTCAGAGCAGGAGAGCTTCGAGGGCCTGAACTGCATCGCCGCCGTGCGCAACGGTGAGGATGCCGAGACCGTTGCGATCTGGCTGCGGCACCATGTCGAAACGCAGGGATTGCAGGCCGCCGTCATTGTCGACCGGGCACAGCCGGGAACCGACCCGGCCTTTGCCAAGGACCTGTCTGCAGAACTGGACCGGCTGGCGCTGGAGTGCGATGTAACCCTTGTGACCAGCGACCTGCCGCTGGGCCGCACCGATGCCCCGGCCGAGGCGCATCCGTTCTGCGTGCCCGAGGCCCCCGGCAAGGACCGGATGGAGATCCCCCCGCCCTCGCCTTGGGACTCGCCCCTTGGCGCGATGTCGCTGTACGAAATCCTGCGCGCCCGGTTTCTGGGGCAGGCGCGGGCGGTCTGCAATATCGAGGTGCATGACCTCATGCCGCTGGGTGCGCCCAACATATTCGACAGCGCGGTCGAAGCCGAAGGCGGTGTGATCGCGCTTTACGGGCGGCACTGCTACCCGTGGCGCGTGCGCAAGGATGACCCGACCCGCTTTGCCGATCACATCTGTGTCCAGTTCGATGCACGCGGCGGGCGGCAGCGCTGGTGCATCGCGCCTGCCAAAGCCACCGATGCCGCCATCTGGCGGATGATCCGCATCGGCAATGCGGTGCCCGACAGGGCGCGCACGCAGCTTTTCTACCGGCACATGGCGCTGCGGCATCCGACGCCGTCGATTTCCAAAATCGTGCCCAAGACCTCGCTGATCGAACATCCGCCTCTGATCGAGATGTCCGAGCAATACTGGGGCCACAAACCCGTACGCATGCCCGAACTGGAAGCCGACGCTTTGCCCAAGGGCAAGGGCCGCCGCGTGATCGTCACCACGATGAAGAACGAGGGGCCGTTCATCCTCGAATGGCTGGCCTATCACCGGGCCATCGGGTTCGACGATTTTCTGGTCTACACCAATGATTGCACCGACGGCACGGATACCATGCTGCAGATGCTGGAACGCAAGGGCATTGTGCAGCACCGGGAAAACCCGTTCCGCGAAAGCGGGCTGAAGCCTCAACACGCGGCATTGCAGGCGTCGGATGATGAGCCGATCGTCAAATCGGCCGCCTGGCTGACCTGCATCGACGTGGACGAGTTCGTCAACATCAAGGTCGGCGACGGTACGTTGGATGCGCTGTTCGACGCTGTCCCCGACGCCAACATGATCGCCATGACATGGCGGCTGTTCGGCAATGGTGATGTGCATGAATACGAGGACCGCCCGATCACCGAACAGTTCCTGCGCTGCGCGCCCGAGTTCGCCCGCAAGCCGCATCAGGCCTGGGGGTTCAAGACGCTGTTCAGGAATATCGGGTTGTTCAAGAAGATGGGGGTGCATCGCCCCAAGGGGCTGAATCCGCAGCTTTGGGAAGACATCAACTGGGTCAACGGGTCGGGCAAGCCTTTGCCGCGCGAAATGTTCCGCAATGGCTGGCGGTCGACGACCGAAACCTATGGGTATGACCTCGTTCAACTGAACCACTACGCGGTGCGGTCTGCTGAGAGCTTTTTGGTCAAACGCGACCGGGGGCGGGTGAACCATGTCGACCGGGATCAGGGGCTGGCCTACTGGTTTCGGATGAACAACAATTACGAGGAAGAGCTGTCGATCCAGTCCCGCATGCCGATGATGCGGGCTGAATTGGACCGGTTGCTGTCCGACCCCGAGATCCGCACCGCACATGACAGCGCTGTTGCCGCGCACAGGGCCAAGATCGACGAATTGCGGGCAACGGAAAATTACGCGAATTTCTATGCGGATTTGACGGGTTCGCGGCTCGAGAAGCTGTCGCGCCTGCACAATCATTTCGGATCAAACGTGTTCCTGTCCGGTCCCGAAGTAGTGCCGGACGAGATCGTGCAGAAAGATCCGGAGAAAGACTGGTTCTTCACCGTCGAACTGACGGGCGAAACCGCGCATTGATGCCTGGCCGATTGAAGGCCGCCCGGTTAGGGGCGGCCTTGTCATCGTCCGCGACGGGCCTCGGTCAGAGACACCGTCGCGGGAGTTGGTGCATGGCCGTCAGAGGCCGGGTCCGGCTCAATTGAGCAG
>NZ_JALEGT010000012.1 GCF_022763305.1 Marivita sp. | reverse complement strand
GCGCAAGCATCTGAACGAATTGCCCTGGTACATCATGATTGGCCCGCCGGGTGCGGGCAAGACGACCGCCATCGTCAATTCCGGCCTGCAATTCCCGTTGGCGGACGAGATGGGCAAAAAGGCCATCGGAGGGGTCGGAGGCACCCGTAACTGCGACTGGTGGTTCACCAACAGCGCCGTTCTTATCGACACGGCCGGGCGCTATACCACCCAGGAAAGCGACGCGCAGATCGACAATGCGGGTTGGCTTGGCTTTCTCGGCCTGCTCAAGAAATTCCGCAAGCGCCAGCCGATCAACGGGGCCATTATCGCCATCAGCCTCAGCGATCTGGCCCTTCAGGACGAGATCACCCAAAAGGGACACGCCGCCGCTGTGCGCGCGCGTCTGACCGAACTTCGCGACAAGCTGGGTGTGCGGTTTCCGGTATACGTGCTGTTCACCAAGGCCGACCTGATCGCCGGCTTTACGGAATTCCATGACAACCTCGGCAAGGAAGACCGCGAGCAGGTCTGGGGGTTCACCCTGCCGCTGGAACAGGGCAAGGCCGAAGCCTCGCCCGTGGCGGCCTTTGACACCGAATTCGCCGCGCTGCTGGAGCGGCTCAACATGCAATCGCTGGAACGGATGCAGGCGGAAACCGATCCGCAGCGGCGGACCCTGGTTGCCGGATTCCCGTCGCAGGTGGCATCCATGCGCAGCGTGGCCAAGGCGTTCCTGACCGAGGTGTTCCAGGAAAATCGCTACCAGCATCGCCAGATGCTGCGCGGCGTCTATTTCACCTCGGGCACGCAGGAAGGCACGCCCATCGACCGGCTAATGCTGAGCATGGCGCGCACATTCGGAATTGGCCGTCAGGCCATCGGTACGGGTCAGGGTTCGGGTCGGTCCTATTTCCTGACGCGGCTCTTTGAACAGGTGATCTTCCCCGAAGCCGGTCTTGTGTCGGCGGATGACAAGGTCGAACGGCGCTACAAGATCACCAAATGGGCCGCCATCATCGCGACGATCATGGTCGCCGCCGGGGCAGGGGCGCTGCTTGTGCGGTCGTTCCAGGGCAACAGCGAGCTGATCGCACAGGCCAACGCGCATGTCGGAGAATATTCGCAGGCCGCGTCCGTCCTTCCGGGCAGTCCGATTGGGGACACCGATCTCGTTCCGGTCGTGCAGGCGCTCAACGTGCTCCGCGACATGCCCGCGAACCCGACCATTTCCGATCCGGAACCCGACAGCCGCCTGACCTACGGCCTGTACCAGGGAGAGGTGATCGGATCACAGGCGGCCCAGACCTATCGCCGGGCTCTGAACCAACGGCTGCTGCCACGGCTTCTGCTCCGGCTGGAAGAGCAGATCAGCGGGAACATGAACAACCCTGATCTGCTCTACGAAGCACTCAAGATCTACCTGATGCTCGGCCTCCAGGGGCCGATGAATCAGGATCTTGTGCATGAATGGATGCTGCTGGATTGGGAACTGTCTTTCCCCGGTCCCACGCGCGAAGAGTTCCGTCAGGACCTCGAAATCCACCTCAATGCGCTCTTGGATCAGCCGATGCAGCAGATCGAACTGAATGGTCCTCTGATCGAACAGGTGCAGACACTTCTGTCGGAAATGCCGCTGGCGCAACGGGTCTACAATGGCATCATCAACAGCCCGGCAGCGGTTGCATTGCCGACGTGGCGCATCACCGATGCCGGCGGTCCTGCCGTCTCGCGGGTTCTTGTGCGCTCGTCCGGAAAGCCGCTGACGGATGGTGTGGATGGCATCTTCACCTATGACGGGTTCAACAACGTTTTCCTCGGCGAGGCGCTGGGCGTTGCCGCCCGCATCCAGCGGGAAAGCTGGGTACTTGGCCCGCGCGGAGAGGCCGAACAGACAGAGCAGGCACTGGCTGCGCTGAGCCGCGACGTGCTCGATCTCTATTACAACGATTTCATCGCTCAGTATGATGCCGTTCTTGGGGATATCGACATCATTCCGCTGGAATCGCTGAGCCATGCGGTCGAAGTGACCAATGTGCTGTCCGGGCCGACATCGCCCATCGTCAACATCCTCGAGGCGATTTCCGACGAGACCAAGCTGACCGAGGATCGGGGCGGCAATGGCGCTGCCGATCTGGCGAGCGACGTGGGTGCGATTGCGCAGGACGATGTCACGCGGAGCCAAGGGTATCGCACGCGCCTGTTGCTCGAGGCGCTGGCGCAATCGGCGGCGGCCTCGGGGGCTCCGCAGCCGCAACCGCCGGGGGCCTATGTGGTCGACCGCTTCACCTGGCTGCATCAGTTGACCACGCCACCGGAGCCCGGCTTGCCCTCGCAGCTCGATGAACTGATCGGCCTTCTGACCGAGCTCTATCAGGAGCTCAACAAGATGAGCTTTTCCGGCTCGACCACCAGCAGCGAAGGTGGTGCCGCGATCCAGCGGTTCCAGGAGGCTGCCGCGCGAGCGGATGGCCCGCTTGAACGGTGGGCCACCCAGATCGCTTCGGGGTCTTCGGGGATCACGTCGGACAACACCCGCACGGGCATCAACGCCCGCTGGCAGGCGAACATCCTGCCCTTCTGCGAACAAGCGCTGAGTGATCGCTATCCGTTCAACCGCCGCGCGCAGGCCGATGTGGCGGTTGCCGATTTCCAGCGCCTGTTCGGCCCCGCGGGTCTGATCGACAGTTTCGTCAATGAGAACCTGATCCAATACATCGACACCCGCACGCGGCCCTGGTCGTGGAAACAGGTGAACGATGTCGACCTCGGGATCAGCCCGGCGGTTCTGCAACAGCTGCAATATGCGGCCGAGATCCGGGAAGCATTCTTTGCGGCGGGCGGAGCGCCGAACATCCAGTTCCAGATGATGCCTCAGGCGCTCGACCCCAAAGCCGAGTCCGTATTGCTTGAGGTGCATGGCAAACAGGTGCCTTTCGCGCATCGCGGCGGTGCTCCGACCCCGGTGGCGCTCGACTGGCCTGGTGGTGTCGGCCTTGCGCGGATCACGTTCGAACCAGCCGCGGCGAATGTCGAAAGCGTGCTGCAGAAGGACGGTCCGTGGGCATGGTTCCGGCTGCTGGACGCGGCAGAGGTCCGGCGCACCAATGTATCGGATCGCAATCGCGTGATCTTCAACGTGGGAGGACGGATCTCGATCTTCCAGCTGCAGGCCGGATCGGTCCTGAACCCCTTTGCGCTGCCGGCGCTTTCGAAGTTCAGCTGCCCGAAAACGTTCTGATGACGGATGTGACGTTCGGCGCTTTCGGAAAAATCCCCTCTGTTGGGGATTTTTTCAGGATCAACGCACCTCCGGGGTTTGCATCGGTCTGGGACGAATGGCTGCAACGCTGCCTTGTCTCGGGCGCTCATGCCTATGGCGCAGGCTGGGACGCGCTTTATATGTCCGTCCCGATCTGGCGCTTCTGCCTGACGGCAGGCGTTGCGGGGCAGGGCGCTATCATGGGGGTGCTCATGCCCTCGGTCGATCGGGTCGGGCGGCGCTTTCCGTTGACCCTGATGGGGCCGCTTCCCGACGGCTCGGACGTCCTCAAGACGCATCTTTCCGACGAAACCACCTTCGACGCGCTTGAAACCATCGCCCTTTCGGTTCTGGACGATGACATCAGCAAGGATGCCCTGGCCGACAAGTTGTCCGGCGTGCAAAGATCGGAACCCGACCAGAGCGCTGTCTGTCGCGTGGTGCCGGGAAGCGCGGTCGCGCGGTCCGGGGGCAGTATGCAGGACATGCAGATCGGCATGGCCGCCGCTCTGCTGTCGCGGTCCTTTCAAGCCCCCACGATCTGGAGCACCCTGATGGAAGGTGACAGCCGCCTGATGGTTTGTGAAGGTTTACCGGACGGCCCGAACATGCAAGGTTTGTTCGATCTGGACGCTGATCTTTGGAAAGAAGGCAATTTATGAATGTTGTTGCCCCACGGGTCCGCTACAACGCCCGCAGCCATGTGGGTCTGAAGCGCAAGGTGAATGAAGACTCGGTTCTGGCATTGCCAGAGCAGAACATCTGGGTTGTCTCGGACGGTATGGGGGGGCACGAAGCCGGCGATTATGCCAGCCGTCTGATCACCGACATGATCGCCACGATCGAACCGGACCTGTCTGCCACCGACCGGATGCATGCCCTGCGCCACGCCATCCAGAAGGCCCACAGCGTGATCCGCGCCGAAGCGGCGGCGCGCGGGGTTGCGACCATCGGAGCCACGGTTGCCAGCCTCATGCTTGCCAATGGGCATTTCGTTGGCATCTGGGCCGGGGACAGCCGCATTTACCGCCTGCACGATGGCGAAATCCAGATGCTCACAGCAGATCATTCGCTTGTGGCCACGCTGGTCGAGTCCGGCCAGATGACCTGGGACGAAGCAGAGCATCACCCACAATCGAACGCCATCACCCGTGCCGTCGGTGTCGGGGACGAACTTGAACTCGACAAGGTGCGGGGCACGGTTGAACCGGGGGACCGGTTTCTGGTGTGTTCTGATGGCCTGACCAAATACGCCACGTTCAAGATGATCGAAGACGTGATGCGGGCCGAACCGCTCGAGACGGTGGTCGATCGGCTGTTGCAGATCGCCCTCGACGGCGGCGGTGCAGACAATATCTCGGTGATCGTCGTCGACGTCACCTGACCAGCGCGGTGTGCGTCGTCAGCGCGGCAGTGTCTCCAGGATCTGGCTGTCGAGAGAAAAGATGCGCGCGGACATGTTCCGGTCATCGCCCAGAAGCGCCTCCGAATAGCTGGACGCGGATTCGCTGGTCGGGCGCATTTCGTTGAACAGAGGCGCGCTCGAGTGGATCACGAGGATCTTGTTCTTGCCGAGGTTTGAATCGTCGACCCGGAAGGCAAGACCGCCATTCTGCTGAAACTCCTGAATGGAATAGGCCACTCGGATCGAAAACGGCCCATCGACCCCGTCGCGGAGCCCCTGCACCGAATTGTCCGGGCGGTTGAGGTTCGGCAATAGGTGGTAGACGCTTCCCGACACGTCGAGCACCGACACGGTCAGGAAGCCGTCAGTGACATCGCCGGGAATGTCCACGTCGATCACCGGGTTTTCGCCGACGATGAATTCGCCGGTCGGGTTCGGGTTGTTGTCCTGATCGCCCTGATAGAACGACACGTCGATGGCGCTGGATGGGGCCGACGGCAGGACGCTCTCGATCAGGCAGAGCGTCGCGTTGAGCAGATCGACATCCACGCTCACCGGGCGCGATCCCGCCACCGCCGACAGAGCGGTCGTCAGGGCGGCGCGGCTTTCCTCGCTCGACATGATGCCGCCCACAACAATCGGACTTTCCGGCCCGTATCCGGCAATGGGGCGATTGACGAGGCTCAGAGGTCCGCAATCTGCAAAGGTGTTCAGGATCGGATCGAGCTTTTCCGGGGCGAGAATGATCTCTTCCAGGGTCAGCGCAGGTTCACCGTTCAGTGCGCCCATGGCGCCTGCATCAAAGGCAGCCTGTACGGCATCATAGACCGGGCGGCTGGTGGTCGATCCTTCGACCTCGGCGGCGTTTCCGGACAGGGACACGCGCCAGGCGTCCATCTCGTCGATGGCATCGACCACCGCCAGAACATCCTGCCCCCAGCTTTCGGCGATCGTTCCGGTGGCCAGTGTCAGATCGAACGTTCCGTTCTGCTGCTGCATCTGTTCGCGCAGGGCCGAGGCGACCTCCTCGGCGGGTACGAAGCCAACGGCGCGGGGAGGCGCGTCCTTGGCCTTGGCAATCGACAGGCGGTACGGGTCCGCAACCGGCAGGCTGGGTTCCGAGGAAAAGAGCCCCATGGCAAAGGCCCCGGCAATTCCTGCCACCACGACCCCACCGATGGCGATGGGAAGGACCAGACCGCCCTTCTTGGCATCGGTCTTTGCCGGTTTCGGCGCTGGTTTTGAAGCCGGCTCGGCTTGCGGAGGAACAGGTGTCGCGGTGACGGGCGCGCGCTGTTCTGCCGCCGCTTTTGCCGCCGCGTTCAGTGGTGCGATCACCGTGGCGTCCGACAGCGGCTCGTTTTCCGGCGCATCGAACGGCTCGCCAGCCAGTGCGTCGAGCACGGCTGCCGCGCTCTGGAACCGGTCATCCGGATTGGGCTGGGTCATCTTGTCGAGGATCGACTTCAGCGGTTCGGGCACTCCATCGGTATCAAGCGGTTCCGCCTTCTTCTGAACCACTTCCATCGGGTTCTTGCCGATATCGGGTGACTTGCCCCGGAAATTGGCCAGCAGCGATGCCCCCAGCGAATAGATGTCGGTACGGGCATCGGTTTTGCCAGCCAGCTGTTCAGGCGCGGCATAGGCGTATTTCCCGGCGAATTCATTGCCGACAATGGTTTCCGCACCGGGATTGGTGTCCTTGGCGATCCCGAAGTCGATGATGACGGCCTGCGCCGGATCGTCATGACGAAGAAGGATGTTGTCGGGCGACAGATCGCGGTGGTAGATATTGCGCTCGTGCGCGGCCTGCAGCCCTTCGCAGACGCGTTTGCAGATCACCAGAAGGTCATCCGCCGACATCGGTCCCTGTTTGAGCTTCTTATCCATGCCCGGCCCATCGACATAGTCGATCAGCAGGTAGACATGCCCGTCCGCCGTCCGGTGATTTTCGGAATAGCGCACGATGGCGTCATGCCGGATCTCGCGCATCGCCTCTTCCCGGGTGAGAAGCAGCAGATAATCCTCGTTGGTCGAAAACTCGGACTTGAGCACCTTGAGCGCGACGAGCCGCCCCGAGATTTCGGACCGTGCGCGATACACGTCCGACGTGCCCCCGCGGCCCAGAATGGCTTCGACGCGGTAGGTGTTATTCACCAGGTCGCCAGGTTGAAACAGGTCTCCTGGACGGCTGTCTGTCATAATGTCTCCGGTTTCAGAAGGTGACCGAAGTCATTACCCAAGCGCTTGGAACTCAACACGTCGGTTTTCGTCGGCACGCGGATCGTCCGGATTGAACGGTGCGCTTTCGCCCATGCCGATGGCTTCCAGCCGATCTTCGGCAATTCCGCATTCGCTGACGAGATGACGCTTGACCTCTTTTGCACGCAGTAGCGACAGGTTCTCGTTGTAGGAGGCAGATCCGGAACTATCGGTGTGACCGACAATCTGGAAAAGCTGCACATCCACCGATTTCATCACGTCGCACAGCGTGGCCAGTTGCGGCTTCTGGTCGTCCCGCAGCGTGGCGCTGTCGAAATCGAACTTGATCTTGATGTTCACCTGATCGGCCCGGTCCACCTCGTTATAGGTGGTCGCTGCCGTCGTGACGGTGGTCGAACTGTCGGTTGCGGCAGCGGCTGGCGCCGAGTTGTCTGACGGAACCAGCACAAGCCCGCGGGTTTTCTGCTTTTCGAATGCCTGCTTGATCTCTTCGGCAGTCATGGCCGAGCCGTCGGACGATTGAGCAGCGGCGTGCTGTGCTGCTCCGAAAGACAGAGTGATCGCAAGGGTGAGGGCGGTAGCAATTCGAATGGTCGACATAGCAATACATGTCCTCGAATGAAATCAGTTTCCGCTTAGAACTCTAGCTTAGCTCTCCCCCACCGGCAATGACTTTGACATGAAGTTTAAGTATTCCACCGGGAGGGGAGCCATTGTAGCCACATCTGAGTGGTGCCTGCTGGATCATGGACGCAAAGGATCAGGTTTGGCTTGGACTGAAAGCCAGAATCCGGTTTAACTGCCCTCAGGTTATTCGATCGGGAATTTTCTTTCATGCGCCTGCTTCCGGCGATTTTGCTGAGTATCGCAATTCTCCTCGCGCCGATCATCTGGATCTTCGTCCCCCGACTGATGTCCGGGGGTGAGGAAGGGTTTGCGGGCACCGCCATCGACTCCGGTGCGCGGATCGAGATCGAAATGCTGAGCCAGCAGGTCGAGGATCTGCAGATCCGGCTCGACGAGATGACACAGGAAATGTCCCGGCTGGCGGCCGCCGCATCGCGTGCGCCCACTGCGCCGATGCCGAACCAGCAGCTTGCACCTCTTCCCGGGGACACGGGCTCGACCGTCTTTCAGCAGAATGGCCAGAACGACATCATCGACGCCTACGCTCAGGTCGTGCTGATCGCAAATCGGCGCGAGGTCAACGATGGTCTGACGATTGCCGGCCCGTCCTATCTCACCCGTGTCTTCGGCCCGCCCCGAGAGGTGATGTCCGACGAATGTGAGGAGATGACCAATCCCCGGCTGGCCAGCAAGCTCGTGCTCGAAGACGTGGGTCCGATCCGCGTGCGGATGCTCAAGCCCGCTGCCGATTCCCTGCGCCGCGTGTTCGAAGAGGTGCGGGTCACAGACCCTGATCTCTATGCGCGCATCAACACGGCGGGATCGCTTTGTGTGCGTCAGATCCGCGGCACACGCGGCCGGGCTTCGACACACGCCTTTGGCCTTGCTGTCGATCTGAACATCGACGGTGTGCTGGATACGCTGGGCGATGGCAGGACCCAGTTGGGCCTGACCATCCTTGCTGATTTCTTCAAGGAAGAGGGGTGGGTCTGGGGCGCGTCCTGGGGCCGCGAAGACAGCATGCACTTCGAGGTCAGCCGCCAGAAGCTGGACGAGTGGATCAACGCGGGTGCGCTCTGAGCCCGTCCGTTCCGACCGATTGCGAACCCATCTTTCAAGTGGCAAACCCCACGTCGGCTGTGCAATCTGCGCACAAAGATGTCCGAGGGAGGGGTATCCATGACAGACACGAAGACCGCACTTGTGATTTCAGCCCATGCCGCCGATTTCGTCTGGCGCTGCGGCGGAGCCATCGCACTGCATCAGAAACTGGGCTACGAGGTGACAGTGGCCTGCCTGTCCTATGGGGAACGGGGTGAAAGCGCCCGCCTCTGGAAAGACGGCAAGACCCTTGAAGAGGTCAAGGCGATCCGCCGCACCGAGGCGGAAAACGCCGCCAAAGCTCTGAACGTGCACGACATCCAGTTTTTTGATCTTGGCGATTATCCCTTGGTCGTCGACCACGACAGCAAGATGAAACTCGTTGATCTGATCCGCGCCGTGCAGCCGAAATTCATGCTCAGTCATTCGACATACGACCCTTACAACACCGATCACATGTATACGAGCCAGCTGGCGCTCGAGGTGCGGATGATCGCGCAGGCCTGGGGTCACAACCCCGGCGAAAAGGTGCTGGGCGCGCCGCAGCTTTACCTGTTCGAGCCGCATCAGACCGAACAGATGGGCTGGAAACCGGACACCTTCCTCGACATCACCGAGGTCTGGGATCAGAAGCGGGCCGCCATCGAATGTATGGAAGGCCAGCATCACCTCTGGGACTACTACACCAACGTGGCCGAGAACCGGGGCAACCATTTCCGCCGCAATTCGGGGGGACAGGCAGGCGGGCGCCCGGCGAAATATGCCGAAGGTTTCCAGTCGATCTTCCCGCGCACGGTGGACGAACTGTGATCGGGGTCGTCGTTCAGAACATCGACCGGGCCGATCCAGAGGTGATCGACGGTCTGGCCGCCTGTGGCGTCGCCACCGTGCACGAGGCGCAGGGACGCACGGGACTGCTCGCGTCCTACATTCGCCCGATCTATCGCGGTGCTGCGATTGGCGGCTCGGCCGTCACGATCCTCGCCCCACCTGCCGACAACTGGATGCTGCATGTCGCGATCGAACAGATCAAACCGGGCGATGTGCTGGTTCTGGCGACGACCTCGCCGTCCGATGCCGGCTATTTCGGAGACCTGCTTGCCACCTCGGCACAGGCGCGGGGGTGTCGCGGGTTGATCATCGACGCGGGCGTGCGGGATGTGGTGGACTTGGAAAAGATGGGTTTCCCGGTCTGGTCCAAGGCCATCTGCGCGCAAGGCACGATCAAGGAATCGCTGGGGTCTGTGAATGTGCCTGTCGTCTGCGCCGGGGCATCTGTCGATCCCGGTGACGTGATCGTGGCCGATGACGATGGGGTCTGTGTCGTCAAGCGCACGGAAGCGGCGGATGTGCTCGAACGGGCGCAGGCGCGCATCGCCAATGAAGAGGCCAAACGCACGCGGCTGGCATCTGGTGAACTCGGCCTCGACATGTACAAGATGCGCGAACGTTTGGCCGAAAAGGGCCTGCGCTATGTCTGAAGGTGTCCGCTGTATGTGGATGCGCGGCGGGACATCCAAAGGCGGGTACTTCCTTGTCGAAGACCTGCCCGCCGACCGCGACGCGTTCCTGCTGCGCGTCATGGGAAGCCCCGATGCCCGCCAGATCGACGGCATGGGCGGGGCCGATCCGCTGACCTCCAAGGTGGCGGTGGTGAAACGGTCGGACCGCCCCGGTGTGGATGTGGACTACCTTTTCCTGCAGGTCACGGTGGACCAAGCACTGGTCTCGGACGGCCAGAATTGCGGCAACATCCTTGCCGGCGTTGCGCCCTTTGCCATTGAACGCGGGCTGGTCCAGGGGCAGGACGGCCAGACCCGCGTGGCGATCTATATGGAAAACACCGGCCAGACCGCGATTGCGACGGTCCAGACCCCCAGCGGCGTTCCCACATACGACGGCGATGCCTCCATCGACGGGGTGCCCGGCACGGCGGCGGCGATCCCGCTGGAATTCGTCGGCACCGCCGGTTCGACCTGCGGCGCGCTGCTGCCCACGGGGAACACCCGCGACACGGTTGAGGGCACCGAGGTCACGATGATCGACAATGGGATGCCGGTCGTCCTCTTGCGTGCGGCGGATTTGGGGATCACCGGGACCGAGACCCGCGATGCACTTGAAACCAAAGAGGCCCTGAAAGCGCGGCTGGAAGCCATCCGTCTGGCCTGTGGGCCGTTGATGAACCTCGGAGATGTTGCCGCCAAGACCGTGCCCAAGATGACTCTGGTCAGCGCCCCGCATCAGGGCGGCGTGATTGCCACCCGTACCTTCATCCCGCATCGCTGTCATGCCTCCATCGGCGTTCTGGGCGCAGTCAGCGTCGCGACCGCGTGTCTCTTGCCCGGGGCTGTGACCGAAGGACTGGCTCGGGTCCCGGACGGGGCCGAAAAACGTATGCCCATCGAACATCCCAGCGGCGAGACCAGCATTATCGCGCAGGTCTCGGATTCAGGCGACGTGACATCCGCCGCCGTTCTGCGCACCGCGCGCAAGCTGATGGATGGTGTGGTTTTCGCCTGACTACCGCTCGCCGCGTCGATAGGGGGCCATCAGCGCCTCCGGAACCTCGGCCCGGCGGGCGACAAGGATCAGCGCAACGATGGACAGCACATAGGGCGCCATCAGGAACAACTGGTACGGCACGCCTTCCACTACCGTTTGAAGGCGCAACTGGTAGGCGTCGAAGAACGCGAACAGCAGCGCCCCGATCAGCGCCTTGCCCGGTCGCCAGGAGGCGAACACCACGAGCGCAATGCAGATCCACCCGCGCCCCTGTACCATTTCCGGGAAGAACGAATTGAACGCCGCCGTGGTCAGGAATGCCCCGCCAAGACCCATCAAGGCCGACCCCGCGACAATCGCCCCGATGCGCAGCGCGTTGGGGTTCAACCCTTGCGCCTCGACCGCATGGGGGTTCTCGCCCGTCATGCGGATCGCCAGCCCCAAAGGCGTCCGCGTCAGCACATAGGCCAGCACCACAACGGACATCAGTGCGAGGTAAGTCGGAGCAGTCTGGCTGAACAGGATCGGGCCGAGGACCGGGATGTCCGAAAGACCCGGAATATCCAGCGGCTTGAACGGCAAAATGGTCGGCGGGGTTTCCCCCACCTGCACGATCAACCGGTAAAGATAATAGGCCAAAGCCGACGCAAAGAGCGTGATCCCAAGCCCGGACACATGCTGTGACAGACCCAGCGGCACCGTCAGTCCCGCATGGAGAAGCCCCATCAACCCACCGCTTGCCGCCGCGATGACCAGCCCCATCCACAGGTCGCCGCCCAGATACACGGTCAGCCATCCGGCCATCGCACCCATCGTCATGATCCCCTCGATCCCGAGGTTCAGAACTCCGGCACGTTCACACAGCAGCGCGCCCAGAACGCCAAAGATCAGCGGCGTAGCGATCCGCAAAACAGCGGCCCAGAGGCTTGTATTGGTCAAAAGCTCCAGTGCTTCGATCATCGGCGCAGCCTGTAGGTTGTGAAGAGAAGGGCGACCAACATGGTCAAGAGCGATAGCGCGACGATCACATCCGCGATGAAGCTCGGCACGCCGGTCGCGCGGCTGATCGCGTCGGCTCCGACAAACACGGTCGCCACAAAGATCGCCGCTGCGACCACGCCTGCCGGATGAAGGGCGGCCAGCATCGCAACCACGATCCCGGCATAGCCGAAACCCGGCGACATGGTGGTGGTCACCCCTCCAGTGACGCCCATCACCTCGACGGCGCCCGCAAGCCCGGCCAACGCGCCCGAGACAAGCGCGACTCCCATGATCGTGCGCGGCAATGAGATGCCCGCAAACGCTGCCGCGCGGGCGTTCAGGCCTGCGGCACGGGTTTCCACGCCGAAAACGGTGCGCGTCAGCACCAGCCAGACTACGCCCGCCGCCGCGATGGCGAACAGAAGGCCGATATGCAGCCGAGTGCGCGGCACCAGATCGGGCAGGCGGTAGTCGCCGTCCACAGGAACCGATTGCGGCCAGCCAAAGGCCAGCGGGTCACGGAGGGGGCCTTCGATCATCAGGCCCACAAACAGGATCACGATGAAATTGAGCAGGAGCGTCGTAACCACCTCATCAACCCCGAACCGCAATCTCAGAAAAGCCGGACCGGCCAGCAACAGAGCGCCAGCCGCCATACCGCAGACCATCAGAACGGCAATGCCAAGCGGGCCGGGCAGGCCCAGCGAATGCCCGATCCAGGCGGTGGTCAGCGCCCCGACATAGAACTGCCCCTCACCGCCGATGTTCCAGAGCCGCGCGCGGAACGCGACCGCCGCCGCCAGTCCAGTCAGGATCAGCGGCGTCGCGCGAGTCAGCATCTCGGTGATCGACAGCCGCGATCCCAAGGCCCCGCGCAGCATCTCGGCGTAGGCGCTGAGCGGGTTCACCCCAGCCGCGCCTATCAGGCCGGCCGCCAGCACCAGTGCCGCGAAGATCGCCACCAAGGGCGCGGTCGCGACCAAAGCCAGAGGCACGGTCTCGCGTCGTTCAAGCCGCATCGCTGTCCTCCCACACGCCTGCCATCATCAGGCCCAGCTTTCGGGAATCCGCCTCACCCGCCATGACGGGTTGCGACAGCCGCCCTTTCACGATGGCCTGAATGCGGTCCGACAGTTGCACCGCTTCCTCCAGTTCTTCCGAGATCAGAAGGATCGCCGCGCCTTTGGCCCGTGCGGCCAGCAACTCCGCATGAACCGCCGCAATCGCCCCCTCGTCGAGACCGCGTGTCGGCTGGTTGGCCAGCAGGAACCGCGGCCCGGTGGCAAGGCAGCGCCCAAGGATCAGCTTTTGCATGTTCCCGCCCGACAGGAGTCGGATGCGCGTATCCGGATTGGCTCCGCGCACATCAAAGCGCTTGATCAGGTCGGCAGCATGCGCCCGCGCAGCAGCTCGCCTGACGAACCCGGATTTCGAGAACTCCGCACTCCGCAACCGCTCCAGCACCGCGTTTTCCCAAACGGTCATCTCGCCGACAGCGCCTTCGGCATGGCGGTCCTCGGGCACCCGCGCGGCGCCGGCCCGGATCAATCCGCGCGGGCCAAGCTGGCCAGCATCGGCCCCGTCCAGCGTCAGCGTCCCCGCACTGGGATGCATCAGCCCGGAGAGGAGGGCGCCAAGCGCGCCTTGCCCATTGCCCGACACGCCGACAATGCCGAGGATTTCACCCGCGTGCACCGTGAAGGACACATCGTCCAGCTTCGTATCCCCGTCATCCATGACGGTCACGCGGTCTGCCACCAGAACGGGTGCACCGATGCTCTGCTCCTCGCGCACGGGTCGCTCCACCCGGCGGCCGACCATCAGTTCCGCCAGTTCGGCGGGCGAGGTCTGTGCCGTCTTGCGCTCCGCCACCATCCTGCCGCCGCGCAACACCGCCACGCGGTCGGATGCTGCCATCACTTCGTGCAGTTTGTGGCTGATGAAGATCAGCGACAACCCGTCTTTCGTCATGCCGCGCAGAGTTTCGAACAGGCGTTCCGCCTCGGGCCGGGCCAGAACGGCGGTTGGCTCATCGAGGATAAGGATACGTGCATCGCGGTAGAGCGCCTTGAGGATTTCGATGCGTTGCCGCTCGCCAACCGACAGACGCGACACCTTGCTGTCAGGGTTGACCGGCAGACCGAACCGCTCGGAAATCGCCATCAACTTCTTGCGGGCTGCGCCCGTGTCCGACCGCAACCGCCCTAACGGTTCCGACCCAAGCATCACGTTCTCCAGAACGGTCAGGTTGCCTGCCAGCGTGAAATGCTGGTGCACCATGCCAACCCCTGCGGCAATCGCTGCACGCGGCTTGCCGGGGGGCAGGGTTTCGCCAAAGACGCGGACCTCACCTTCGTCAGCCTCGTAATGCCCAAAGAGGATGTTCATCAGGGTCGTCTTGCCCGCTCCGTTCTCCCCCAGAAGCGCAAGGATTTCACCTTCGGCCAGCGACAGCGAAACGTTCTCGTTCGCCGTCAGTGCGCCGAACCGTTTGGTGATGTTGGAGAGTTCAAGAACGGCGGTCATATCGGCAGTCCGGCGATGGGGTGCGGGAAGGGAATGTCGACAAGATGCGCAAGACAGGCGGCCAGCGCCAGCAGGTCTGCGTCTTTTCCCAGTGGTGCAAGAAGTTGCGCGCCGATAGGCAGAACATTTCGAAACCCCGCCGGAAAGGCCAGCGCGGGCAACCCAGCGACATTTGCCAGCGTTGCCATCGGCGCGATCTCGGCCATCCGGGCAAAACGGGCCTTGGGCGATGTCTCCTCGTCCGGGAAGCTGCCGATCCTGGGCGGTGGGCCTGACAGAACGGGCATCAGGATGGCATCGACATCTTCGAACAACGCTTCAGAATCATGGCTCAAGCGCGCCACGTCGCGGGTCAGGCCGAAGACCTCGGTGCCGGTCATGGCCCGCCCTTCCGCTGCGATGGCCGCCGCGATGGGTGTGATGTCCGGCTCTTTGAGATCCACAGCATCCACCCATTCCGCCAGAGAGACCGTCAGGATGGCGCGGGCAACCCGATCGCATTCGGCGGCCAGTTCGGAGGGTGGCGCAATGTCGGTCACGACATGCCCCTGCGCCGTCAACGTGTCGGCGGTATTGCGCAGCGTTGCCGCTGTCTCTTCCGACGCGCCGGGCGGCAGGCAAAGGCCAATGCGTTTCGGCTCAGACGCCGCGACGGGCGAAATCCCCGACACCGCATGAAACACCGTCGCCACATCCCGCAGGCTGCGGGCAACGACCAGTTCCGATGCGATCCCCATCAGGTGATTGCCGAAATCCGGGCCTTCCGGGACCACCCCGCGCGAAGGCTTCAAGCCCCAAAGCCCGCAACACGCCGCAGGCACACGGATCGACCCGGCCGCGTCTGTGGCATGAGCAATGGCAACGATCCCGGTTGCCACGGCCAAGGCTGCGCCACCCGACGAACCTCCCGCAGATAGCGCGGGATTGAACGGGTTGACTGCGGGCGGTGTCCCGCGTGGTTCGGTGATCAGGGCAAGTCCGAATTCGGGAACGGAGGTCAGACCAAACGGAACCAAACCCGCCGCGCGGAAGGCCGCAAAGATTGCGCTGTCCTCGGTTGGGTCAGGCAACCGGTCACGCAGAGCAGGCACGCCAGCAGCGATCCCCAACCCACGTGCTGACGAACCGAGGTCCTTGCCCAGAAACGGGACGCCCGAAAATGGCCCCTGCACGGGTGCATCTGCCAAGGCCAAAGCGTCAGCCTCCGGCAAGACCCGCGCTACCGCACCGGGAACCTCGCGCATGCGCGCAAGGCTCGCCGCCATCACATCGCAGGCAGTCACCCGCCCGTCAGCAATGGCGGCAGCAAGGGCCGTCGCGTCCGTCATGGACGATCAGGCAGGCTCGTTCGCGTCGATTGGCACCTCGAATTCGCCCGCCTGAATGGCGGCGCGTTTCGCTTCCATTGCAGGCACGGCGTCAGCCGGAACCATGCTGTCGACATAGATCAACTCGTTGCCGCCATACTTCATGAAGGAAAACTCGGTGTAGTCCTTGCCCACCGGGTTGCCCGCGGTCACATCGGCCACAATGGCCTCAATCGTCGGGCCATAGTTCCAAATCGCGTTGGCGAACACGGTTTCCGGGTAACGCGGCGTGTAGTCGATGAGCGACCCAATCGCCTTGACGCCACGCGCCTGCGCGCCATCCGCCGTGCCGATGCGTTCACCGAACAGAACATCCGCGCCGGAATCGATCTGCGCAATCGCCGCTTCCTGCGCGCGCGCCGGGTCGAACCACGCTCCGATAAAGCCGTTCAGGAACGTCGCATCGGCGTTCACCTCTTTCACACCCATGCGGAACGCGTTGATGAGCAGGTTCACCTCGGGGATGGGGTAGCCGCCGACCGACCCGAAAACATTGCTTTCGGACATCTTGCCCGCGAGCATTCCGGCCAGATAGGCGGCCTCGTGGTTGCGGGTGCCGAAGACACCAAAGTTGTCGCCTTCCGGCCCGCCGGACGATCCCATGAGGAACGCGGTTTCCGGATAATCCGCCGCGACCTCACGCGCCTCGCGCTCCACGGCATAGGACTCACCCCAGACCAGTTGCACACCGCTTTCCGCGTATTCCCGCATTGCGCGGGGATAGTCGGTCGCCGCGACACCTTCGGAGAACTCGTATTCGATCAGCCCGGATTCGGCCGCCTGCTGCATCGCCAGGTGAATCCGGCTGTTCCAAGCGTTCTCGACCGGCGAGGCATGGACACCGGCCACCTTCACGACAGTCTGCGCATTCACGCGGCGGATATAGGCGGGCAGGGCGAGCGTGGCGGCAGCGCCGACAAGCAGGCTTCGACGGGTTGTGGTCAGGGTCATGGCAGCATCCTCTGTGTTGGGTTTGGTTTATGTGTTTTGCGGCGGGGCATACTCCGCCGGGTTCACGCTGTCGGGCCGTCCCTCCAGCGAAAGCTGTGCAATGCGCGGTGCGGTGCGCGACAGAACCTTGCCGCCCTTGATCACCGCCAAACGTGTCGCCTTGAGGCGCACCGCCTCGATCGGGTCGCGGGCTTGCAGCAGGACCATGTTCGCCGGGCCACCCTCGCGCAGCGTCGGGTCGGGCAAACCCATCGCCGCCGCGCCGCCCATCGTGACCGAATGGAACGCCCATGCCATCGCCTCGCGCGAGGTCATGGGCACGGCATGCACGCCCATATGTGCCACTTCGAGCATGTCGGCCGAGCCCAGCGGATACCACGGGTCCATCGTACAATCCTGCCCGAAGGCCACGTTCACTCCCGCCGCTCGCAATTCCTGCACCCGGGTCAGACCCCGGCGGCGCGGATAGGTGTCAGAGCGTCCCTGCAGCGTGATGTTGATGAGCGGATTGGGAACCACGTTCATGCCTGACTCCGCGATCAGCGGGATCAGCTTGGAGGCGTAGTAATTGTCGTAGGAATGCATCGCGGTCACATGGCTCGCGACTACGCGCCCGCCCAGCCCAAGCCGCGTGGTTTCCGCCGCCAGAGTTTCCACATGGCGCGACATCGGATCATCGCTTTCGTCGCAATGCAGGTCTACGGGCAGTCCGCGATCTGCCGCGATCTCGCACAGGCGTTTGACCGACCGTGCCCCATCTTCCATCGTACGCTCAAAATGCGGGATGCCGCCGACCACGTCGACACCCATATCCAGCGCACGCAGCAGGTTTTCCTCAGCGCCCGCAGCACGGAACAACCCGTCCTGCGGAAACGCAACCAATTGCAGGTCGATATAGGGTGCAACGGTTTTGCGAACCTCAAGCAGCGCCTCAACCCCGGTCAGGGGGGCCGTGCTGACATCGACATGACTGCGGATCGACAAGAGACCCTGTGACACGGCCAGATCGCAATAGCGCAAGGCCCGTTCGACCACCGCCTCGACGGTCAGCATCGGCTTCAACTCGCCCCAAAGCGCGATGCCTTCCAAAAGCGTGCCTGACTGGTTCAGCCGGGGCAGACCAAGGCTCAGCGTTGCGTCCATGTGAAAATGCGGATCGACGAAGGGCGGCGACACAAGCTGCCCCTGGGCGTCGATCACCTCAGCCGCGTCGCCCGGAGTGTTCTGACCAATCGCGGCTATGGTGCCGTCCTTGATCGCGATGTTCACGGGGCCGCGCCCGTCCGGCAAAAATGCCTCTTTGATCAGCAGATCAAACATAGTCCCACCAGATAGAATCCCCGCACGATACGCGCAGTTCCACGTTTTCCCAAGCGTTTCTAAAAACTTGGGGGACGGAAAGCTTGAACGGCGAAAATGTCCCGTCATCCGGAACAGGGCTGGCACCGGTGCCTAGAAGTTAGGCAACCGCCGCCATGCACTCGCCTTGGCGCTGAATTGGTCCGGCTTCAGGCGGTGAACGGGTCGTCCAGAATACCGACTACCCGCAGGATGAACTCTCCGCCATCCGCAGCCAGTGCGTCGGCATAAAAGCCGTCGGTTGCGTCGATTGCGTCCTGAATGCTGCCCTGTGATCCCTCGAACAGCGCCATCACAGCCGACGCGTTGCCAACATCCGACATCCCGTTCGTCACCGCAAAATACGCGCCAATATCCGTCTTGTCGCTCAGATACTGACGGTCGGCCAATTGCTGTTCGATGAAGTCGGGGCTTGCCCCGTTGGGCGGATCGGCTTTGGCCCCGCCCAGAATAGCCAGAATGAACTGATCCCGCCCGACGCTGCCGCTGTCCAGCGCGTCGACCCAGAAATCGAATCCCGCCTGATCCGGGATGCGGCCGAGGACATTGTCGTAAACAGCGGTGGCGAAATCCGCGTTCGACAGGTCGGAGGGGTAGGTTGCCCGCGTTTCCGGCTGGTCGATGAAGAATGTCGCGGATTGCTCAAGCGTCACACCATTGGCAAAGGCCGTGCCCCAGAAGGACAGCCCCACGGCATCGGGTGCGCGGTTGAAATAGGCGATGTAGAGTTCGATGAACGTCTCCAGATCGGCCCGTGAAAGCTGCGCCAGACCGCCGAACTGGTCGAGGCTGAAAGGCTCTCCGGTGAAGTCCGTGTCGAAATCCAGCACTTCGATTTCGGTCATCGTATCGGTGCCGTTCCCACCATCGCGCCGATCGGTGATGATCACCGAGTCCGCACTGATTGTAAGGGTGTAGCTTGCCTGATCGCCGGAAAAGAACGCTGTGTCGGTGCCTGCGCCGCCATCAAGAGCGTCATCGCCCGCGCGCCCTTCAAGGATGTCATCGCCCTCGGACCCTTCCAGCAGGTTGCCCGCCGCGTTGCCCCGGATCACGTCATCACCACTTGTCCCAAGCACGTTTTCCACATTGGAAAAGGCGTTCGAGATCTGGCCGTTCGATTGTGTGGTGGCCGTGATGTCAATCGCAAAGCTGGGAATGTCGTCCTCGGTCTCGTCGCCCGTCGGCAAGCGAAGATCGAGATCCGAGGCAGAGCGCGCATAGAGCGGATCGGTCAGCAGCACGTCGCGCGGGCTGATGGACTGTCCGTCGAACTGGCGCGACGCCGTACCGCCATCGTCGGCCCAGACCACGCGCCCGACCTCGACATCCCGCGACAGGGTGCGGTCCTGCAAGTCGATCTCCAACGCCAGCGTCCGGCCGCCACCTTCGGCAAGGTCGGTGCCGCCCGAAAAATCAAGCGTGTCGATCCCGTCGCCCCCATCGGCGAAAAAAGAATTAGCCCCGATCACCATCCGGTCATTGCCGGTGCCGCCGTAAAGCTCGTCCTCGGTGTTGATCGCACTATGGCCCCCCGCAATCAGAATGTCGTCCCCACCGCCACCGCTGAGCGTGTCCACCCCTGCGCCACCCGAAAGCAGGTTGTCGGCACCGTCGCCGGAGATGTTATCATCCAGATGGGTGCCGAAGACGTTCTCGATGCTGATCAGCGTATCGCGTTCGCCGCCACGTCCGCCGGTCTGCGCCGCAAGATCGACAACTGCCCCGGCAAAGACCTGCGCCACGATCTCGCCCTCGGCGCCACCGTAGCTGGCAAAGGCATAATCCACCGTGTCGGTGCCATCCTCGCCATCCACCAGATCGTCGCCCGCGCCGCCATTGATTGTGTCGTTGTCACCTTCGCCCCGGATCGTGTCGCGCCCGTCGCCACCAAAGACCTGATCGGCACCGTTGCCCGCACTCACCGTGTCATTGCCAGCCCGGGTGATGATGCGGTCAGCCGCGCCGCTGCCCACAACGGTGTCGGCTGCGTCTGACGTCACCAGCGCTTCGATGCCGGTGATGCTGTCGAGGTCAATGTAAGTGTTCGAAACCGCCGTCCCGTTGGCCAAGTTGACGGATACCCCTTCGCCAAAGCGCGGTTCGATGATCAGCGTGTCATAGCCCGCGCCGCCAAGGACCTCGTTGTTCATGCGGGTGATGAAGAACGTGTCGTTGCCGTCGCCGCCATCGGCCGTGACGTCCCCGCCCGACGTGACCTCGATCCGGTCGTCGCCGATGCCACCAAACGCGTTGCCGCCATCACCGATGATGATCAGGTCATTGCCCGCATCACCATAGAAAGTCGGATTCTGACTTCCGGTGCCGCTCACGGATTCAAGGTGATCATCACCTCCGGCCCCCCGGATGATCGCATCCGTCCCCGTGCCCCAGGTCACGTAGTCGTTGTTTTCTCCGAGCAGGAATTCGTCGATATTCGCGATCCCGAACCCGTCGCCCCGTGCGTCGATCTCGCGTCCGGTGTAATCCTTGTCGGCCGCGATAAAGCGCAGATTGCCGCTGCCGCTGCTGGTCAGGAGAATGAACCGCGCGTCGCCCACGGGCCGCAGGTCGAGCGTGTTGTAGCCGAACCCGCCATCGAAATTGCCTGCAATCCGACCACCTTGCGGCCCACGCTCGGCAATCAGGAGGTCGTCACCGCGCCCGCCATTCACATCATCGGCGCCCCACGAATACATCGTGTCATTGCCGCCGCCGCCACCGATGTCGATCCGGTTCAGGGCATCCCCCGCGCCATAAATCGTGTCGTCAGAATCCGATCCGATGAAATGTTCGATATTCAAAGCGATGTCCGTGGCGATCACCTGTCCCGACCAGTTCAGCCGGTCGATCTCGCCCTCTGCGGCACGGATCACCACGGGCCCAGTGGTGGCGCTGTCCTGCATCGCGATGTTGAGCATGCCGAGATAGAACTGGTCGTTGGACAGGAATGAGTTGATCTCATCCCGCCCGGTCGCATAGCTGAGCGTGTCGATGCCCGCCTCGCCATCATAAAGCTCGGCCCCGCCATTGTCGGATGTGTTCAGCGCGCCTAGGAAGTCGTTGCTGTCACCCCCGCGCAGCGTGTCGACACCCTGACCGCCCCATAGCACATCGCGCCCTTCGTTGCCGAACAGCGCATCATCGCCAGAGCGCCCCGACAGCATGTCCCGACCCCGACCCGAGAACAGCGTGTTGTCGCTGCCGTTCCCGTAGATCTGCATGTCGCTGCCATTCTGGATGATGACATTCTCGATGTCGAACACCTGATTGACGTCGCCATCCGCGCTGGCGAACCCGGTCTCAAGGTTCACCGTTACCGGTGAATTGCGCCCCAGATCGAACACCTGGAACGTGTCGCTGCCCGGTCCCCCGTCCAGCGCGTCGACCCCGGTGCGCGGGATGATCAGGTCATTGCCGGGACCCCCGAAGATGAAGTCACGGCCCAACGTGCCCTGAATACGGTCATCGCCCCCCAGCCCGTAGACCACGTTCATGTCGTTGAAGACTTCGCCGTTCAGCTCAAGCCCGTCGATCAGAACGCCACCGGGATTGAGGAAGATCAGTTCGCCTTCGTCGGTTGTGACCTCCCCGTTCGGGCCGGGCGTATCGTCAAGGACCGAGACACCCACCACCGCGGCTTCGAATTGCTCCTTGGTGAAGGTCTCGGTCCCGAAGTCGAAGAACTCGACCTCGGTCACGATCTCGATCCCTTCATTGAACCCATGCCCGCCGACATCGGTATGGGTGAAGATCAGCTCGTTGGTGGCATCGTTGCGGGTGAAGTCGTATTCGGCCAGTTCTCCGGCAAACACCACGCGGTCAATTCCTGCCCCGCCGATGATGGTGTCTTCGCCCGCGCTTGCGACGATGATGTCATTGCCGTCATTGGCGAGAACAAGATCGTCCCCGCCCGCCGGATCGAACGCCTCGTCGCCGCCGGTGCCCAGCAGGGTGTCGGCAGTCGGATCCCCAAGGCGCAGGGCCGGGCCATCGAGCAGCGCCAACGCGTTGAGTTCGATGGTCTGGAACGTGACGTCGAAAATGTCGAAGGCGTCGAGCGCGATTTCGGTGAAATCGGGGACATCGAAGAAGTTGAAGTCAAGTTGATCCAACAGGCTTTCCAGATCCTCGGCCACGCTGAGAAACCCGTCAAAAAGGTCAATATCCGGAAAGAGCGGCTCCAGAATCCGCGCCAGTTCATCGAAGAGTTCATTGACCCCCAGCTCTTCGTTCAGAAAGTCGATGACCGGCGCAACCACGAGATCGAAGACAACCCCGATCGCGTCCAACAGCGGCTGGATCGGGCGCAGCGCCGCTTCGACAATGTCAAGGATCACGCCCAGCCCTTCGAACAGGCTGTCGAATTCCAGCAGATCGCCGAAGATCGCATTCAGATCCGGAAACCCGGCGATGTCGAATGCGCCCAGCAGGTCGTCAAACCGCGCCTTCACATCGTCATAGGCATCGGCGGCGTCCTGCGCCGGACCGAAGGCCACATTGATCGGCGCGACCAGATCGTCGGCTTCGTTGAACAGGCCCTCGAAGTCGTCCCGTCCCGGGCGGGTTGTCCCGGCATCTGGGTTGAGCGCGGGAATGCCATTCGGGGTCGACACGCGGTCAAAGGCGCGGACGATCTCGTCAATGCTGTCGCGGATGTTCACGAGGGTTTCTTCCGTCGACACGATGGCTGGCATGATTGTCAGGTCCACCGCCCGGTCCGCCTGAACGATTTTGTCGAGCAGCGGCTCGATCCCCTTGGCGCGGTCCGTCGCATCCTTGATCTGCACGATGCGCGGCTGGATCACCTCGAGAATGTCCTTGAGCGCGCGGGATGGACCCTGCAAGGGGGCTACGTTTTCCGAAAGCTTGAGCGTCGTCAGCGCGGCGGAAAACCCGGCATCCGCAACCTTGATGATCTTTCGGAAGGTCAGGTAGCTTTGCGATGCGGTCGCTGCAGCGTCGAGGGCTGCCGCCAGCTTTTCCGCATCGGCGCGGATGGTCTGAACATCCGACGTTGTGATTGTAAGGTTTGATTGAAATTCAAGCAGGTCATTTCCGGCAGTCATGAGACATCCTCCGCTGCCCGAAATTGAGCATGACCCAAGGTAACGCGGTGCCGCGTCCACCTGTCAATGGCGGAGTTCTCAGCCGGTTGCCCCGTTTTCGATCACGGTTTCCAGCGCGCCAAGATCGGGGACCGGCAAGAGTTTCGACAACTGGCGAAACGCGGCGCGGCAGTCCGGGCCGTGCCATCCCTCCGACAGCAAGGCCTCGGGCAAGGCCGGGCTGCGCAGAACCAGCCTGCGCCATTCATGTACAACGACACACCGCAAAGCTGTGCTTTGCAGAAGGTCCAGGTCTTCAAAGGCGATCTCGTTCAAAAGCATTCCGAACCGCCGCTCCAGATCCTGCGATGCGGTCTGAAGGTCGGGCGGGCACAGCTTGTCCGAGACCCATTTGGGAATGGTCCGTTCCGGATCGAGAGGCAGGCGCAATTGGTGCTCGCGGGCATCGGTCGAGGTGGTCACAAAGGCGCGCGCGCCGATCTGGAGCGTGACCGCCGCCTCCTTGTCCACCGGCAGATCGACCGGTGCGGACGGGTCTTCAAGGATCAGGTACGCCATGCCGTGGGTCGGCGGGCCGTAGACGCGGGGCCAGGCAGCTTCGGTCTGGGACCGGCCAAGCGGTGTGAGGCCATAACGTGTCTGACGTCCCGTCCGATGGCTTTCGATCCAGCCTTCCTTGCGCAGGCGATGCAGCGCGACGCGCGTCGCCTCGGGTTTGATCCCGATGGCGGCGGTCAGCGCATTGACGGTCGCCCCACTGAGGCGGGCCTGCGGTGCGACCGCAAGATCGCCGAACATCGTGACCAGCAGCGACCAGACCCGTGGCGCGGAGCGCCCAAGCAGGCGGGTGACAATGCGGGTGAACTCTGCGTCGGTCATGCCTCACCGATACGCGTTGCGTTGCGACTGGCCAAGCCATCACCGGGTCAGCGATATGCGTTCATCGTCAGCAGTTCGTATTCTGCAACAGGCGCGTCGTCCTGATTGCGCAGGATTACCTGCCAGCGCACCTCGCCGTAATCGGATGTACGCCTTGTCTTGGCCTTCACGGTCAACTGCACCTTGATGCTGTCCCCGGCGCTGACCGGCTTCTGAAAGCGCAGGCCGTCAAGCCCGGTATTGGCCAGCACCGGCCCTTCGTCGGGATCGACGAACAGCCCTGCCGCGAAGCTGAGCAACAGATAACCATGTGCCACCCGCCCCGGGAAGAACGGGTTTCGCCGGGCGGCCTCCTCGTCCATGTGGGCATAGAAGGTGTCACCTGTGAAATGCGCGAAGTGTTCGATGTCCTCCATCGTGACTTCGCGCCCGTCAGTGTGCAGCGTTTCCCCGATCTGCAGCGCGTCAAAGTTGCGCCGGAACGGATGTGCCGGCCCTCGCGGTGTGGTGGCACCGGGCACCCATTGGCCAGTTACCGCGCGCAGGATGTCGGGACTGCCCTGCACGGCGGTGCGCTGCATGTAGTGCAGCACACCCCGCACCCCGCCGAGTTCCTCGCCGCCGCCCGCACGGCCCGGACCGCCATGCACCATATGCGGCAGCGGAGACCCATGCCCCGTCGCCTCCGCCATGCTGTCACGGTTGTTGAAATAGAGCCGCCCATGATAGGCGCCCGCGCCCATCACCACCTCGCGGGCGACGTCTGGGTCGTGTGTGATCACCGATGCGACAAGGCTGCCTTGTCCGCGGTTCACAAGGGCAATCGCGTGAGGCAAGTCGCGGTAGCCCATCACGGTTGCCACAGGGCCGAAGGCTTCGGTGTCGTGAACGTGTCGCGCCGCGTCCGGGGTCGCACAGTGATAGAGCATCGGCGGCAGGAACGCGCCTTTCTCGGCATCCGCCCCCTGCACGGCAAAGGACTCCGGGTCGCCGCAGACCCGCTCGGCCTCGGTGTCGAGTATGGAGCACTTGGCCAGAACATCCCGGCGCTGGGCATCGGATACCAGCGCCCCCATCCGAGTTGCGGGATCGCGCGGATCACCGATCACCGTGTCGCGCAACCGCTCGGACAGCGCGGCGATCACCGCGTCCACCTGCGCCTCGGGTGCGATGATGCGGCGGATGGCGGTGCATTTCTGCCCTGCCTTGGTGGTCATTTCCCGGTGGGCTTCCTTGATGAAAAGATCGAATTCCGGCGTGCCGGGCACGGCATCGGGGCCAAGGATCGACGCGTTCAGGCTGTCCTGTTCCGCCATGAACCGCACAGCATTGCGTTGGATGTTCGGCCGGATGCGAAGGCCCATTGCGGTCTCGGCGGAGCCGGTAAAGCTCACCACGTCCTGCGGGCCAAGGTGGTCCAGCAGATCACCAAGCCCGCCAGTCACGAGCTGAATTGTACCATCTGGTAAAATTCCGCTCTCCAGCATCATTCGCACACAGGCCTCGGTCACATGGCAGGTCGCCGTGGCGGGTTTCACGATTGCAGGCACACCGGCCAAAAGGGTCGGGGCCAGTTTTTCCAGCATGCCCCAGACCGGGAAATTGAAGGCGTTGATATGAACTGCCACGCCTTGCAACGGGGTGCAGACATGCTGCCCGACAAAACTGCCGCCGCGCGACAGGTGCTCGACCGCGCCATCCAGATAGACGTGTCCATCCGGCATCTCGCGTCGGCCCTTGGAGGCCATGACAAGCATCGTTCCGATCCCGCCGTCCACGTCGATCAGATGGTCCTTCTGCGTCCCGCCCGTCGAAAAGCTGAGATCGTAAAGGGTGTCCCGGCGCTCCTGAAGGAACAGTGCCAGCGCCTTGAGCATCCGCGCGCGGTCGTGGAACGTCATGGCCCGAAGCGCTGGTCCACCGACGTGCACCGCATGGTCCAGAAGCGCGTCCGCATCCACAAGAGACCGCCCGGCACGGGCGATCACATTGCCCGTCACGGCGTCTTGAATCTCTCGCGCGCTGCTGTCCGGGGCGTGCCATGTGCCCGCGATGAAACTCTGAACATCCTGAATGGTCATCCTGCTCCTCCTTGCCTGCCTAAGTATTTGACCGGACGCAAACTTCATGCAAGCGTCCCCGCCATGACACCGGACGAACGGGCCGAACAGGCCGCGCAGAAAATGTGGCACCAGGACCATGCCTCGCAATGGATGGGGATGGAACTGGTGCATGTCGCCGAAGGCGAAGCGGTCATGGAACTGACCGTCAGGAAACACCATTGCAACGGGCATGGAATGTGCCACGGCGGAGTGATCTTCACTCTGGCCGACAGCGCCTTTGCTTATGCCTGCAACAGCCGCAACCAGGTCACGGTTGCGCAGCACAACTCCATCACCTTCATCGCGTCAGGCCGGCTGGGTGACCGCCTGCGCGCAGAGGCGCGGGAGATTTCGCTGAAAGGTCGCAGCGGCATCACCGATGTGCAGGTCACGAACCAGGCGGGTGTGCTGATCGCGGAGTTTCGCGGGCTCTCGCGCTCCATCAACGGACACGTGTTCGAAGAAGCGTAGGGGAGGCGCTGGGCACATGAAGGATCTGTCACCGAAACCGTCGGATCTCGATCCGATCGAACGTGCTTCGATCGACGAAATCCGCAGCCTTCAGCTGGAGCGCCTGCGCTGGTCGCTCAATCACGCGTATCAGAACGTGCCGATGTATCGCGCGCGGTTCGACGCGGCGGGCGTGCATCCTGATGATCTCAAGGACCTGTCCGACCTTTCGAAGTTTCCCTTCACCACGAAATCCGACCTGCGCGACAATTACCCGTTCGGTCTTTTCGCCGTGCCGCGCGAACAGATCGTGCGTGTCCACGCATCGTCCGGCACGACAGGCAAGCCCACGGTCGTCGGCTACAACAGGAACGACATCGACATGTGGGCCGAGGTGGTGGCGCGGTCGCTGCGGGCGTCGGGACTCAGGGCCGGGGACATGGTGCATGTGGCTTATGGCTACGGCTTGTTCACCGGTGGTCTGGGCGCGCATTACGGGGTGGAAAAGCTGGGTGGTACGGTTGTCCCCATGGGGGGTGGCCAGACTGAAAAACAAGTCGGGCTGATCACCGATTTCCGCCCCAAGGGCATCATGGTGACGCCCTCCTACATCCTCAACATCCTTGAAGCGTTCCACAAGGCGGGGCTTGATCCGCGCGAATCCTCGCTCGAGGTCGGCGTGTTCGGTGCAGAGCCGTGGACCAATGCCATGCGTCAGGAAATCGAGGAGTCCTTCGACATGCACGCGGTCGACATCTACGGTCTGTCCGAGGTGATCGGACCCGGTGTCGCCAATGAATGCGTCGAGACCAAGGACGGGCTGCATATCTGGGAAGACCATTTCTATCCCGAGATCATCGACCCGGACACCGGGCTTGTCCTGCCCGACGGCGTAAAGGGTGAGTTGGTCTTTACCACGTTGACCAAGGAAGGCATGCCGGTGATCCGCTACCGCACGCGGGATCTGACGCGGCTCATGGCCGGAACCGCGCGGACGATGCGGCGGATGGAAAAGGTCACGGGGCGCAGCGATGACATGATGATCCTGCGCGGGGTCAATGTTTTCCCGACCCAGATCGAGGAAGAGGTGATGGCGACCGGCGGGCTTGCCCCGTATTTCCAGATCGAACTCACCACCTCGGGCCGGATGGACGCGATGCGCGTGCTGGTCGAGGCGATGCCCTACGCGGTCAGTGATCTGTCGAAACAGGCGGCGGCCACCATGCTGACCGAGCGGATCAAGGATCATGTCGGTGTGACCGTCTCCGTCCATGTCGGTGATCCCGGTTCAGTGCCGCGGTCGCAGGGCAAGGCTGTGCGCGTCGTCGACAAGCGCAAGCCGGGCTGACGGTTTTCCCTACTGGTCGTAATCCACAACGATCCGTGGGCTGATCGGATAGGATTGGCAGGACAGGACATAGCCTGCCGCCACCTCGTAATCCTCGAGCGCGTGGTTGGCGACCATGTCCACCTCGCCCTCGATCACCTTGCATTTGCAGGTCGAACAGACCCCGGCGCGACAGGCATGGGGGGCATCCATCGCATTGTCGAGCGCGGCTTCGAGCAGCGTCATGTCGCGCGCCATCTCGAAGCTGCGGGTCATGCCATCGAGCGTGATGCTCGCGGCGATGCTGTCACGTGTGGCGCTGTCCACGGATCTCGTGCGACGCTCGAGCCGGCCAGTCTGCGCGCTGGCGAAGAGTTCGAACTTGATCTGCTCTTTCGTCAGCCCGTGATCGCCGAGCGACTGCGCAATCGCCTTCATCATCGGTTCGGGCCCGCAGATGAAGGCCGTGTCCACGCTGGCGATGTCGATCCAGTGGGCGAACAGGGCCGCGCATTTTTCCCCGTCGATCCGGCCCTCGAACAGGTCGATGTCCTGCGCGTCGGTCTCGAGAATGTGGATGATGCTGAAGCGGCCCATGTGCTGGTTCTTCAGGTCCTCCAGTTCTTCGCGGAACATGATCGTGTTCAGGCTGCGATTGGCATAGACGAGCGTGGCGCGGGATTTCGGTTCGGCCGCCAGCACCGTCTTGAGGATCGACAGGATCGGCGTGATCCCGGAGCCGCCGGCGAAGGCGAGGTAGGTCTTCGCCTGGTCCGGTTCGATCGGCGTGTTGAATTTCCCCATCGGCTCCATCGCGTCGAGCGTCATGCCCGGCTCGAGCGCGGTGTTTGCCCAATGCGAAAAGGCACCGTCCGCCACGGCCTTGATCCCGACACGGAGCACTGCTTCATGGGCGCCCGAGCAGATCGAATACGATCGGCGCAGCTCGGTTCCGTCGAAATCCCGCCGGAAGGTCAGGTACTGGCCCTGGGTGAAGCTGAAATCGCCCCCGTCGCGGGCCTCGAATGTGATGACGACCGCGTCCCGCGTCGTCTTTTGCACATCGGTCACGGTCAGGGGAAAGAAGCGCGCCATATCAGAGGTCCGGGGTCAGATGCATTTGAAATAATCGAACGGCTCGAGGCAGGCGTCGCAGCGCCAATGCGCCTTGCAGGGGGTCGATCCGAACTGACTGACGCGGGTCAGAAGCGCGCTGCCGCAATGGGGGCAGGCCTCGGGTCCGCCAGCGGGCGAGGGCGGTGCAATGCCATACGCGGCCAGTTTTGCGCGCCCCTTGTCCGACAGCCAGTCGGTGGTCCAGGGAGGCGCGATCTGGGTCCTGATCTTGACGTTTCGCACGCCGCGATCGTGCAGGGCGGTTTCGATGTCCATCGCGATCACCGACGTGGCGGGACATCCCGAATAGGTCGGGGTGACGGCCACTTCGAGCGTGTCACCCTGCCAGGCCACGTCCCGTACGATACCGAGATCGACCACAGAGATCACGGGGATCTCCGGATCCGGCACCTCGTCGAGCCAGGACCAGATGGTGGGCAGGTCGGGTGTCATGTCACCACGTCGCACCCGGATAGGCGCGCTGGAGCCACTGCATCTGCGTCAGCATGTGGCCCAGATGTTCGGAATGGCGGAACCCGGTCTTGCCGCCCGATTGGGCATAGGCGCTGTCGGGTTTCGTCAGCGTCGCCTCGGTCAGGATTGCGTCGATGCGGGTGTCGAACCGGCTGCGCAGAACCGCCAGGTCCGGCGCGATCCCGGATTTGTGCATCGCCGCGTCGACCGCATCTGCCGCAAACATTTCACCCACATAGGGCCAGAGCAGATCAAGCGCCGCTTGCAGTCTGGCATTGCTTTCCTCGGTGCCGTCACCCAGTCCGATCACCGTCTCGGAGGACCGGTCGAGGTGATAGGTCACTTCCTTCAGAGCCTTTGCCGCAATCCCGGCGATCCGGTCGTCCCGTGCATGGGTCAGTTCAGTCAGCAACTCGAAATGGAAGGCATCGAACAGGCATTGGCGCAGGATCGTCTTGCCGTAATCTCCGTTGGGCTGTTCCACGAGCAGGAGGTTTCTGAACTCCCAGACGTCGCGCAGCATCGCCAGATCATCGGCACTGCGCCCCGCGCCCTCGACCTCGCCGGCAAGGCCCAGCCACATCTGTGTCTGTCCGATCAGGTCCAGCGCGGTATTGGCGAGTGCGATATCCTCTTCCAGCGCAGGCGCATGACCGCACCATTCGCTGACCCTGTGACCCAGGATCAGCGTGCTGTCGCCCAGCCGCAGCAGGTATTCGAAAAGCGCTGCGCGGTCCGTCATCACATGTGGCCTGCTTCATCGGGGATGTCGAAAAAGGTCGGGTGGCGATAGACCTTGCTTTCGGACGGCTCGTAGAGCGGACCTTTGTCCGACGGGGAGGAGGCGGTGATGTGCCGTGCCTCGACGACCCAGATGCTCACACCTTCGTTGCGGCGTGTGTAGACATCGCGCGCGTTTCTGAGCGCGTGTTCCGCATCGGGGGCGTGCAGACTGCCCACATGCCGGTGGTTCAGACCGTGTTGTCCGCGGATGAAGACCTCCCAGAGGGGCCATTCGTGTTTCATATGTGTCCTCGTGACGCTTATCGAGCCTTACGGCTCTCTTCGCGAAGAAGCCTGTCAGGGCTGATGAGCTATTCCGCCGCCATGCGGGCGGCGCGTTTCTTTTCGGCGTGGGCCATGAGCCCTTCGCGCACCCAGGCACCGTCATCCCAGGCCTTGTTGCGCGCGGCCAACCGTTCGGTGTTGCAGGGGCCATTGCCCTTGATCACATCGTAGAATTCCGACCAGTCGGGCTCTGCGAAATCGTAGCCGCCTTTCTCGTCGTTCCAGCGCAGGGTCTCGTCCGGGACGCTCAGGCCAAGATACTGCGCCTGCGGTACGGTCTGATCGACGAATTTCTGGCGCAATTCGTCATTGGTGTTCATCTTGATCTTCCATTTCATCGACTGCGCGGAATGCACGCTGTCGGTGTCGGAGGGGCCGAACATCATCAGCGACGGATACCAGAAGCGGTTGAGCGCATCCTGCGCCATTTTCTTCTGCGCAGGTGTGCCTTGGGCCATCTTCATCATGATGTGATAGCCCTGCCGCTGGTGAAAGCTCTCTTCCTTGCAGATGCGGATCATCGCGCGGGAATACGGCCCGTAGGAGGTGCGCTGGAGCGGAACCTGATTCATGATCGCCGCCCCATCGACCAGCCAGCCGACCGCGCCCATATCGGCCCAGGTCAAGGTCGGGTAATTGAAGATCGAGGAGTATTTCATCCGCCCGTCGAGCAGCATTTCGGTCAGTTCGTCCCGGCTCACCCCAAGCGTTTCGGCTGCTCCATAGAGATACAGCCCATGCCCGGCTTCGTCCTGCACCTTGGCCAAGAGAATCGCCTTGCGTTCCAGTGTCGGGGCGCGGGTGATCCAGTTGCCTTCGGGAAGCTGGCCGACGATTTCGGAATGGGCATGCTGGCCAATCTGGCGGATCAGCGTCTTGCGATAGCCTTCCGGCATCCAGTCCTTGGGTTCGATCTTGTCGCCCGCGTCGATCCGGGCCTGGAACGCGGCCAGCTTGTCGGGATCATCCTGGGTCGCTTCGGACGTGACCATCTGGGCGTACATGGGGTGCTCTTTCCTGAAAAAACGAGACACGATCTGGGTCGTTGAACGTGGCCTTATCATACTCTGTTTGACGGTTTCGCGCAATCATAATGTTACATCAGAGAGTGATGTTAAATCATTCGGTAACGTTTTTTCGGCGTCAGATCTCCAGCCTGCTGAACGGCGCATGCGGTCTGGATGTCTTCAGATCGGCGGCGCGGCCCGTTCCGTGATCAGTTCGCGCGCGGTGACGCGTTCGCGATGGATCATGTAGAGCCCCGCGCCGATGATGATGGCGATCCCGGTCAAGGTCAGGGCGTTGGGGAAGTCGCCAAAGACCAGATAGCCAAGCAAGGTTGCGACGGGCAGTTCCAAGTATTGCAACGGTGCCAGTGTCGCGGAAGGCGCCATCGACAGCGCATAGGTCATCATCATGTGACTTACGGTGGCGAAAAGACCGACGCCCAGCAGCCAGACCCATGTGATGCCCTGCGGCCAGACCGGGTCAAGAAGGTCGGACCCCGTGCCGTCGGCGAGGAACATGATCGGCAGGCACAAGGCACTTGCGATCAGACCGGTATAGAATTGGAGCGTTACGGGATGAACCTTTCGTGACAATCCGCGTGTGACGAGGATGTAGAAGGCAAACCCCACCGCGGTTCCCAGCGGGAACAGCGCCACCGCGCCGAAGGCGGAGAAACTGGGTTGGATGACGAAAAGCACCCCCACGAACCCGACCAGTGCTGCCGCAACGCGACGGGGTCCGACATCTTCGCTCAGGTAGAACTTGCCCACGAGCAGCACGATGAATGGCGCGACGAAGACGATGGCCAGCGCATCGGCCAGTGGCATCACGCGGATCGCCGCAATGAAGCAGAAGGTCGACAAGAGCAGCAGCGTCGCCCGGATGACGAGCGCGAACCACAGCCCTCGGCCCACCCGAAGCGACAGTCCCATCAGCATGACCACGGGTGCCATCAGCAGGCATTGCACGATGAAACGGGCAGCGGTGATCTGACCGACCGGAACGCTGCTCGAGGCCAGCTTGGCGGCCACATCAAGCAGGGGGGCGGTCACGCAGAACCCGATCATCAGGGCGACACCGGCAAGGATGCGGTCGGTCGAGGGGGCGGCTTGATCTACGCGTGTCATATGTCCCCTCTAGCGGGCTGTGCCGTGGCGCGTCTGTTTTCTTTCCGACGCCTGTCGACACGGAAGGGTCGGGGCGCCGCATGGTTGGGCGCTGATCTGGCATCTGCTGGGAAATGGTGGCGTGGGGGGGACTCGAACCCCCGACCTAACGATTATGAGTCGTTCGCTCTAACCAACTGAGCTACCGCGCCGGACCGCCGCGTGAGTACGAGCGGTGCGGCGTGGCGTCAAGGGCTAATCTTGCGTTTTTTGCACGCCAGCACGCGCGGCTGATCCGGGATGCGGACGCGCGGACGCGTCCGCGATTCTCAGGCGACTGAAAATCGGCCTGTCGCGCTTATTTGACGATCTTTTCGTCCTTGACGAACATGTTGGCCCACGCCCGGTCGATCAGCTCTGGCGTCATCTTGTAAGGCCAGCCCTCGAAATCGCAAACAGCGATCATCTGGTCGATCAGGAAGACCGGCTGATAGTTCGCGTAGACGTTCTTGATCGTCGGGTACTTGTTCTTCAGCAGGTGGATGAGCGATTTCTCGCAAAGCTGCATCTGCTTTTTCTTCGCCACCATCGAGAAGATCTTGAGGAAGTTCTGCTGGTCCGGGCCGTCGATCTTGATCTTGAAGAAGATCCGGCGCAGCGCGGCCTGGTCGAAGATTTCGTTCGGGTGGAAGTTGGTCGAGAAAATCACAAGCGTGTCGAAGGGCACTTCGAATTTCTCGCCCGATTGCAGAGCCAGAATGTCGCGCGCCTCTTCCAGCGGAACGATCCAGCGGTTCACCAGCTTCTGCGGCGGCTCGGCCTGACGGCCAAGGTCGTCGACGATGAAGATGCCGCCGGTGGATTTGAGCTGCAGCGGCGCCTGATAGGTGCGCGCGGTCGGGTTGTAGACCAGATCGAGCATGTCGAGCGACAGTTCACCCCCGGTGATCACCGTGGGGCGGGCGCAGAGCACGTAGCGCGTGTCAAACCGGTTGGTCAGGCGCAGCCCCGTGGCCGTGCCGGCGGTTTCGGCGGCGCTGTGCACGATCGGGTCGTAGACGGTGATCACCTGGCCTGCATATTCGATGGCGTGCGGGATGTAGATCTTGTCGCCCATCGCGTCGCGGATGCCGTTCGAGATCGACGATTTCCCGTTCCCCGGTGGTCCGTACATCAGGATCGACCGTCCCGCGCCCACGGCGGGTCCGAGATTGCTGAGCAGGTCCGGCGGCAGGATCAGGTGCCCCATCGCATTGGTCAACTGATCGCGCGAGATATGAATGTTGCGGATCGACTGGCGTTTGACCTGTTCGGAATAGACCGCAAGCGGCACCGGCATCGCGCCGTAATATTCAGATTGGGCAAGTGCGTCCAACGCGCGGGCTTTGCCCGCATCGGTGAGCTGGTAGCCCATCTCTGAGCCGTTATTGGCGTTCAGCGTACCGGTCGCCTCGAGGAGCAACTGGCCGCGCGCCATGTCGATCAGTTCCTGCGTGATCGGCACCGGGAGGCAGATGCTCTGTGCAATCGCGGTCGCCGTCGACACGTTCTTGCGGAACATGGTCTTGAGCAGGATATCCCGCATCATGACCGGTTGCAGCTTCATGTCTTCGATGCGCTTGGGCGGAGGAGGCGCCATGACGGCGCTGGTTTGCATGTTCATGGGGAGCCCCGGATCGGTTCAGCCAAAAGTCGTTGGGCTGAACTGTGACAGGCCATTGTGGCAACAGAAGGGCTGGGTCGGGACAGGTTGTTGGCAGACTACCGGCCGAACCACGCCCCGAGGCCAAGATAGATGGCCAGAGATCCACCCAATGCCATGCCCATGGGGAACTTGGGATTGGTCCAGCTTTTCCAATGAGGGGCGATGTTGCGTAGTGCCGTATGCTTGGCGAGGCGATGGGCAAGGAAGGCGGCAAGGATGTTCGCGGCGAAGAGCGCCATCAGCAGGCGCAGATCGCCCACGTGGATGAAAGGGGCGGCGGCCGCGGCGAATTTGGCGTCACCGGCCCCCATTGCGCCGCCGGCATTGAGCGCGATGCCTGCAATCAGAACCACGACCAGATGGACATAGCGCCAGAGATATGCGTCGAAGGGCAGGGCAACCAATCCGACAATTGCAAACACCAGAAACAGCGCGACGACGATCTGGTTCGGAATGCGCATGTCGCGCATGTCCGAGAACGTCACGTAGACGCACAAGGGCAAGACAAAAGGCAGGAAAACCAGAGCCGAGAACGCCGAAATGTCCATCTGACGTCTCAGTTCACGACATTGGCTTCAAGTGCCTCGAGGCTGCGGGCCGCGGCTTCGAAGTGCTGCGGATGGGTTTCAATCGCGTCGCGCAGCAGACCCTGACCGGTGACGACATCACCCCGCTTGACCGCCGCAAGACCCATCGTGTGCAGGAGCTCCGCGCGTTCGATCTGTGTCATGGGAACAACTGGCAGGACGTAATTGCCTTGCGCGCCGCGTGCGAGAACGAGGTTGTTCTTCGCGGTGAAGAGCGAGTCATCATTGCGGATCGCCTCGGTAAAGAGCCGCTCCGCCCCGGAGAAATCGCCGCGCGTCAGCTTGGAAAAGCCCCAGTTGTTCATCACCGAGGCGGGCGTCGTGGTCAGGCCCACCGCCGTCTCGTAGAAGCTGTCGGCCTTGTCCCATTGTTTCTTGCTGTCGGCGATCATCGCTTCGAGCCGATAGCGCTTGTAGGTCTCGTGTGTGGGCGGAATGGCGTTCAGCACGGTCTCCGCGCGATCCCATTCGTTGTTGCGGATAAGCGCATCCGCAAGCTCGACACGATCGTCATTGGTCGCGGCTTCGTTTTCGACGACGCGCGCCCAGGCCGCAACCCCTTCGGTGTGGCGCTTCGCGCGGATGAGCGAAATCGCCAGTCCCCGAGCGAGATCGACACGGTCGGGCTCCGCGCTGCTGGCGCGCTGGAAATAGGCGACGGCTTCGTTCGGATCGGAAACCGACAGCATCACCTCGTTCAGATTGGTCCCGTCAATGACGTTGACCCCTTGGAATTCGCGGTCAACGGCCTCGGTATCAATGCCACGCTCGCATCCGGAAACCACAAACGCCCCTGCTACGCACAGGGTCACGATAAAGGGATGGCGCATTTTTGCGTCCTTTACTGCTCTGCCTCATGACTGTGTCGGGCGGATGAGAAAGTCGCTATTGCCGCGCCGCACAAGTTTATATTGTTGTTCTGTTTCCGCAGTGTACTGCGAATTTTCCAATTTTGCGAGAGCCAAGCGCAGATTATCCCGAATTGCAACACTTTCGCCATTGTCGAGGGCGAAAGCCCGGCGAAACACCTGTGCTGCTTCGGCTGTTTCGCCCTTTTCGATGAGAACAACACCCAGATTGTTCCACCCATCGGGCGTGTCGGGCGCGTCTTTCGTGGCCCGCCGCAGCAGGTCCTCGGCCTGATTGAGGCGTCCCAGAGCAAGATTGGCCGATCCGAGCGACATCAGGACTTCTGGAGTAAGGCCTTGTTCGGCGGCAGCGAGGCTGAACGAACTGAGCGCGAGTTCATATTCGCCCGCGGCCATCAGGCGATGGCCCACGGTCAGTTGATCGACGGCCTCGCCCCGAGGGTCGACACTGGGTGCAAATACCGCGTCATCAGACGTGGAAAAGCCGCCCGGTCCACAGGCGGCCAATCCGATCAGAAAGAAGGCGGGCCAGAACCGGCCGAACGTCATTGCCCCATCGAACTCCCGAGACTTCCAAGCTGCTGGATGCCGACGACCGAAGGACCCACGAGAATGATCAGCAGCGGCGGCACCGTCAGCATCATTGTGGTCAATGTCATTTTGGTTGGCAACTTGTTTGCCTTTTCCTCGGCGCGCATCACGCGTTTGTCACGCATTTCTGCCGCATAGACCCGAAGCGCGTCGGAGATCGGCGTACCGAAGCTTTGGCTCTGGTTGAGAACCGTCACGAAGGACATCACGTCCTGCACGCCGCAGCGCTCGCCCATGTCATTGAGAACCATGGTCTTGTCCTTGCCGGCTTTCATCTCGTAGCTGACCAGCTCGAACTCGTCGGCGAGGCTGGGATAGGAGGCGCGCAATTCCTTGCTGACGCGCACGATGGCCTGATCCATGGACTGACCCGCTTCGACGCAGACCAGCATCATGTCGAGACTGTCGGGAAAGCCGCTTTCGATTTCCTCCTGGCGTTTCTGAACCCGGCTGGTGATCCAGTATTTCGGGAACATATAGCCCGCTGCGCCCGGCCCGAGGATATACATCACGGTCTGCTGCGTTGTGGCGCTGGACGGGTCAAGGACGAAGTAGAAATAGACCAAGCCCAGGATCAGACCGCCGATGCCCAGTACGAACTGCAAGAAGTAATACAGTTGAACCGCATCCTTGGTCCGATAGCCGGCCTGCAACAGCTTCATGCGAACGTCGGACAGCTCTTTCGCGTCCTGCGGTTCAAGGAACTGGGCGTATTTGTTGAGCTTCTGGTTTTTCTGCTTGTCCCGCAGCACCGCGCGCGTCGCCGCATCGACCTGCTGGCGGCCGGAGGTCTGCTTGTCCAGCCGGTCCATCGGGTTGGCGCGGGACATGAAGAACATCGGGATGGCGAGGACGAGCAACAGAATGCCCAACCCGGCGATGATGATCATCGGGCCGGCCGGACCAAGCAAGTCATAGGCGAATTGGTTGAAGGCTTGCATGGTTGGGACCTCAGACTTTGATATTCACGAGTGCGCGCATGACGATCAGGTTGGCGATCAGGAACGCGCCGACGACGAAACAGGCCGGGATGAACCAGGGGTGGTCGATCACTTCGTCGTAATAGTTGGGATCGGTCAGCTGGATCACGATGAGCGCGCCAACCGGGAAACCCGACAGGAACTTGCCCGACCACTGTGCCTCGGCGGTGATCGCCTTGACGCGGCGAAACAGGCGGAACCGCGCGCGGATCACCTTGGCCAGTCCTTCGAGGATTTCCGCTAGGTTGCCGCCCGATTGCTGCTGGATGGACACCGCAACCGCGAGGAAGCGCAAATCCTGCATGTCGAGCCGTTCCGCCATCGCCTTCAGGGCTTCGCCGATGTCACGGCCATAGCTGGATTCGTCTGCGATCAGGCCGAATTCCGTGGCCAGCGGATCCTTGATTTCCTTGGACACGATGGAGATGGCCGACGAGAACGGATGCCCGACGCGGAGCGAGCGCACCATCAGTTCGACCGCATCGGGGAGCTGTTCTTCAATCAGGCTGACGCGTTTCTTGGCCTTGCTTGTCACCCAGAAGAACACACCGCCCACACCCATCGCGACACCCATCACGACCCGAACCGCCAGTCCGGCTTCGGTCCCGAGGGTGAGGCCGACAAAGGCGACGACGCTGACCGCGACCATCACCATGATCAGCTGTTGCGGGGTGAAGGCAATCGCGGCCTTCTGCGCCCGGTCTGCGAGGATCGAGTAGAGCGGCAAACCGCGCGAACTCATGTGTTGGTCCATCTCCTTGCGGAGTTTGGCCAGCACCTCGTCGCGCTTTGTGCCCTTGTCGAGCATTTCAAGGCGTCGGTTTACCCGCTTGTTCAGGCTGATCGACTTGCCGAAAGCGACAAGGTAGACGCCTTCGACAAGCACCAGAACTGCAATGAAGATAAGACCGTAGACGATCGGTTCTGCGCTGAGTGTCATGTTCAATGGTTCCCGTTGAAGGGTTCGTAGATCGACGGCGGCAGGTCATAGCCCCACATCTTGAAGCGTTCGGCATAGTTGGACCGGACGCCCGTGGCGGTGAAATGGCCGATGATCTTGTTTTCCGGCGTGAGACCGACGCGCTGGAAGCGGAAGATTTCCTGCATGGAGATGACTTCGCCCTCCATACCGGTGATTTCGGTGATCGACGTCATGCGGCGCGAGCCATCCTGCAGGCGCGACGCCTGCACGATGAGGTTCACAGCCGAGGAAATCTGGGACCGCATCGCCTTGAGCGGCATCTCGATGCCGGCCATGGCGATCATGTTTTCCAGACGGCTCACCCCGTCGCGGGCGCTGTTGGCGTGGATCGTGGTCATCGAGCCGTCGTGGCCAGTGTTCATGGCCTGCAGCATGTCGATCACTTCCTCGCCGCGCGTTTCCCCCACGATGATCCGGTCGGGGCGCATACGAAGCGCGTTCTTGAGACAGTCGCGCGGGGTTACGGCGCCCTTGCCTTCGACGTTGGGCGGGCGGCTTTCCATCCGGCCCACATGGGTCTGCTGGAGCTGAAGTTCCGCCGTATCCTCGATCGTCAGGATACGCTCGCTGTCGTCGATGAACGAAGACAGCGCGTTGAGCGTGGTCGTCTTACCCGAACCCGTACCACCCGACACGATGATGTTCAGACGTGTCGCCACGGCGGCCTGAAGGTAGACGGCCATTTCCTCGGTAAAGGCCCCGAAGGCGACGAGGTCGTCGATGCTCAGCTTGTCGGTCTTGAATTTACGAATGGACACGAGGCTGCCATCCACCGCAATCGGCGGCACCATCGCGTTGAAACGCGAACCATCCTGAAGACGGGCGTCCACATAGGGGTTCGATTCATCGACGCGACGGCCCACGGCGGACACGATCTTGTCGATGATCCGCATCAGGTGCTTTTCGTCCTTGAAGGTGATATCGCTGAGCTGCAGCTTGCCGCTGCGTTCCACGAAAATCTGATGCGGACCGTTGACGAGAATATCGCTGACGGTTTCGTCTTTCAGCAATGTCTCGAGGGGCCCGAGCCCCTTGACTTCGTCATACAGTTCCTGGTTCAGCGCAATCCGCTCTTCGCGGTTCAGCACCATGCCCTTTTCCTGCAGGCTTTCGTTGGTGATCGCGCTGATTTCTTCCTTGAGCTGGCTCTCGGTCGCCTGATCGAGGGCCGCAAGGTTCAGGTTGTCGAGCAGCGCGCGGTGCAGTTCGAGCTTGATTTCGCTCAGGCGCTCCTTGCGCTTCTTGTCCCGATCCGCCGTTTCTGCAACGGCGGCCTTCTTCGGCAGCACCTTGCGCAAGGCTTTGGCCGGTGCAGGCGAATTGGCCGGGGTTTCGACCTTGACCGCGGCGGCTTTCGCTGCCGGTGCGACCTCGACAGCCGATTTCTTGTATACCCGTCCTCCTGAATTGACCTGACTTTTTGTTAGGCCGATTCACTCTGCCACATGTTGAACAGGGCAGCGGCTGGTACTGTTTGATTATGAG
>NZ_JALEGT010000115.1 GCF_022763305.1 Marivita sp. | reverse complement strand
CGCGATACCGTAACCGACAACTTCCGCGTCGTATCCCTAGAAAAATACAAAATCGTCTGAAACGACATCAGGTCAATTCAGGCGCATGAGTATATTGAAACTTTTTCCGTGAATCTTTGATCCATGCGCGGGTGCCCCCCGTACACGATACAAGAGATAAGATCAGGGGGTACTTATGGCACTGGACTCGTTCAACGACCAAACCCTGTCTCGCCGGGCGATGAAAGCAGAATTGCTGGATGCGGAGACGGAGCTGAAGCTGGCCTATGCGTGGCGTGACGAGCGTGATGAGGTGGCGCTGCATCGCCTGATAAATGCCTATATGCGGCTGGCGATCTCGATGGCGTCGAAGTTCAAGCGGTATGGCGCGCCGATGAACGACCTGATCCAGGAAGCCGGGCTGGGCCTCATGAAGGCGGCCGACAAGTTCGATCCCGACCGGGGCGTGCGGTTTTCGACATATGCGGTCTGGTGGATCAAGGCTTCCATTCAGGACTATGTGATGCGCAACTGGTCCATCGTGCGGACCGGGTCCACGTCTTCGCAGAAATCGCTGTTCTTCAACATGCGCCGGGTTCAGGCGCGGCTGGAGCGGGAAGCCGCAGCCGAAGGTCGGGTGCTCGAGGGGCACGAGATGCGGCGGATGATTGCCGAGGAAATCGGCGTGCCGTTGCATGATGTCGAGATGATGGAAGGCCGGTTGTCCGGGTCCGACTATTCGCTCAACGCGACGCAGTCGACCGAGGATGAGGGGCGCGAGTGGATCGATGCGCTGGAAGATGAAAGCGCGCAGGCGGACGCACGGGTCGAGGAAGACCTGGACCTTGCCCAGCTGCGTCAGTGGCTGACCATGGCGATGAACCAGCTGAACGAGCGCGAACGGTTCATTGTCCGCGAGCGCAAGCTGCGCGAGGACGCGCGTACGCTGGAGAGCCTGGGGATCGAGCTGGGTCTGTCTAAGGAGCGTGTACGCCAACTCGAGGCGGCGGCCTTTGCCAAGATCCGGAAATCGCTTGAGGCGCAGAGTCCCGAGGTGCATCACTTCCTTTCATGAGACATGCGCTGGCCTTTCTGATCTTCGCCCCCACGGCCCTTGTCGCTGGGGGCGTTTTCGATGGGGCAGATGTCGTGTTTCTTGGTGAGTTGCATGACAACGCGGCACATCACCAGCGCCAGGCGGAGTATGTGGCCGAAATCGCTCCGACCGCGCTGGTGTTCGAGATGCTGACACAGGCGCAGGCGGATCTGGTGACGCCGGAGCTGGCGGCGGACGAGGCCGCGTTGGAGGCCGCCTTGGGCTGGAACGCGAGCGGGTGGCCGGATTTCTCGATGTATTACCCGATCTTTGCGGCGGCCCCCGAGGCAGTCATTTACGGTGCGGCCGTGCCCCGCGATGTTGCGCGGCGCGCGATGGAGACCGGGATGGCCGAGGCATTTCGCGGTGATGCGGAGGCATACCGGCTGACCGTGCCATTGCCGCGGGATCAGCAGGCCGCACGCGAGGCGCTGCAACTGGCGGCGCATTGCGACGCGATGCCTGCAGAGATGCTGCCGGTGATGGTGGACATTCAGCGGCTGCGGGATGCGGAACTGGCCTATTCCGCGGTTCAGGCGTTCGAAGCGCATGGCGGGCCGGTGGTGGTGATCACCGGCAATGGGCATGCGCGGATGGATTGGGGGGCTCCGGTCTACCTGATGGCGGCAGCGCCCGGTTTGCGGGTGATGTCTTTGGGACAGGGGGAGGAGGACGTGCCGCCCTCGGGCCTGTTCGACCTTGTCGAAAGCGCGCCGGAGGTGGATCGGGGCGATCCCTGCGCCGCGTTCCGCTGATTGAGTTTTGCCCGACAGCCCCGTAACAAGGAGCGGGGACCTGTCAGGACTGTGCCTTATGTTGAGCGGCAAACGTATCCTTCTGATCATCGGCGGCGGGATCGCGGCATATAAATGCCTCGACCTGATCCGCCGCTTGCGCGAAGGCGGTGCGGCGGTGACGCCGGTCATTACGCGGGCGGCGGCGGAGTTTGTCACGCCCTTATCGGTGTCGGCGCTTGCGGGGGAGAAGGTCTATACCGAGCTTTTCGATCTGACGGACGAGGCCGAGATGGGGCATATCCAACTGTCCCGCGTGGCCGATCTGGTGCTGGTGGCCCCGGCGACGGCGGACCTGATGGCGAAGATGGCGCAGGGGATGGCGGGCGATCTGGCGACAACGCTTTTGCTGGCGACGGATACACCGGTGATGATCGCACCTGCGATGAATGTTCGGATGTGGGACCATCCGGCGACACAGCGCAATCTGGCGGTTCTGAAAGGCGACGGGGTTTCCGTGGTTGGGCCGAATGAGGGCGACATGGCGTGCGGCGAGTATGGGCCGGGGCGCATGGCGGAGCCGTTGGAGATTGTCGATGCGGTGGTGGGCGCGCTGGCGGATGGGCCTTTGCGCGGCAAGCGGATCGTCGTGACATCCGGCCCGACGCATGAGCCGATTGATCCGGTGCGTTATATCGCGAACCGGTCCTCGGGCGCACAGGGCACTGCGATCGCGGCGGCGCTGCGGGCGTTGGGGGCCGAGGTGGTGTTCGTCACCGGGCCTGCGGATGTGGCACCGCCGGATGGTGTCGAGGTGGTCCGGGTCGAGACCGCGCGGGAAATGCGGGCAGGCGTGCTGGCTGCTCTTCCAGCCGATGCGGCTGTCTTCGCGGCGGCGGTGGCCGACTGGCGCGTGGTTGGGGCGTCGGACAGCAAGATCAAGAAGGTGGCGGGCGCGCTGCCGACACTGGCGTTCGAAGAAAATCCGGACATTCTTGCCGAGGTGTCACAGATGTCTGAGGGGCGCCCGGGGTTGGTGGTTGGCTTTGCGGCCGAGACCAATGACGTGATCGAGAACGCCACCGCCAAGCGGGCGCGCAAGGGCTGTGATTGGATCGTTGCGAATGACGTATCGCCTGCGACGGGCATCATGGGCGGGACCGAGAACGCGGTGACGCTGATCTCGGATACCGGGGCCGAAGCCTGGCCGCGCATGGGCAAAGACGCGGTGGCGCGGCAATTGGCAGCACGGATTGCCGACGCGCTGGTCTGACGGCGCGGTTGGGCCATTTTGCGTATTTGGAAAGAGAAGAAGGGCAAGGCGTGGTCGCGATCAGGCTGACTTGGGATGAAGACGCGGACAGGTCACTGGGGCTGCCGGTCTATGCCAGTGCCGGGGCGGCAGGGGCGGATTTGCGGGCGAATTTTCCGGATCGCGGGTCTGTTGTGCTGGAACCGGGCGCGCGCGCCTTGGTGCCGACAGGGCTGCGGATGGCGATCCCGGACGGGTATGAGGTGCAGATCAGGCCGCGCTCCGGACTTGCCTTGAAGCATGGGATCACATTGCCGAATACGCCGGGGACCATCGACAGCGATTATCGCGGGCCTTTGGGGGTGATCGTCATGAATGCCGGGCAGGATGCTTTTGAAATCGCGCACGGCGACCGGATTGCGCAGATGATTGTCGCCCCGGTGCTGCGGGCGGAGTTCGAATTGGTGGAGACCCTCGACGACACCGTGCGCGGTGCGGGTGGTTTTGGATCGACCGGGGTGTCGGGATGATCGTTGTCTTTGCGATGGCGGCTGCCCTGTGGGGTCTGGGCGCGCTGATGAAGATGCCGCGGTCGGCGCGGCTCTACATGATCGGGCTGCTGTATGTGGGCGTGTTGTTCATCCAGATCGCGTTGCCTTTGGGCCATCCGTTGCGGATGGCGACGGGCGAGAGTGCCGCGCTGTGGATTCTGCTGGGCGTGTTTGCGGCGATTGCCGTTCTTTACGGGCGGGTCGTCAAACGGCTCAAAGACCGTGCGTTGGTCAAGGAGAAGGGCGACGCACCGCCTGTGCAGCGGTCGGCCAGTTTCTCGGCCTCGGAACTGGAGCGTTATGCGCGTCACATCGTGCTGCGCGAGGTCGGTGGGCCGGGGCAGAAGGCGCTGCGGGATGCCAAGGTTCTTGTGATCGGCGCCGGGGGGCTGGGCGCGCCTGCGTTGCAATATCTGGCAGCGGCAGGCGTGGGCACCATCGGGGTGATCGACGACGATGTGGTCGAGAACGCCAATCTGCAACGGCAGGTGATCCACCGGGATCAGAACATCGGTATGCCCAAGGTGTTTTCCGCACAGGCCGCGATGCTCGCGCAGAACCCGCATGTGGAGGTGCGCCCCTATCACCGGCGGCTGACCGAGGATGTGGCCGAAAAACTGGTGGCGGAGTATGATCTGGTGCTGGATGGCACGGACAATTTCGAGACACGCTATCTGGCGAACCGCGCCGCCGTCGCCATGGGCAAGCCGTTGATTTCGGGGGCGTTGTCGCAGTGGGAGGGGCAGATCTCGGTCTTTGATCCGGCGTCGGGTGCCCCGTGTTACCAGTGTGTTTTTCCCGAAGCGCCTGCGGCTGGGCTGGCCCCGTCCTGCGCCGAGGCTGGCGTGATCGGACCTTTGCCCGGTGTGATCGGGTCGATGATGGCAGTCGAGGCGATCAAGCTGATCACCGGGACGGGGCAGGCGCTCAGGGGTGAGATGCTGATCTATGATGCGCTGTGGGGTGAGACGCGGAAAATCGCGCTGAAGCCGCGCGGCGATTGCCCGGTTTGCGGTGGAGCAGAGGCTGCCGCTGCACGCTGAAGTCCGTTTTCCCCGTGCAAGGCCCATTGTTGTTGTCCGCGGACGGACCTAGGTTTTGATCAAACCGGATAGGAGCGTTCGATGACCAACCCGTTGCTTGAGACTTGGGAGACCCCGTTTGGCCTGCCGCCGTTTGACCTGATCGAGGACGCGCATTTCGCGCCCGCGATCGAGGCCGCGATGGTGGACGGGCTGGCAGAGGTCGAAGCGGTGGCGACCAACCCGGAGCCGCCGACATTCGAGAACACGATTGAAGGGCTGATGCAGACGGGCGCGGCGTTGGACCGGGTGCTGGGGGTGTTCTACAACCTTGCCGGGGCCGACAGTACCGACATGCGTGAAGAGATCATGCGGGAGTTTTCGCCCAAACTGGCCGCGCATTCGGCGGCGATCTATGGCAATCAGGCGCTGTTTGCGCGGATCGAACAGGTGTGGCTGGCGCGGGAGGCGCTGGATCTGACGCCCGAACAGGCGCGGGTGCTGATGCTGACCCATCGCGGGTTCGTGCGCGCAGGCGCTGCGCTGACCGGGGACGAGGCGGCGCGGATGAAGGAGATCAAGGGGCGGCTGGCCACTTTGGGCACGCAGTTCGGGCAGAACCTGCTGGCGGATGAGCGGGATTGGCAGCGGGCCTTGTCCGAGGACGAGTTGGAGGGATTGCCTGCATTTGTGGTGAACGCGGTGCGTGCGGCAGGCAAGGAGCGGGGGGCGGATGGCCCTGTTCTGACACTGTCACGGTCGGTGATCGTGCCGTTCCTGCAGTTCTGTCCGAACCGGTCCTTGCGGGAAGAGGCGTGGCGCGCCTGGGTCGCGCGTGGAGAGAATGGCGGCAAGACCGACAATCGGGGTGTGGCTGCCGAGATTTTGCAACTGCGGGCCGAGCGGGCGAAGCTGTTGGGCTATGCGGATTTCGCGTCTTACAAGCTTGAGACGGAAATGGCCAAAACTCCGGAAGCTGTTCGCGGTTTGTTAATGGATGTGTGGGAGCCTGCGAAAGCGCGGGCCTTGGCGGATGCTGCGCTGCTGGAAGAAAGGATGGTGGCCGATGGTGTGAACGGGCCGTTGCAGGCGTGGGATTGGCGGTATTACTCAGAGGCGCGGCGGCGCGAGGAATTTGCGCTCAACGAGGCGGAGCTGAAGCCCTATTTCCAGTTGGAGAAGATGATCGAGGCATCTTTTGCCTGTGCCAACCGACTGTTCGGGCTGGAGTTCCGGCCTTTGGATGTGCCGCTCTACCACACGGACGCGCGGGCGTGGGAGGTGACGCGCAACGGGCAGCATGTGGCGGTGTTCATCGGGGACTATTTTGCGCGGGCGTCAAAACGGTCGGGTGCCTGGTGTTCGGCGATGCGGTCTCAGCGCAAGTTCCCGGATGTGCAGGCGCCGATCGTTGTGAATATCTGCAACTTCGCCAAGGGTGATCCGGCGCTGCTGTCTTATGACGATGCGCGGACGCTGTTCCACGAGTTCGGCCATGCACTGCATCAGATGCTGTCGGATGTGACCTATGACATGATCTCGGGCACGTCGGTGGCGCGGGACTTTGTGGAACTGCCGAGCCAGCTCTACGAGCATTGGCTGGAAGTGCCGGAAGTGTTGCAGGAATTCGCCGTGCATGCGGAGACCGGCGAGGCGATGCCGCAGGAGATGCTGGACAAGGTGCTGGCGGCGGCGACCTATGACATGGGGTTTCAGACGGTGGAATACGTGGCCTCGGCGCTGGTGGATCTGGCGTTCCACGAAGGCGCGCCGCCGACCGATCCGATGGCGGCGCAGGCCGAGGTGCTTGACGGGCTGGGGATGCCCGAGGCCATCGTCATGCGCCATGCGACGCCGCATTTTGCGCATGTCTTCACTGGGGACGGGTATTCGTCTGGCTACTACAGCTACATGTGGTCCGAGGTGATGGATGCGGACGCGTTCGAGGCGTTCGAGGAAGCGGGCGGCGCATTCGATCCGGCGATGGCGGGCAAGCTGGAGGAGTTCATCCTGTCGGCTGGCGGGTCCGAAGAGGCGGATGTGCTCTACACCAGGTTCCGGGGGCGGATGCCGGGGGTTGACGCTTTGCTCAAGGGGCGCGGGCTGGCGGCGTGAAGGTGCCAGTCCTTTGAAGGACTGGGGCGAACCCTTTGAAGGGTTCGAGGCGCGCGGTTTGGGACGGTGGGCATGCCT
>NZ_JALEGT010000114.1 GCF_022763305.1 Marivita sp. | reverse complement strand
TGTCCAGGACGTCCGCATTTCCCGCCCGCAGCGCGTCGATTGCGTCGGGGCTTAGTCGCTCGTTTATCTGCTGGACGATGTCCTGCTGCTCTGACTCGGAGAGTGGGCCCTCGACGTCGGCGTTTCGCACAAAGGCCATGACGGTTGGCGCGGTCTCTTCCAGATACCGGCGCTCGGCGTAGTCTTGTCGCGCCTGGTCCTCGATCTCGAAACTGCGTTCGCTGATATAGGCACGCGACGCGCCGAGCGAACGAAGGTGATTGATTTCGTCCTGGACGGCCTGCCCGAACTCGTCATCCGGCATCTCCGTGCGATAGCGGGCGAGGGTGCGGAGCTCTTCGGTGATCGGACCGAGATGATCCGAAGGATCCCGCAAGGCGAGGTCCATGTCGCCAGCATGAAGCGTGCGGTCCTGCTCCGATACCGCATATTGCGGCGGCATTCGACTGTCAGTCATCTGTTCCCAAGCCATCGAGGCCAATTCGGCATGTTGCGGAGATCTCTGCGCATAGGCGTCGAACGCGACGCGGGCCTCTTCAACCTCCACGGCGCCGGCCCGCCTTACAGACGGGTCGTCGGAGAACGGATGATCGAAATCCGTCCGACGGAACTGCGCCACCAGCGCTCTGAACGCCTGCCGCTCCGATGGGGCAAAGATGTCGGACCCGTCTTGCGCGAGATCACCCCCTTGTGCCGCCAACCGCTCGCCGAGCGCTGGCGCAGCGTCGTCCACCTCGTCGATCTCGGTTGGCGCGCGAAGGACGCGTACGTCGGTCAGGACATCGCCCATCCGAGCATGCACGGCTTCCAGCCGGTCGAGCGCTTCTTCCCGGTCCGCAGATTTCTCCAGATCGAGGTCGCTTGCTTTGGCAATCCCCTGCAGATCCTGTGCCAGCCACTGGCGCTCCAATGCGGCATTGCCTGCCCCCTCCCGCAGGCGCGCGGCCACAGCCTCGGCATCGATGCCAATGCCTTGCAACGCCTCGGCCAGCTTTGGTGCCACCTCTCCATCGTCAAGACGCGCGAGGTGTTCTTCACTTAAGTTCGGCCTTGCATAGATGCCGTCCCGGGATGGGGCATCGACCAGGGCGGCGGAGCGATCCCCGAGCGGGTTCAAATGCGCGACCGAGGCCAGAACGTCGGTCAGCTTGCGCTCGATCACCGGCCTCTCGGCCGCCGGCGCCCTGTCGATCGCCGCCTCGATCTGGCGAATGTTCTGAGAAAACTCGGTGATCAGCGTGTCGAACGCTGCTTCGTCTTGGGACATGTAGATGGCTCCGTCAGATTGAATCTGACCGCCGCTGGCAAGGATGGTGCTGGCCTTCTCGAGCGCCTCGGCCACGTCTTCGAAATTCGAGCGTGACGCCTCCGCCGCGAGCCCGCGGTAGATCAACGCGTTATGCCTGACGGTTTCCAGAGCGGCCGCCAGGTCAGCACCGGTTCTCTGGCGCTCGACTGGGGGACGACCTTCGTCGCGGGCCTTGTAGATTTCATCGATCTCGGCGCGGTAGGTCGTGACGCCGCGATCCAGACGGCGCGTCGCCTCAAGGCGGATCCCATGAACTTGGGCCGCCTCGACCATCGCCTCGCGAAAGGCGTCGTAGTTGAAGTGATGATCCTTCCCGAGAAAGAACATTTCGCCATCCTTGCTGCGGCGGTTCAGAACGATATGCGCATGTGGATGCGCGCGATCTTGGTGTATTGCAGCAATATAGTCGAATTGCGACCCCTCACCTTGAAAGAACTTCTCGCAGACCGCCTGGGTGATATCGCGCACCTCCTCGCCGCTGGTTCCAACGGGGAATGCCATCAGCAGATGCGACGTATGGCCAAGCTTGGGGCTGTAGCGCTCGTTCCACTGGTTCTCGAACCGCCGCGCCACTCGGTTGATCTCGGCTTCCGAGAGCTGCTTCTTCCCGTCATGGGTGCCGCGACTGTCGAGGATATGGGTCGACTTCGTCGTAAGATATGTGAGCTGCGCCCGTAGCTGCGCCCCGGTGTGGCAGCCCCCTTTCGAGATAGCCTTGAAGATCGCTGGCGAATAGCCGCGCGCGGCCCGAACCATCTGCGCGCCCTTGGAAAGCCCCTGCCAGGATCCCGAAACCCGGCTCCAGCCGCGGTCAAATAGCGCCGGGTCGATGCCCCGGACCCGGTCACTCCGCGCCATTCGAATTCCTCTCGGCGAGGCCCGCCAGGGCAGAGCTGATCTCAAGGTCCAGCAGGCTGCGCCGCGCACGCGACATCTCCTGGACCTGGTCGGACAGATCGAAGACCAGACCCGCAAGGGCGCGGACGTCACGGTGACTTGAGGCCGGGTAGGACAGTGTCTCGCCCCGCACCTTGGCCTCGTTCAGACGTCGCGCGATCTGGTTCACGTTGTTGCCGACCCGGTTGAGCGCGGCGCCGAGGCTGCGCAACTCGTCACACATCTCGTCGTCGGGCAGGAAGACACCTTCGGCCGCCAGCATCAGGCGGCGCATTGCATCCGAGCGGTGCGCAATCCCGCGCCGCGACAGCGCCTCGTCGAACCGGCGCAGGTCGTCGTCCGAGACCCGGATCCCCACAACCCGCGATCGGCTGCAGTTCGCTGTCTGACGCTCACCCCAGTGGTTCACCACGTTGTAGATCGTCTTCAGGCTGACATCGTAGCGCGCGGCCAATGACGCCGCGGAAACGCCGTTCCGGCGGTCCTGGGCGATGGTCGATCGTTCGATCTCTGACAGTCTACGACGGCGGGGCATTTTGAAGTTAACGTTCCTATTTCTTGCCAACTTCGTACAAGCCCGCCGACTCCCAACGCAAGTGGAGTCGGCCATAAGGGCTTGTACTCAATGTAGAAAATCGCCCTGCTGGGGCGATTTCCCGTCCTTTGTCAAATGGATCGCGCGTCGCGCTCATGGCACCACGCGATGCGGTCTCCGCATCGCGCATCGCGTCTTTTGCGCCCCGTCTCTTGCACCCCGCAAGACGGGTTTTGCTGCGTGCTGACAGTCTCGCGTCACCCGCAGAACGACATACGCGAGACTGCCTCCCGTCGTCTGGAGCGCGCTAACCGTCACCTGCATTCTGTCCGAAGCGCATCGCCAAGCGTATCCCGACATTTGGCGGGTGTGTGATGCCCCGCGACGAATGCTGACGGCGCCACGGCAGACGTTGCACGGTCATCGCACAACGCCGCCCGCTGCATGCCAAACGCGGGTCGCATCCCGACTTCTGCTTGACCCCTCCGCCTCATGCGATTAGCGACACTTTAGCATTATCGTTGCGATTCACTATTTTTGCGGAGGATCAGAATGCCGAACGAAAATCTTGTGGTGATCGCAGCGATGGCCCGGAAAGGGGGCAGTGGAAAAACGACGCTTTCGCGCGCCTTGATCAGCGCCGCGATCGCCGCCGGACGCAGAGTGATGTTGATCGACACGGACAGCACGAGGGTACTCGGGGCCTGGCATACTCGGGCGCAAGCCGGTGGGCTGAGTTCGCCGCTTCTCTGCTCGGCCACCGTCGAAAGCGTGGCGGGTGTCGAGGATCAGATCGATCAGGTCTACATGGCAGGCACGGCAGACTTCATCTTTATCGATACCGCAGGGGTCGGTGCCGAATGGTCAGACGGCATCGCGGTGCTTGCGGACCACATCGTGACGCCCGTCATGCTGTCGACGTCTGATTTCGATGTCGGCGCACAGACTGCCGATTGGTATGAGAAGCTGAAATCCCGTGTTGACGACCCCTCCAGCCTGCCGCGCCACCACGTCGTCCTCAACATGGTTGACCCGAAAACGACCCGTGCTGACGCGGGCCTGATTGAAGAAGCGCTCACCCGTTTTCCGGTGATTGAGACCGTCATGATGCGGCGGAACACCTACAAGGAGATGGACCAGAAGGGGCTTCTCCACGCCTTGGCGCTGGAAAAGCAATCTGATCCAAACCCTCTGATGCGTCCACATGTACGTCATGTCGTCGAGGCGCTCGAGGAGGCGACGGACATCCTCAACAATATTCTTGCTGCGTGAGGACAGTCGATTGCGCAAGAAGATCCCGACCATCACCAGGCCCGACCCAGCCTACGCCGCCACCCTGCAACAGGGTGACCGCGAGATTCCCGGGAAGGAAGATGAGGCACAGGTCACAGCAACAAAGACAGGCACCCCAGCCGCTGACGTTGACGCGGATCGGCACGGGTCAGAGCGTGTGCCGGAAGGTGCCGTGGCGCCGCACCAAGTCACCGCGGAAAGCTCTGACCCGCATACCAGCCTGAGAGCTCCCGTATCGGCGCGCGCATTGAGCCCGACCCGGAAGATCGACATCAGGGTCAACGCACTCGAACGACAGGAAGC
>NZ_JALEGT010000113.1 GCF_022763305.1 Marivita sp. | reverse complement strand
TGCGCCCTCGGGAAGGGGGAACTGTGTCTTGCCGTCGGCACCAACCTCAAGGGTCATCAGCAGGATGTTGTTGGCATCCAGCACACGGATTTCGCCCCCTTTCGGGACGCGGCCAGAGGAAAATGTCGACTCCACCGTCACGGTTTCACCGGCGACGGAGGCGAAGACCCGCAAGTCATGCGCTGCGACCGGAAAGGCCGCAACGCAAAGAGCAAAGACCAAGGCACGGATCATTGCGCACCCCAGGGTTCAAAATGCACCCAGATCACCGCGCCCAGTTCGTGCGCCTTGTCCTGACCTTCGAACTGCATCGGTTCTTCGGCGGTGTTCAGCGCGGCAAAGCCCCACCAGCCCGAAGTCGGCACCGCATAGCTGAAGACGCCATCCGCATCGGCCTTGACGGTTTGGGTGATCATCAGGTCCGACGGCGCCACGGCGCTGCCATCCTGATTGTAATATTCCACCTCGACCTCGGCATAGGGCACGGCTTCGCCATCCAGCTTGACGATGCCCTGGAAGATGTTGCCTTCCCAGAGGGCGAAGGGCTTGGACAGGGGAACGATCTCGGTCTTGAGGCCGAGTTCGGCATCCCAGCCTTCGTCATCGCCATAGGCCGAGACATAGGTCTTGGTGAAATGAGTGATGAAGGCGTCTTCCTCCGGTTCCCAATAGGGTTGCGGGGTCATCGCAAAAACGTAGGTGCCGGGACGCTCGAGCCGGTATTCCATGGCAAAGCCGGGATGATCCATGACCTGCATGTCTTCCAGCATGCCCAACAGGTCGGTGGTCTCGTCGCCGTGGGTCACGGTGAAGGCCTCGGGGCGATCGAGCACCATGCCGATGTTTTCGAACGGATGGGAAAAGGACAGTGTCAGGTCGATGCTGCGCCCGTCTTCCTGGCTGACCATATTGTCGGAGGGGATGATCATGCCGTAATGGGCGGTGGCCGTCGTGGCGAGGGCGGCCAAAGCCGCGGCGGTCATCAGGGTTTTCATCAGGCGATCTCCAATCGAGGTCCGGTTACAAAAGTGTCACAGCGCGAGAATCCACGCTACAAGTTGGTCGCCGTTCCTGGTGACGGCGATCACGAGGGCTGCGGCAAGTCCTGCGGACAGGGTCAAGAGTAGGGCGATTTCCGCAACCGCCAATCGGAGGATCACAAAGCGCCCGGCCCCAAGTCGTTTTGCAGTCTCCATCTCAGAGGCGCGCAGGCTCCACGCAAGGAACAGCGACAGAGCAATGGCCCCCAAAGCGGCGATGCCGATCACAAGGGTGACAGCGTCAAGCAGCGTTGCGATGCGGAAAATGCGGTCGACCAGTCCCGCCACGATCTCGGCCGGAACGGTCATCTGCACGGGGTTCTCCGGATCGAGGTATCGCCCGCGCAAAATTGTGCCGGAGCGCGTGTCATAGGGCACGACCAGAACGGCAGAGAGGGGATAGTCGTTGGCGGATCCATGGAAGTGGAAGCTGTCGATGTTGTCGGGCGTGATCCGCTGGAACTGGGTGATCGCGGCATTGGCGGTGATGTTGCCCTCGGCATCGGCCGTTACGACGTCCTCATGCCCATGTCCGATGCCCGCAATGACCCAGGACGTTTTGACATCCGTGAAGACCGCTTCGTCGTCGGGTGTTCCGGTGGCTGCCAACACGCCGGTGATCTGCAACTCCAGAGGGTAGACCCCGTCGAGATCAAACAGGTTCTCGGGCGCGGAAACCACGGTATCTCCCGGCCCAAGCCCGAGCCGATCCGCAACCTGTGCGCCCAGCACGGCTTCGCCCAGAAGCGCCACCTGACGCCCTTCGGCGATTGTCAGCCCCCGGAAGTCGAAATAGTCGAGCGATGTCCCGACGATCCGCGCACCATTGGTCTGAAACGCTGTGTGCACCGGGATCGGGAGGGCAAGACCACTGTCCCAGACGTCGTCTTCGGCGGCGCGGGTGATGGGAAGGGTGCGATCCTCGGAAAAGTAGACGGCCCCCATCACCAGATCGAGCTGGCTGCCCCGCGCGCCCAACACCAGCGGGGTGGCTTCGGCGCGCTGCGTCAGCGCCTGTTCCGATCCGCGCAGCAGCACTTGTGTGACCATCGGCACCGACAGGATCAACGCGCCCACGATGACCAGCACAAGGCTGCGCGCCCAAGTCCAGCGCAAATGGGCAAGGGCCAGAAACAGTGCGTTCATGCCGGTTGCCTCAGGGTGGCGAAGTCGATGACACGGTCGAACCGCGGCAGCAGGTCATGGTCGTGGGTCACGGCCAGAACGGTTGTACCCATCTCGGAGGCGCGCGCAAAAAGAAGGTCGAGGATGGCCTCTTTTGTTTCGGGGTCAAGATTGCCCGTCGCCTCGTCTGCCAGGATCAGTTGCGGCTGCGTGACCAAGGCCCGGCAGATCGCCACGCGCTGTTGTTCGCCCCCCGAAAGTGCGCCGGGATGGCTCTTCAGGCGATGGGCAACGCCACAGGCTTCGGCAAGCGCTTGGGCCCGGTCGCGCACCTCGGGCGTCAGGCGCAAACCCAGTCCGACACGATAGGGGTAGAGAATGTTCTCGAACGCGGTCAGGTAATCGACCAGCGCGAAGTTCTGAAAGATGAAGCCCACATGCGTCGCGCGAAACCTGCGGCGGCTTGCCTCGTCCAGTGCAGACAGATCATGACCAGCGACTGTGACCTGACCAGTGTTGGCCTGAACCAGCCCGGCCACAAGGTTCAACAGGGTTGTCTTGCCCGTCCCGCTGGGTCCGATCACGCCGACACGTTCGCCCTTGTCCACGGTCAGAGTCGGGATGTTCAGGGCAAACCCACCATGCGGATAGGCGAAGGTCAGATCACGAACCGCGATCAACTGTCTTCCTCCAGCGGGGGGGCGTCGGCATTGCGCTCCAGCGTTCCCGCATCCGTGCGGTCGACATCCGTGAGGGTGAAGTCCGTGATCTTCCACACGCCCGCATCTGACGCCATGACCAGATCGGCGGCATAGGCATTGCCGCGCATGTGCATATGCTCGGAATGACCAACCACACCAAGCACGCGCCACTTTGCCGAGATGTTGACGATGTCGCCTTGGGGTCGCGCGCTCATGCCTAGAAGGGACACCTCATGGATTTCCTGATCGGGGTTCAGACCGCCGCCTGCCATCGCGCCGACCCGTTCCAGATAAAGCTGTTCCAATGCAGGCCCGTTTGCCACTTCGGCCAGCCGGTCATAGATCGCGGCTTCTTCGGTTTCGCCAAAGGCTTCATAGACTTTTGTCAGGATGCCCGGAAGAACCAACGGACTTTCCTGAGAAAACTCGCGCGGGGTCATGCCGTCTGCGGAGATTGATCTGTCTTGATTAGGCGCGATGAACGACCAAACCAAAAGGCCCACTCCCGAAATGAATAGTGCCGCGATCAAAACGTTCCTCAGCATGACGTGATCACTCTGCCCTTCGCCCTTCCTGGTTTCGCTTCAGACGATAGTTCAGCCTCTGCCATGTGCAAGCCGACCCTGTTCCAGCCATCGACCCCGCACTCGGAGTTTTCTTGGCCAAACGAAGGCGACAGGAAGGTTGATGCGAAGCGAAATATGCATGACCCTCCACAGAACGCATGTGCCCGGAAGTGAAGAAAGGTCGTAGCGACACACGTGCTTTTTCCGACAGAGCCCATAGAGGTCAGGGCCGCGGGATGGACCGGCCAGAAAGAAAACCGCAGGCCCCCCG
>NZ_JALEGT010000112.1 GCF_022763305.1 Marivita sp. | reverse complement strand
CATAGCGGGCGCTATCGTGGAAGCTGCCGGTAAAGCCGAGTTCGCGTGTGCGGTGCCAAGCCACTTCGCTGACAGAAACCATCACATCCCATGCGCAATACCACGCGCCGCGCTCCTCGGCGTTGAAGCGGTTTCCGCCGGCGCGGGTGTAAGTGAAGGCTGCGTTGACGTGACTGTCCCCATAGATGCGCAGATCGCGGCTGCGGCGTTGCCAAGCGAGTTCGCGCGGGTCCAGATGCGGGTTGCGCCCGCGTTCGGCCTGTAGACGTCCACTGGTCAGGCCCTCGATCTCTGCCAAGATCTCCATCTCGTCATCGGTATCGACGAGACCGCGCAGCGATGGTGGCTTGTGGTAAGTGGCGGGCAGGAGACGAACGAGACCGCGATCGGAAATCTCGGTCTGCTTCATGCCCCACCACGCAACGCATCAAGATAGGTCCGAACCGCGAGGATCTGCGGCAACCCCCCGTCGATGGCGGTGTCGACTGGTCGGCCGCCACCAAAGAGCGGCCCCTTGTTCGGTCGGGTGAACCAGCTTCTTGCCAGAGGCTCCGAGAAGTAGAGCTCGAGCGACTTGAAGATGCCAATTACAGCACTGAGCCGCAGCAGTTGGTCCTTGGTGAGCTCTCCGGCGAAATCCGGCTTCTTGGCGCGCTTCCACGTGCTCTCTGACATGTCGGCAAGGCCAGCCGCTTCCTTGAGACTGAGGCCCCAAGCATCGGCCACGCGTGCATAAGCTTTCAACGCGACGGCGTTGATCTGTGCGGGTTCCCGGATTTTCTCTGCAACGTACATGGAGTCCTCCATTGGTTTCAATATAGTCCATATGGACTTACTGTAAAGATCAAATGAACTTCGCGCTTTGATCTCTGTTACCCGAACCGCCGCCCTCCTTCCGTGAACGTATACGCGTTGACGATGATCCCCTCCTCGATGGCCTGGTCTGAGGTGAGGTGGTCGTATTCGGCTTCAAGCTGGCGGTAGAGCCAGCGGGCCAGATCACGCAGCGCCTCGGTCACGACTTCTTCCGCATCCTCGGTCGGCGGCTGCCAGGTCGCGCTGTCCCGCGTGATGTCCACCGACATGGTGTATTCATGGTAGTAGCGGCCACGGTGGCTGGCCTCGGCGGCGAGTTGGTAGAAGTTTCGCCGCTGGATGGCCTGCAGGCGGTCGGCGATGCCATGCAGCGTCGCGTCCGTGGGCGCATAGTCCCGGATGCGCTTGGCCGCGCCCTTGGCGTGGGACCAATAGCCCTCGAAGCAGGCCTCGTCGCCCTGGCTCCAGAAGCCGGAAAACCAGATGCAGGGCTTGGCCCGCGTCCCGCCGCCCATCAGACGGACGGGAGTCGTCTTCAGGCGGATGCCGAGGATCTCACAGACCCGCTCGAAATCCTCATAGACCGCGTCCCACCAGTCGTCGTGCGGCCCTAGGTCACGATACCAGCTGCGCGCCTTCTCCTTGGCGGCATCCGAGAGTTCGGGGAACTGGTAGACGGTGGTGCAGATCACCTCAGGCATCGATGTCCTCCCCGTTCAATGCGGCGGCCAGCCATTCTTGCGTGCTGGACCAGCCGATGGATTTGCGCGCGCCGAGATCAATGGCATGCGCGCCGCCACCAGAGGCGTCGAGTCGTGGCCGAGAGCAGGTCAGAGAATACTGGAACCCCCAAAGGCCGGTGAGGTTGAGGTCTTCGGCGAGGCGCAAGACGAAGCGGATGACGGCTTCGACATCGCCGTGGTCGTCATCATGGATCCAGAGACTGCTGCCCTCGGGGGCATCCTGGCGCGCGATGACGAAGCCCGCGACCTCCGGGTCGTCAGCGTCCTGATCCGCAGCGCGGAGTTCCTGAAACAGCGCGAGCGCGCGGGCGGCCTTGTCGGGGCTACCGACGTCGATCAGGCATGAGAAATGGGTGAAGTAATCCGCCATGGGGACCTCCTGAATGGGGAAAACCCGGCCGGGCGGCCGGGCGTTGTGTTGGAATGAAGGGGTGGTTGGGGGCGATCAGCCGGTCGGCGTGTCGCCCGCCGCCTGTCGTGCGGCATGAGCGCAGAGCATCTGCCGGTAGAAGCGCTTGCGCGCCAGCCGGAGACTGCAAACAGCACGCGTGTCGGGGTGTAGCGCCCGGACCGCCGCGCGAACCACTGCCAGTCGCGAAGCGGTCGGCGGCAAGCCAAGACGTCGATAAGTGGGATCGGTCATGTCACATGACCTCGACCACGGGCGAAGCGAGATGCGGATCGACCTGTGCCTCGATCCGTTCGGTCCGACCCATCCAGGGCTCGGGCCGGATGGCCTTCACCCAGTCGGCAAAACTCGGGATGAAGCCGAGGTCTTCCTTCACATGCTGCTCGCCGACCCACCGGGTCGGGATGATGCGTCCGGTCGAGAGGGTCAGGGTCGGCCCAAAGATGGTCTCGGCCATGAAGATACCCTCCGCATAGTGGCGCAGCGCGCGGTGCCGAAAATCGGCCGTGATCTCCTTGCTCTGGTCAAACCAGGAATGCACAGCCATGAAGTCGTCGACCGTGCCGCCCCATTTCTTCACCGAGGACAAGGCGTGGTGGTAGGGATGTGCCATCGCCGCCCCCTCAGAAATCGTGCGTGTAGAGTTCGGACGAGGTGAAGCGCTCGTTGAACTCAAGGTGGATGGTGCGAGCGCTCGCGTCGAAGCAGAATTCGCCGTAAGCCCCGTCGTTGTTCTCCCAGCCGCAATGGGTGTCGGAGAGGAAGTCGTAGGCCAGTTGCTCGACGACATCTTCGAGCGAAAGCGCCCGCATCTCGACCTCCGGGTCGTCCCAGGTCAATGCGGCATAGGCGATCTCGGTCTTGGGGAAAGCAACCTCGGTATCGCCAGCGTAGGCTTCGATGCTTTCAACCTGGCCGCTATCGCCATAGCCGTCAAAGCTCACGGTCACATGGGTGATGCCCGCGGCAGTCAGGCCAT
>NZ_JALEGT010000111.1 GCF_022763305.1 Marivita sp. | reverse complement strand
TGACCATCAGACCAGCCAGAAATTGGGGAACGTGACGCCGTTCATTAAATGTTCTCCCTTAGAGTAATTCTACGCACAAACCTTCCGATGGGGCCTAGAAGCCTTTGAAATGGTGGACCACAATCGCCTCCACCGCCGGGTCCAAGGGCAGCATGCCCGGTTTGCGGCCCGACGTATTCGGCAGGAGCGCACTGGTCCGCGCATCTTCCCGGAACTGCCTCGCTAAACGATAGACCGTCGCCCGGCTGACGTCCAACTGCCGCATCGCCCGAGTAACGTCTCCTTCGGTGAGCTGTTCCGGCAGCTCGGCAAGCACTCTTGCGCGAAACTCGGCTTCTTCCCAGTCTTGGTCAGGCACGGGATTATCGGACATGACTTGAACGACGCACGGATGCTGTGTAGTCTCACGAATAGCGACTCACATCCGTATACAGTCTCATGATTTCCGACTCAATCTCGAAAACGAAGAACCGGCAAAGTCTTGAAAACAATGGACCTCAGTCTCAAGAATTCCGGCAGACCGACAAAATCGAGCTCAGACGTGGCAATCGGGCCTTCGTCCAACGAGGACAACGAGAGAGATCGTCCTGACGGCGAGGCCTTGAGCCTTCCGACCTTTGTTGCCGGCTCCGGCACCCTCGATCGCCTGGTCGACACCGCCCGCGACTATGCGCGCGCGGCAGCGTCAGACAACACGCTGAAAGCCTATGCGAAGGATTGGGCGCACTTCGCGCGCTGGTGCCGGTTGAAGGGCGCGGAACCGCTGCCGCCATCGCCGGAGATGATCGGGCTCTATCTCGCGGATCTGGCCTCCGGTTCAGGCCCATCCGCTGCCCTATCGGTCTCGACGATCGACCGGCGTCTCTCGGGTCTCGCCTGGAACTACGCGCAGCGGGGATTCACCCTTGATCGCAAGAACCGGCACATCGCCACGGTGCTGGCCGGGATCAAGCGCAAGCACGCACGTCCTCCGGTGCAGAAGGAAGCGATCCTGGCCGAGGATATCGTCGCGATGGTTGCCACCCTGCCCTATGATTTGCGCGGGCTACGGGATCGGGCAATCCTTCTCCTCGGATACGCCGGAGGCCTGCGCCGCTCAGAAATCGTCAGCCTCGATGTCCACAAAGACGACACGCCGGAGTCCGGCGGCTGGATCGAGATCTTCGAGAAAGGCGCCCTCCTGACCCTCAACGCCAAGACCGGTTGGCGTGAGGTCGAGATCGGCCGCGGCTCTAAGGATCAAACCTGCCCAGTGCATGCTCTCGAGCAATGGCTGCACTTTGCGAAGATCGACTTCGGCCCTGTCTTTGTAGGGACCTCGCGCGATGGCAAGCGCGCCCTCGATGCCCGGCTCAACGACAAGCATGTGGCCCGGCTGATCAAGCGCACAGTCATAGATGCGGGCATCCGCTCCGAACTGCCCGAAAAGGACCGCCTGGCGCTGTTTTCTGGCCACTCGCTGCGCGCCGGCCTCGCCAGTTCGGCTCAGGTCGACGAGCGCTATGTCCAAAAGCAGCTGGGGCACGCCTCGGCCGAGATGACCCGCCGCTACCAGCGCCGTCGCGACCGGTTCCGCGTGAACCTGACCAAGGCCGCTGGTCTCTGACCCCCTGCCCCATCACGCCGCCTGCCCGCTGAGCCTGCCATAGAAGCTGCGCTCGAGATGCAGCTCCCCTGCCCCGGCCTTCTCGACCATGCCGCGCAGATAGCCGCCCGGCGAGGAAACTTCCCCTGCGCAATGCTTCTCGAAGACCAACGCCAGCGCTGCTGTCGCCACCTGTTTGCCCAACCGGTCCTGCGCCACGTTCCAGGCATGCTCGGACACCCCGATCATCGGTCTGAGTTGACCCGCAACCCGGTGCAGATCGCCCCAATCCTTCAGGAACCCGCCCATATTGCGCGCCCAGGACGCGAATTCGGGACAAGCCTGCATAACCGTGGGCAGATCCAGCGCTGCGCGTTTCCTGCGCACCTCAGCCACCCACTCTTCCAGCTCCCTATCAACTTGTTCTTCGGGATGAGCATTGGGCACCACGGCCGCGACTTCCTCATTTTCTGAGGAATTACTAGTTACAGGATTAAGTTGGTTTGTAATTAGTATATGAGGGTCAGAAATGGCCTCCCTGGGGTTCATTTCTGGAGTCTTCTCATAAACTTGTTCCTTGGTTTCGGGCGTGTTTTCCACAAGCTGAACAACCTCGGTTGCCTTGAGATAGGCCGCTTCGACGCGCTCCTGAAGTTCCTTGAACCAGGTTAGCAGCCGCTCAAGCTGTTCGGAGGCTTCGTGACGGCGCGGAAGCCGCTCCAGAAGCTCCTCGAAGAGACCTGTGAATTGCGTCCAGGGCCCGCGCAGCGCGCTGCTGACGGCCGCCTCGATCCGCGCGCGGATCATGCGGCGTACCACGGTGATCTGACGCTTCAGGCGTTGGCAGAATTCGCGCTCGGCCTGCAAATCGGTATGCAGTTCCTCGAACTCCTCGACGCGGGCAGACAGCGGCGACAAATCGAAGCCATAAGCCTCGACGATGCGCCCCTCAGCGTCCCTACGGCCCCATCGCTTGCCGTTGGGGCTGTCCTGGAAGGAGATCACGCCGATCTCGGCCAGGCGCCGTGCATGGCGCTTGAGCGCGGAGAGCGAGAAGCCCGTCTGCTCCATCAGATAGGCATTTGACGCCCAGACGATCGGGCGCTGCCCCTCCTCCCAATCTTGGGCCTGGGTAAACGCCCCGAGCGTATCGAGGAGCATCATGTCTCCGGCCTTGAGGCCAATGTAGGCTCCTACCCGCTTCACGGCCACGAAAGCCCGCGTTTTGGGTACAGCTACCTGTTCACCGGCTTGGGCAAGCTGCTCTGCAATGCCAAGACCCGGTGTCGGCTTGCGCCAACCTGTATGTTTCATGGATAGTTCTCGCCTCCTCT
>NZ_JALEGT010000110.1 GCF_022763305.1 Marivita sp. | reverse complement strand
CGCCCCCCGTTCGCCCGGGGCCCCGATTTTCCGGCCCAAACAGCGGGGGGGCCGCCGCGGAATTTCGACCGGTCCACCTCCAACGGCGCTTGTGATGCGCTCACGTGCTTGGCATAGACAGGGCATGACCGGACCCCGATATCCCGACCTCATCGCCAAATTGCCCTCCACCGTGCCTTTTGTCGGGCCCGAGGTGCAGGAGCGCCAGCGCGGCGCGCCCTTTCTTGCCCGCCTTGGCGCCAACGAGAACGTCTTCGGCCCGTCGCCCTTTGCCGTGGCTGCGATGCAGGACGCGGCAGGTCAGGCCTGGCAATATGCAGACGCCACGAATTATGACCTGATCCGCGCCATCTCGGCCCGGATGGGCGTGCGCCCCGACAACATCATCATCGGCGAAGGCATCGACGGCTTGCTGGGGTATCTCGTGCGCCTGCTGGTCGCGCCCGGCGATCCCGTGGTGACATCGGATGGCGCCTACCCCACGTTCAACTACCACGTGGTGGGCTATGGCGGCACGCTGCACAAGGTGCCGTTCCGCAACGATCACGAGGACATCGACGCGCTGATGGCCAAAGCCGCCGAAGTCGACGCCAAGATCGTCTACCTGTCCAACCCGGACAATCCGATGGGCAGCTGGCACAGCGCCGCAAAAATCGAAAAGGTGCTCGACGCCTTGCCCGACGGCACCCTTCTTCTTCTGGATGAGGCCTATATCGAGTTCGCGCCCGAGGGCACATCCCCCGAGATCGACGCGGACGATCCCCGCGTGATCCGCATGCGCACCTTTTCCAAGGCATTCGGCCTGGCCGGGGCGCGGGTGGGCTATGGCATCGGTGCGCCCGATCTGATCAAGAGTTTCGACAAGGTGCGTAATCATTTCGGCATGTCGCGCATCTCGCAGGCCGGCGCGCTGGCCGCCTACGAGGACGAAGCCTGGCTGGACGAGGTCATCACCCTTGTGGCCGAGGCACGGGAACGGATCGCGGCCATTGCCAAGACCAATGGTCTTTCCCCCCTGCCCTCGGCCACCAATTTCGTCACCGTCGAGTGTGGCGGCGACGGCGCGTTTGCCAAGTCGGTGCTGGGTGCGCTGATCGATCAGGGCGTCTTCGTGCGTATGCCCTTCGTCGCACCGGGGGATCGTTGCATCCGCATCAGCGCTGGCCGACCTGCCGATCTCGACATTCTCGAAGCGGCGCTGCCCAAAGCGCTTGAGATGGCGCGGCGATAGGCACCACCGGCGATCTTCACGAAAAATTATCGGGTTTGCTGCAGTTTCCCGCTGACGGATGGACGTTCTGCGCTATTCTGTCGCACAGTGATGCCGAAAACGACAGTGGAGAGGCCGATGGATCACCACCATCCCAAGCGGGTCGAGGATTACACGACCGCCAATCTCATCCTGATCTTCATCAACCTTCTTTGGATCTTCGGGGTGATCTGGGCGCATTTCGGTCTGGTCGCGGTCATCCTGACAGGTTGGGCGCTGAACCAGGGGATCACCCGGCTGGCCCATTACAAAGCCAGCCGCGCGATCCAGTGGTCGCGAAAGTCAGACGCCTGAAATCACCTTCGCCGCCTCGGCCACGCCCGCCGCGCGATGCGGAATGTCGAGTGCTGCAAGGCCAGCCTCCACGACACCAAGAAGCCCAAGGATCATGTGGGCGTTGACATGCCCCATATGGCCGAACCGGAAATACCCGTCACTTTTCGGGTCGTCGGCAGTGCCCATCCCCAACCCGATCCCCAGCGTGACCCCCGCCTGATCGGCGCACCAGCGGCGCAGCGCGGTGCCGTGCGGCTTGCCGATCGACAGCGCCGTGACCGCGTGGCTGCGATGCGCGCGATCACTGATATTGAGCCGCAGAGGCCCGCCCTGTCCCCAATGTTCCACCGCGGCCCAGATCGCTTGGGCCAGGGTTGCGTGCCGTGCCCAGATTGCCTCCATCCCTTCGGCGTGGATCATGTCGAGCGCGGTGCGCAGGCCGTAGAGGTGATGGGTCGGGGCCGTGCCGCTGAAATACTGGTAGAACGCCTCAGGCTCGGACCGGTTGGTCCAGTCCCAGTACATGCTCACATGTTTCAGTCTGCGGCGCGCCTCGGCGGCCTTGTCGTTGAAGAACACGAACCCCAGCCCCGGCGGGCACATCAGCCCCTTCTGCGAGCCGGTCAGCGCCACATCCACGCCCCAGGCATCCATTTCGAACCGGTCGCACCCCATCGAGGCAATGCAATCGGCCAGCAGCAGCGCTGGATGGCCCAGATCGTCAAGGATCTGCCGCAGCGGCGCGAATTTGTTGCGGTTCGAGCTTGATGTGTCCACATGCACCGCCAACACAGCCTTGTAAGCATGGGTGCTGTCCGCCCTGAGCGCGTCTTCCACCCGGGACGGATCAATCGGCCCGCCATTGCCGAACTCCAGCACATCGACCTCAAGTCCGCGCGCCTCTGCGATCCGACTCCAGGACTGGGCGAAATGGCCGGTCGACAACACGAGAACCTTTTCCCCGATGCCGACCGTGTTCGCCAAGGCCGCTTCCCACGCGCCGTGTCCGTTGCTGATATAGATCGCCACATGTCCGTCCGTGCATGCCACACGCTTCAGATCCGCCGTCAGCCCGGGCATCATGTCTGGCAGTTCGCCTTCATAAATGTTGGGCGACGCCCGATGCATGGCCCGCAGAACGGCGTCCGGCACCACGGACGGGCCGGGAATGGCAAGATAGGTGCGACCATTGGCAAGCGACATAAGCAACCTCGACAGGATGGGAGTGTCCTGCCGACCGGCAGGTTCGGGCGCACCCTACCCCGCCCAGCCGCACCGTCAATAACGCACGGTGCTTGCCAGCGCGCGCCGCAGTCTCTACATCCGCGCCTGACGCGAAAGGGACCGGATGCTGGGACGACTTTGGACAAAGATCGAAGATGCAGAGCGCAAGCTGCGTCGGTCCTTCGGCAAGGATATCACCGATCCGCGGGCGCGGCGGTGGTCGGCGTTTCACTACCACGTGTTCGACCATGCCTTTCTGCGGACCTTCTGGACCAATTTCTTCGAGGTGGCGCCGGGTGTCTACCGGTCGAACCAGCCGACCCATGCACGGTTCGAGAAATACAAGGCGATGGGGATCAAGACCGTCGTGAACCTGCGCGGCGAGGACAAGTACGCGCATTACCTCTTTGAAAAGGAAACCTGCGAGGCGCTGGGGCTCAAGCTCCTGAATGCAAAGCTGCAGGCGCGCAACGCCGTCAGCCGAAAAAAGATCGTGCATGTGATCGACACGCTGCGCATGGCCGAAAAGCCTTTTGTGTTTCACTGCAAATCGGGCGCGGATCGCGCGGGGTTTGTGGCTGCGCTCTACCTGATGGTGTTCGAGAACAAGCCGGTCGAAATTGCGCGCAAGCAATTGTCGATCCGGTATATCCATCTCGATTTCACCGCCACCGGCGTGCAGGACTACATCCTCGAGGTCTATGCCGCGCGCAACGCCCGCAGCCCCATCGGCTTCGAGGACTGGATTCGCACCGAATATGACGCAACCGCGATCCAGACCGGGTTCGACACGAAAACGCCTGCGGACCAGCTGAGCCTGCCTCCGGCTCTCGCGACGTGACCGAAGCCGCGGTCAATCCGCGGGGCCTGCTCCTGTGGGTCTGGAGAGGCTACCTCGTCCGGCACTGGCGGCTTCTGATCGTCGCGATGGTTTTCATGGCGCTCGAAGGCAGCATGTTCGGCGCGCTGTCCTACATGATGAAACCGATGTTCGACCGCGTCTTCGTGGGAGGCGACGGCGATGCCATTCTCTGGGTCGGGCTTCTGTTCCTCGGCATCTTCGTGGTCCGCGCGGTGGCCAGCATCGTTCAGAAAGTGCTCCTGACACGAATCTCGCAGCTGTCTGTCGCGGACATCCGGCAGGACCTTCTGGCGCATCTCATGGTGCTCGACAGCGCCTATCACCAGACCCATTCGCCGGGCTACCTGATGCAGCGTGTCGAAGGCGATGTGGATGCGATTTCAAAGGTCTGGCGGACAATCATCACCGGGGCCGGCCGCGACGTGATCGCGCTTGTGTCACTCTTTGCCGTGGCGATCTCGGTGGATTGGCGGTGGACGCTTGTGGCGCTTCTTGGCGCGCCGATCCTTGTGGCACCGTCGATGATCCTGCAGCGTTACGTGCGCAAGAAGGCCCGCCGCGCCCGCGACGTGGCCGCCAACCTGTCGGTGCGGTTGAACGAGGCGTTCCACGGCATTGTCCCGGTCAAACTCAACGCACTGGAGGACTATCAATCCCTGCGCTATCGCACGCTCACCGAGGAGCGGGTCAAGGTCGAAACCAGCAGTGCACTTGGTCAGGCCATGATCCCGGGACTCATCGACATCATGGCCGGTCTCGGGTTCATGGGAGTGCTCTTCTACGGCGGCAGCGAGATCCTGTCGGGCGAGAAAACAGTCGGCGATTTCATGGCCTTCTTCACTGCTATTGGCCTGGCGTTTGAACCGTTGCGGCGGCTTGGCAACGTGGCCGGTGTCTGGCAGGTGGCCGCCGCCGGGATCGAACGCATCCGCCAGATCCTGGAGACCGAACCGCAACTGCGCAGCCCCGCCAGACCGAAGCCCGCGCCAACCGGGATTCCCGAGATCGTCCTGCAGGATGTCTCTCTATCCTACGGTGATCGCAGCGTTCTGAACGGATGCAGCTTTACCGCGAACGCCGGAGAGACCACGGCGCTCGTCGGCCCGTCGGGTGCGGGAAAATCCACGATCTTCAATGTTCTGACCCGGCTTGTTGATCCATCACATGGACATGTGACCATAGGTGGCGTGCCTGTCACGGACATCGCCCTCGATGATCTGCGTGGCCTCTTTTCGGTCGTGTCACAAGAGGCGCTGCTCTTTGACGATACGGTGCGGGAAAACATCCTTCTGGGTCAGACCGGCGTGTCCGAGACCGAACTGAGGCGCGCGCTCGATGCCGCGCATGTCTCGGACTTCCTGCCGCACCTGTCGGACGGATTGAACACCCCCGTCGGGCCGCGCGGCTCGGCCCTGTCAGGGGGGCAGCGGCAGAGAGTGGCGATTGCCCGCGCGCTGCTTCGCAACCGGCCCATCCTGCTGCTGGATGAGGCGACATCCGCGCTCGACACCGGATCAGAGGCCAAGGTGCAGGACGCCATCGACGAGTTGTCCAAGGGGCGCACTACTTTGGTGATCGCGCACCGGCTGTCCACCATCCGCGACGCGCAGAAGATCATCGTCATGGATCAGGGACGTGTCATCGAAGAGGGCACACACGACGCGCTCCTCGCACAGTCCGGCACCTATGCCGCGCTCCACCAGATGCAAAGCCGCGACTAACCCAGAAGCGCCGCTTGCGTGTCCTTGTCCCATCCAAGATAAAGCGCATCGCCATCGGAAATCAGCGGCCGTTTCATGAGCTTGGGATGTGCGATCAACAGCGCTTTGGGCGCCTTGCCACGCTCGCTGTCGTCCAGACCTCGCCATGTCGTTGACTTGGTATTCAGCACTTTATCACCAAACTGTGAAATTGCTTGATCCAGTATACTTTCGGGTACCGAAGTCGTTGAAACATCGACCAATTCTGCGTTTGGCAATGCTTTCAATGCTTTACGACAGGTGTCACAATTCTTGAGTCCGTAGAGGATCATTTTCCGCTCCTGTGTCTGGCCAAGTGACCCCGGGCGCGCCGTGTCGAAAATTGCGCAGGGCACTTGTTTTTGGGGTGTTTAGGTCAATCTCATGATTGTGACGGGGTGTCGCAGATTGCAGACCCGGTCGCAACTGAAGCGGCCCGCAGAGGTCAAACATGACGACAGAAGGAGACACGGGATAATGCCGAACGGTACCGTGAAATGGTTCAACGCCACGAAAGGCTATGGCTTTATTTCCCCGGAAGATGGCGGCAAGGATGTGTTCGTTCACATCTCCGCCGTACAGCAATCCGGGATGGACGGTCTGAGCGATAACCAGAAGGTCAGCTTTGAGATGACCGAAGGACGCGATGGCCGCAAGATGGCGTCGAACCTCACAGCTCTCTGACAGGTCAGGCGGATTGCAGCCGTTTCGCCTCTTGGCGGGCCAGACGGATCAATTCCGCGACAAATGGTTTGTCCGTGTCCACGCTTCGCGTGGCAGCGTATAGCCTGCGTGTCACGCCGTTTTCCGTCAAAGGTCGTGTGACGTAGTCTGAGCTGTACTTGACTTCGCGCACCACCCAGTCGGGCAGCACAGACACGCCCCTGTTTGAAGCGACCAAGAGCAGAATCACGGCCGTCAGTTCAACCTGACGGACAGCCGCCGGTTCGACTTTTGACGGGATCAGCAATTGGCTGAACACGTCCAGACGTGACCGCTCCACCGGGTAAGTGATGAGCGTCTGCCCCCGAAAATCCTCGGCATCGACATAGGGTTTTTCGGCCAGCGGATGCGCGGCCGAAGCGACAAAGACCGCGTTGTAGTCGAAAAGCTCGGTGAAGGTGACGCCGGGAATGTCCTCGGGGTCGGACGACACGACGAGATCGACCTCTTCCTTCTGCAGGGCCGGCAACGCGTCAAAGGCAAGACCCGGGCGGATGTCGACATCCACATCCGGCCAGCTTTTGCGGAACGCCTCCAGTACCGGGAACAGCCATTCGAAACAGGCGTGACATTCAATGGCGATGTGCATCCGCCCGGTCGACCCGCCGCGCAGCCCTTCGAATTCGGCGGCCAGAGCTTCGACCTGCGGCAGGACCTGATTGGCCAGCCGCAAGAGCCGCATCCCCGCCGCGGACAGTTTCATCGGCTTGGAGCGCCGCACAAACAGCTCCACCCCCGCCTGATCCTCAAGCGCCTTGATCTGATGGCTGAGCGCCGATTGCGTGATGTTGAGCTGATCCGCAGCCTTGGCCACCCCGCCATATTCGTGAATGGCCTTGATCGTGCGCAGATGACGGAACTCGATGTGCATTATCAACTGATCTCATGTTCAAGATTAGATTTATGAGTTTGTCTCACAATGCTGCGTGTGCGACAAGAGCTTCAACGCCATCAAGGAACACGTCGATGACAACTCCGTCCGTTTCGTTCGAATTCTTCCCGCCCCAGAACCTCGAAGCCTCTTTCCGTCTGTGGGACACCGTTCAGGTGCTTGCCCCGCTGCAGCCGCGGTTTGTATCCGTGACCTACGGCGCAGGCGGCACAACCCGCGATCTGACGCGCGAGGCGGTGGCAACGCTGCACAAATCCTCGGGCCTGCCGGTTGCCGCGCACCTCACCTGCGTGAACGCGACGCGCGCCGAGACCCTTGCCATCGCGCAGGATTTCGCCGCAGCCGGTGTGACCGACATCGTGGCCCTGCGCGGCGATCCGCCCAAAGGCGCCAACGGGTTTGTCCCCCACCCCGAAGGATTTGCCTCGAGCGTGGAGCTGATCGAGGGGCTGCGCGAGGCCGGTGATTTCACCATCCGCGTCGGCGCCTATCCCGACACCCATCCAGAAGCGGCGGACGCACAGGCGGATGTGTCCTACCTCAAGCGCAAGTTCGACGCCGGCGCATCCGAAGCACTGACGCAGTTCTTCTTCGAGGCCGAGACCTTCTTCCGCTTCCGCGATGCCTGCGAAAAGGCCGGGATCGACAAGCCGGTGACACCGGGCATCCTGCCGATCGAGAACTGGAAGGGCGCTGTCCGCTTTGCCCAGCGCTGCGGCACGCATATCCCGGCCTGGGTTGTGGAGGCCTTCGAAAAAGCAGAGCGTGACGGGCGCGAAGATCTGCTGGCGACCGCGATCTGTGCAGAGCTCTGCTCTGACCTGATCGACGGCGGGGTCGATACTCTGCACTTCTACACGCTCAACCGTCCGGAACTGACCCGCGATGTGTGCCACGCGCTTGGCGTGACCCCCAAGCTTGACCTCAAGAACGTCGCTTAATCCGACGCACCTCCCAAAGCGGCGGTCAGTCTGGCCGCCGTTTCCTTGACCGCAGTCCCAAGGCTGTCGATGCGTTCATCGGGGATGCGGGCTGACGGGCCCGAGATCGACACCCCGGCAATCGGCTCTCCATGCATGTCGAACACGGGCGCTGCGATACAGCGCATGCCGTCGTTTTTTTCCTCCGCATCAAAGGCATAGCCCCGCGAGCGGGTTTTGGCCAGATCCTCGGCCAGCGCCTCGGGAGTGACCAGCGTGTGTTCGGTGAATGCCGTCAGCTTGTGGCGGCGGATGATCGCCGCGACCTCCTTGTCGTCCATCTGCGCCAGAAGCGCCTTGCCGATGCCTGAGGAATGCATTGGCGACATGGTGCCCGGCGGAAAAAACGCGCGGATGTTGTGATGGGTCTCGACCTGGCTCAGGAACAGGACCAGCCCGTCGCGGGACACGCCCAGATTGGCGGTCTCTTCGGTCTTCTGCATCAGTTCCCGCAGAAACGGGCGTGCCCGCTCGACCAGCGATGTGCGCCGCAGAAACCGCGACCCGATGTGAAACGCCCCTGCCCCGATATGCCAGGTCTGCGCCACGGGATCGAAATCGACCATGTTGCGCCCCTCGAAGGTCGACAGCACCCGGTAGACGGTGGCCGGTGATTGATCTAGGTCTTCGGACAGATCGGTCAGCGTCGCACCGCCGCGTTCGCTCAGCCGTTCAAGGATGACCAGCGCCCGATCCAGCGATTTGATCTTGTTCTGCTCGGTCGTATCGCTCCAAGCGCGGGGCCGTCCCCGTGCCCGCCGTTCCGGCCCTGTCTCCGCATTCATGCCCGCACCTGCGCCCTGAATTGTCTCGATACAAAAAAGATTTTTACAATGTGAAAAAATCAGAGTTGAAATGCAAGCGCTAACGCACAGGTGTGCGGCAGAAGGGCAAAGGACAGTCGCCATGCGCATCGTCATCCACGGGTTCGGTCGGATCGGCCGCGTGATCCTGCGGCAAATCCTGACCAATCCAGCCCATGCGGGGATCGAGGTGGTGGCCGTCAATGACCTCGCCGCGCCCGAGACCTGCGCCTATCTCTTCACCTATGACAGTGTCTTCGGCCCCCTGCCCGGCGGAGCGAGCCTCAGGGATGGCGCGCTGCAGGCCGGTGGCAGGTCCATTCCGTTGTTGACCGGGGTCAGGATGGCTGACCTGCCCCTGGCAGACGTCGATCTGCTGCTCGACTGCACCGGCGCCACCAAGGACCGCGCCACCGCCGAAGGGGCCCTGACCGCTGGCGCGCGGGCCGTTCTGATCTCCGGCCCCTCGGACATTGCCGACATCACCATCGTCAAAGGCGCGAATGACGAGCGCATCGACGATCATCGCATCGTCTCGAACGCATCCTGCACCACCAACGCGCTGGCCCCGCTGCTGCGCGATCTGGACACGCGGTTTGGCCTAATCCGGGGCCATATGACGACGATCCATTGTTACACCGGCAGCCAGCCGATGGTGGATGCGCCGCGCGGGCCGGACCTTGCCCGCAACCGCGCCGGTGCCGTGAGCATGGTGCCCACCACCACCAGCGCCGCCAAGCTGATCGACCGCGTGCTGCCCGATCTGGCCGGGCGTGTAACCGGGGCCGCCGTGCGCGTGCCTGCGATCAGCGTGTCGGCGGTGGACCTTGTGGTGCGTCTGGCCAACCCTCCTAAAGACCCCGCCAACGCCCTGCGCACCCTCGCCGACGCAAATCCGGTGATCGGTCTGGTCGAGGACCCGTGTGTCTCGGTCGATCTGCGCGCACGGACCGAGTCGCTGGTGATCGCGCCGAACGAGACGATGGAAACCGGCGACCAGATCCGCATTTTCGGCTGGTATGACAACGAATGGGGCTTCTCCGCCCGCATGCTCGATGTCGCGCGAATGATGCACAATCGCGGCAAATAACGCTGGATTGTTGCCAGGTCGCCCAGTTTGGCCTCTAATACGCTGCAAAGAACAGGCAAACCTGCCATCCCGAGGCCATCGGAGCAGCAGATGGGCAACGAGACCGACATAACCGTCAGCGACGGCACAGCGCAGATCGCGCTGACGGCTGGACCATCGGCGCGGCTGACAACCGCGATGCTCGAGGCCATCGACACGGGGCTGGACCGGGCAACGGGCGACCCCGGCGTCGATATCATCGTCCTGCGCGGCAAGGGTCCGATCTTTCCCTCGGGCATCACGGTCCCCCAAGGCGGCGGCGATGATCGAACCAACCGCCTCTCGGTGCTGTGCCGCCGGATCGAGCTGTGCCCCAAACCGGTTGTCATGGTCCTGACCGGCGCGGTTGTGGGGGCGGGCGTTGAACTGGCGATTGCGGCGCATTACCGGCTGATCCACCAGCAGACGCGCATCGGCTTTCCCAACGCGAGACTGGGCCTTGTCCCAAGCGCCGGAGCGACCCAGCGCCTGCCCCGCCTTCTGGGCGCCGAGGCGACGCTGGACCTGTTGATCGGCGGCAGCCTGATGCCAGTTGCGGGCGGCAATCTTGCGCCTCTTGCCGACCTGCTTTTCGATGACACACCCGACGCCGCCATCCAGAGCTTTACCGCCGGACTGCGTGCGGACGGCGCACACCCCCGCCCGACCGCCGATCTGCGCACGGGCTTTGCCGACGGCACCGCGTATCAGGCCGCCATCGCGAGGGTTCGCGCGCGCACCGAGGCATCACCCGAAGTCGCGCCGCAGAAAATCCTCGCGGCCGTCGAGGCGGCGATGCTGTTGCCGATCGAGGCGGGCCTTGCCTTTGAAGAGGCCGCTGCCGAAGACTGCTCGGAGACCGAACAGTCGCGGGCGCTCTCGCATCTCTTTCATGCGGAACAGAAAGTCACTGCGCAGACCCGGCGCAACGACCTGCCCGAGATTGCCGCCATCGGTATTCTGGGCGGCAGCCAGAGCGCGGTGCAGATCGCCGTGTGCGCGATTGAAGCGGGGCTCGCCCTGCATTGGTTCATAAAGGATCCCGGCCAGCACCGCGAAGCCATCGGCCATGTCCGCCAGATGCTCAAACACGCGGTTCAGTCCGGGCGCATCCCGTCCGAGCGGGCGAGGCAGGGGCTGCAGGCGCTGCGCGGCGGGGACGCGCCCGACATTCTCGACGGTGCGCAGATTGTCCTGCGGGCCACACGCGGTCAGCGGGGTGCGCCCGTGCCGCCCGGAGTGCCCATCGCCCACAGCCTGCCCGGCACCGATCCGCGCCTCGCCCTGCATTTCGCTGCGCCTGCCGCCACGGCGCGTCTGCTCGAGGTGGTTCTGGGACCTGAAGCAACTGAGGACGACCGCCGCCTCGCGCTTGGCCTGGCAAGACGCATGAACAAGATCGCCGTGATCCAGACAACCTCCGGCTCTGCCCTCTCCGAAAGACTGCTCCAGACGCTCTGGCGTGTCGCGGACGCGCTGGTGGATCTCGGCCAGTCCCCGTTCACAATCGATGCCGCCCTGCGCGACTGGGGCATGGCGCATCCACCCTATGATCTGGCCGACCGCACCGGGCTGGATATCGTGGCTCGCCATGCCCGTACCGAAGGCGCACAGAACTGGTCCGCACATCTGCTGCAACTGGGCCGCCAGGGCCGCGCCGACGGACGTGGCTTCTACCTGACCGGCACCGATGGCACGCCGGACCGCGACCCCGATGTGCAGCACGGCATCAATGCACAGCGCGCACCGCAATCGACCCTGCCCCCCGGGCAGATCACCCGTCTGATGATCGGCGCTCTGGCCAATGCCGGGGCAAGAGCCCTGCGCGAAGGCGTGGTGCCACGGGCCTCCGATATCGACGTGCTGTCGGTCTTCGCCCATCTGGTGCCGTCCTGGCGCGGCGGTGTCATGCATGCCGCAGGCGCGGGCGGCCTTCTGGCGACAACCCGCGCGATGCAGGCGCTCGATCATCCGGATCGTGATCTCTGGACCCCCGATCCGGTCTTTGCAGAGCTCATCAAGAACGGGCGCAGTTTCGACGATCTCTGACCGCGCGACGGCGGAAATCGCACGATCCTCTGGTTTGCCGCCGCAAGCCTGCTAGATTTCCCGCACAGACCAGACACAGGAGCGCGCCATGATCATCCACCACGCCGGCGACCGACCGTCGCAAGCCGCCAACAGCGAATACTTCACCGGCACGGTCCGGTTCGATCCGGTGGTGTCCGGTGACGACCCCTCTCCGGTCAAGATCCTGATGGTGACATTCGAACCCGGCGCGCGCACCGCATGGCACACCCACCCCGCCGGCCAGACCCTGCACATCGTGTCAGGCCTCGGCCTCGCCGCGTCCGAAGGGCAGCCGGTGCAGGTTCTGCGTCCGGGCGACTCTGTCTGGTTCGCGCCCGGCGAGCGGCACTGGCATGGGGCCTCCCCCGACTGCGCAATGACGCATCTCGCGGTGCAGACCGCCGTCGAGGGAAAAACCGCCAACTGGATGGAGCATGTGTCCGACGCGGACTACAACGGTCCTCGAGCCGAGTGAACCAAGCGGCGCTCAGCCGAGGAAAATCCCCAGGATCACCAGCATCAGCCCCAGCACAGACACGAAGAGCGACCCAAGGTTGATCGGCATCACCCGCTTGACCTCGTCCCGCAGCGCCTCGTCACTCAGCCCCGCCCTGCGCGCCTTGTTGACCCGCAGGATGCAATAGACCAGCCCGCACAATCCAACGAGGGACAGCGCCGCGCCCGACCAGATCAGTATGTCCATGATACGCTCCCGCGATGGCTGTGGTCCCAAGGGGCGGTAATTCATCCCCCGCCCGCTGACAAGCCCTTGAAGGCCCCCGCCACCCTCGCTACGAACCTCTCAGACCGAACAGGAGCAGACCGATGGACGACAGCGCAATCGAAGCCAACTACCGCGTCACCGCAGATGAACTGCGCCAGTTCATCGAACGGTTCGAGCGTCTGGAGATGGAAAAGAAAGACATCGCCGACCAGCAGAAAGAGGTCATGGCCGAGGCCAAGGCGCGCGGCTATGACACCAAGGTCATGCGCAAGGTGATTGCCCTGCGCAAGCGTGAGCCGGACGACATTGCCGAAGAAGAAGCCGTGCTCGAAATGTACAAGGAAGCGCTGGGGATGCGCTGACCGCGACGTCAGAAACCGATCCAGCCGGACGTTTCCGCCTTTGCGCGCGTTTTCGCGACAAGCGACATGCCGGATTGCACGAGTCCAAAGCCCGGCGCCGCCCCCAGTTTGTAGAAGTGGTCGGCATCACCTTTCCGCTCGTCCCATTTCAGGGATTTTGGCCCTTTGTCACGCCCGCCCTTGGACGTGCTCTCATAGGTCTTTCCATTGATCACCAGCCAGACATGGCCGACCTGCTTCTTTTCGACATTCCCGCGTGAATCCCGCACGAGATTGCCGTCCTCATCGCGCTTGGCGATCGTATCGCGAAACCCGATACGCACCACGTCGTCCCGCAACTCGGCATCCTTGAGGTAATCGGCCCGCGTGTGCGATCCGTCGCTCGCGATCTTCGTCCGCTGGGTCACGCTGCCCGAGGGGAGGTTCACATTGTCCACGGTCGATTGAAAAATCACGTATTCCACAAATCCCGAACAATCGAGCTGTGAAATCTCCGATACGGATTTGGTCAGCGGCTTCACCTTGCCGACCATGCCCCTCATCTCGTAGCGGATGGAGGATGCCAACAGGTCATCCAGCACGGTTGCAAGTTTGATGGTGTTGAATTGCATGGCGCAAATCCTGAGTTGAGAAGAAATTTTTCAAAAAATGCGGCCCTGAAAAAGCAGCGCGCGTGCAAAGCCTACCCGAGTCGGGGTCATCCGACAATTCAGGGAATGCCGAGCTGCGTCAGGGCGCGATCAAACTCACACCGGGCATGCGCGCGATATCGAACAGGTCTTCCTCGTACTGCTCGGTCAGATCCTGAACCAGATGGGTGTCCCATTCGGGAAGATCGAACTGATGCTCCACTTTGGACGGATCGGCATATTTGTCGAGAAACGCCACCATGACCCGACGGATCTGGATCTCGGTCAGCTTGGGCTTTTCGGCAAGGTACGCCCGGAAACGGGTCATGCCCTCCTGCGAGGTGATGTCCGCCATCCGCGAATAGGCCCCGGCAATCGGGTGCGTCGGCTCGACCCCGGCCAGTTCTCGGATCACTTCGCCCCAGATCAGCGGACTGTCCTCGTCGCACCACACCGTGACCGGCACATCCGGCACCGCCTGCGTAATCCGCCCGATCAGGTCCGACCACCGGATCTGCATCGGATCGAGCCCCTGCAGAAGCTGGTTGATCTGCTCGTGCGGGGTCGCCTTGAGAAGCGCCGGAAGAAATGTCGCCGGATTGCGCAACGCGATAAAGATTTCGACGGAATCGCCGGCGAAGATCGTGCGCAGGATGCTCAATCGCTGCTCGGCCTTGCGATAGACCACGCCGCCCTGGAACGCGATCTTGGGCACGGAGAACAGGTTCTCATGTGACAGGATCACCCGGTCCACATGTTCCGGCGAGTCATCGAGGATCGTGTCGAGCAGCACCTCCCGCGTCGCAGGCGCAGGCAAACCATCGCCCAGGGCATTCAACATCTCCGAAATGGTCTTGCGGTATCGACCCGGCCCCGGAATCGCCACCCCCAAAGGCCGCAGATCATCCCGATTGCGCAAGAGCGTCTTGAACAGCCGGTCGCTGTCGGTTTCATGAAGGCCCGTGTGAAGAACAACCTGCATCGGAATTCGCGTGTCTTGCTGCGTCACCGAACTATACGCGCACCCGCCCGGATGCAAACCGTGATTGGCAAAACCCGGAGATCGGCAAAACCCGGAGCAAATCGCAAACGGGGTCAGATTGCCTCTTGCACACCCGCGCGACTGTCAGTAATCACGCCTCCGGAGCCCCTATAGCTCAGCTGGTAGAGCAACTGATTTGTAATCAGTAGGTCCGCGGTTCGAGTCCGTGTGGGGGCACCATTTCTTCAGCTAACTCATTGGTATCACTCCAGCTTTTAGCCACTGCTAGGAGCCGTAGACCATGTCGGAGACCATTTCACGCCCGTTCACTTTCACCAAAGACGGGGTTTTCTACTTCACCCGTCGAATCCCGAAAGAGCTGAAGCACCACTATTCGTCACCTCGAATCGCATACTCTCTGCGCACCAAATCACCCAAGGTCGCTGAAGCGCGGGCCAAAAAAGCTGCCGAACAGCTCGACGAGTACTGGTATCTGTTGCGTTCGCGTGACGCTAACCTGCCCGGTCACCATATGCTCAGGATGGGACAAGCTGGTGTTGGAAGCAGCACCGCACCCCAACCCGCCGTCACTTCGTCATCTGTGCTTTTGTCGGAAGCCGTGGGCATCTACCTGCAACAGAAAGGCAAGAACCGCCCTGCCACCTTCCAAAGGGCTGCAGAGAGGTCCTGTGGCTATGTCATCGACGCCTGCGGCGACAAACACCTCGAAGCCTACACAAAGGCAGACGCGAACGCCTTTCGTGATGCGCTGATCGCACGAGGTCTGGCAGGCAGTAGCATGACGCGGGTGTTTGGCACTGTCCGCGCCGTGACCAACTTTGCGGCTAGTGAACAGGGTCTCACCCTGAACAACCCATTCACGGGCGTCTACTATGACCGCGACGCTGGCGTCTCAGATCGGGCACCCTTCTCTGTTGAAGACCTGAAGGCGGTGCAGTCCAAGTGTCGCGAACATGATGACGACCTTCGCTGGCTTGTGGCGCTTGTGTCTGACACCGGGCTGCGCCTCGCTGAAGCCGCTGGGATGACCCGTGGCGATTTCATGCAAGCAGCCGACGGTTCCCTGTTTGCGCGTGTCCGTCCTCATCCTTGGCGTCGTCTCAAGACCAAAGGCAGCGAACGCGATGTGCCGCTCGAAGGGGAAGCACTGTGGGCAGCGCAACGCATACTTGCCCAGAAGACACCCTCTGAGTTCGCCTTCCCACGCTACAACAAGAAAGACACCACCAATGCCAACGCTGCCAGTGCTGCGCTGAACAAATGGATGAAAGAACACGTGTCTGAAGGATGCTCGATGCACAGCTTCCGTCACTCGATGCGGGATCGACTACGGGCTGTCGAATGTCCTGCAGACATCGTGGATCAGATCGGGGGTTGGCAGACCGATGGCGTTGGCCACGGATACGGCAAAGGTTACCCGTTGGACGTCCTGAGGAAGTGGATCAAGAAAGTCACGTGAGCCGACATGGTCTACGGCTCCTAGCAGTGGCTAAAAGCTGGAGTGATACCAATGAGTTAGCTGAAGAAATGGTGCCCCCACACGGAGGTTGTGATCCTCCTACAGGCACTTCTTCAGCCAGTATCCCCAGCAAAATAAGGCCTATCGCCATCGACCATCCGGCGTCAAGAGGCACCAGATGGTCTACGGTTTGGTCTACGGTGACCTGCAGTATCCT
>NZ_JALEGT010000109.1 GCF_022763305.1 Marivita sp. | reverse complement strand
CGACTGGCGTTGGATTCAAGTCGTAAGCTGGCGAGAGTGTCCAGCCCACCCTTCCCGCCCATAGGAACCCATGATTACGGAGATGGTCGTCCACGTTCGAGATCAGAACACAGTAAGCAACGCGCCTGTAGAGCTCAGCGGCATCCGTCTTTGCATGCGCGCCTTGCCCTCCCAAAGCGTCGACGATCTCAGGGTAACTACCGCGTTCCCCATCTCTCGAACCGGTCATAGACATGGCGGAAAGGAACGGAATTCGTTTGTTGCCCTCCCTGTCAAAACGCCTCGAAAGGAGCACGGCCTTACCGGCGACCTCGACGAGTTCGTGACTGGGGGTGTTGATCCCGGCACGTTCGGCAAGCCGAAGCGCGATCTCCTCCCAGGTCTCCATGCTGTATTCATCCGTTTCTTTCGGAAACTTCGCGATGGACAGATGACCATGTTGGTCGATGATCGACGCCTTAGGGCGCGCGCCTCCGAGTGAAGATCCTGGCGCAAAGATTAGTTGCAGGTCCTCATCGGTCTCCTCGTCTCGTAGGATGCGTTCGGTGACCTGTAGCAAGCGGCCGAGTTCGATGACGGCTGGAACGCCCGCCCGAATGGGAGCTTGGAACTCTTCTGCGCCCACGCGTCGAAAGCGCAGTGCACCTAGGCGGGTCTCATCAGCTACGCCGAGCAAGTAATTGGTTTCCGTAAGTGTGTGGACCTGTCTGCCTTCGCGGTCAGCGAGTCGACGCTCCGCACGCTGCATCAAGCGACGCCCCCAGGTATCCGGGGCTGAGTCACCGAGTGATCCGAAAATGGCTTGGCCTTGCGGTGGTGCAAAGCCGCCGCGTGTCAATGCGAGGGCGGGCTCGATTGAGAAGCGCTCAGGGTCATTGAGCCAGCCCTCGATATATTCGAACACAACGGTTTCGCTCCCGCGAACTAGGTTGGCGTGGGCGATCCCGATCGGTCGGGTTTGTCCATGAAGATCGATATGAACTTCTATATCACTCACGGGAGGACCGCCCTGACTTGTTTTTGAGGTGAACCCGTCGGGGTAGGTTTGCGCTTGCGAGAGACTGACCTATTTCATCACGGCTGATGTCAGCGATGCCGCCAAGGCCATCCAGCAGGCCGAGAGCTTGCAGAACAGAGGCGTAAATCCCGATTCCGACGTTCGAGTCGCCCGCCTCGATCTTCTGAAGGGTCGAGCGGGACGTGAAGGCGCGTTCTGCCACGACCGCCATGGGCAGTTTGCGTCGACGTCGTGCGTCGCGGATGTCTGACCCCAACTTGCGGAGCGTGCGTCGCACGGCAACAGAGGGATGGTGTGGAGTCGGCATAATTTGAAGCCTTCGCGCTACAGATTTACTGATTATGTAGCACGAAGCCTACAAAATGTCCATTACCGCCGGCCCGCTCCTCATCCTCGGTCCCTTGTTGTTATACTTTTGGACCTTTCGGCTTTTTCGTCGTCGTCGGATACCCGAACGGCAGAAAGAAATGGGCAACACGTATGTGGCCGTGAGAGGGCGCCAAGGTGGGGTCTCTCTCATGCTCTGTGTCGAAGTCGGCGGCGCTAAACAAAGCGGATGGTTGGATAACGGCTAAGCCGTCCGCAGCAGGCCGGAGCTTGAGTTCGGCGACCATTTCTTCCTGACTCAGCATTTCCCGAATGGGGGGAACTACATCCGGCTCGGGATCAAGAAGAACACCAACCATGGCAGCAACTGCTTGACGCCGACTATAAATTCCAGTGACAAAACGAGCCAAGCCATTTTCGCGTAGATAGTGGTCTCGGTGTCGTTTCTGCCTTCCTAGGCGCTTAAACTCGAAGACGAACTTTAGATCCTGGGTGGAGTCGTTCCAGCCATAGACAATATCGGTTCGGCGTTCTTCGATCATTGCGCCCGTCGCAGGATCTATCTCGCCAATGATATCCTCAGCTGCCCACATGCCGAGTAGGCCACGCTCGCGTGCTGTGTAATTTTCTATGTAGACCTTAAGTCGCTTCGTTAGCGCTGCTTCATTAGTTTTGGGGTTGAAGTCAGGCCGTGGCCGTTCAGCCAACTCGGTCCATGCTTGGCAAAGCGCTTCAACGGCTTCGGTCGCTGGCTGAATGGGGAATGCCGCAAACCAATCGTCGGCTGCTGTCACGCGGACACTCCCCGTTTTCCGGATGCAGCGCGGGCTTGTACCGTTCTTACAATTTGTTCAGCATCACGGAGTGCTTGCCGTATGGTCCAGTTGCGTTTGGTAAGCGGTCGCACGAGGTAAAGCGATTGATCGATCCAGATATGGGCATCCGGGACCAGCGTCAGGGAATCTCCTAGAGGAATGGCTCTCAGACCTGAAATGCGCAATTGCTCGAGTGTTTGCAGGACAAGCGCATCGCTTACTTGCGTCTCCACGACGGGCGCCGAGGTAGGCTTCTCCTTGTATGAGATGCGAACGATTCCAGATGGACCAGCTCGCCTAGGATCGCTGGTTACCACATCGACGTGGAAGCGTCCCTTGCCATGCGTTTTGGCTCGCCAATCCGTAAGTGATGTTGCAAGTGCACGAGCGTAAGTCTTGAAGTCACTGCGCTGAGCAGTGTGCTGTGCTGGTGTGTCGAGGCTCTTGAAACCACGTGGCCGGATGGACGGCATGAAAACATCGACTGTTTCACGGACAAGCTTCTGCTCCTCGGAGCCAAGGCCAAAATAGGAAAACACTGCCCGATCCAGCTTTGGCCTCAATTCTTCATAGCGCGCGCTTTGTTCAAGTTCAGGGAGTTCGGTGATTTCGGACACATGGCGAGAGACGCTCGACAGCGCTTCGGCTGCAACTGCCCCGTCGGGAGCATTCTCCGGCATAAAGAACGGAAACGTCTCGACGTCCTTGAGGTGAACACCATTGCGTTCGCACAGCATCTTCCAGCCACGCATCATCAGGAAGTAGCGCGCAAGACTTGAGCGTAGATATACGGCAACGAAGCTGAGAAGTTCAGCGTCCTCCTTCGGTCCGGAGATCACGCCGATGCTGTGGGTAAAAGCTGCGGGTCCATCATAGTAGACCGCTCGGACATTTAACTGCTCCCTAGAAAACCCATCCGGGAACAAGACGCGCGGGCCATCGAATACACTCAGCACCGACTCGTTTAGACCGACAACAGTGTCCTGGCCCTTTGGCCACGATGTAAGTAAGTCTGAGTGCAAGACAGGTGAACCAGCGCTCAGCGCAGCTATCGGTATAAACGGCTTGTCGCGGAGCGGTCCGGCGTTGACCGGCTCGCGACTCCTGTCGTTTAGATGGATCCCCTTTCGGTATATCCAGCGACGATATTCGTGAGGTCCGCGCCAGAAATCAGAAAATGTGCCGTGTGCGGACAGACGCGCCCAAATTGAAAGGTCGTTTGCATCGCCCCACATCATAGTCACGAGAAGTTGGGGGTCTTCCGCCACTGAGCGCGTTTGAAGATGATGTTTGTCGGCGGACTGCATTGTCAGCCGGCCAAGAGCAAGACTCATATCTGCTTTAGGCACGCAGTATTCGAAATTCTCATCGAAGGGGATTCTGCTCGGAAGCCGTTCTGGCCGTACAATGCCAAGGAAGACATGACAGGTATTCTCTGCAGTGGGGAAAAGAAGTCCCTGGAGATCACCAAAATTGATCAATCGTGACGGCTGATACTGTTCTAGCAGATGCGAAACGAACCCCGTACTGGACGGTCCGAGAAACTGCCCAATTGGCAAGATGAGACAGATTTGCCCCCCCGCCTGCAGAAAGTCTATCGCGCGCAACGCATACGCGCCGGCTATCTGGCGGCGCACAAATGGAGCTTCGGCACGTTCTGCCCAAGCGTCTGCGCTCGTCTTAGAGGAGCCTTCAGGTTCGGCCCATGGCGGATTCGAGATAATGAGCGAGAAGCGCTTACCGCTGAAAGCATGATCATCGCGGAAAAAGTCTGCTGCGTCCTCACCATAGGTAAGGTTTGAGCCGTTCAATGACGGCAGTTTCGTCCCCTCTCGTTCCTGCGCTTCCATGATGTCGGCAGGATTTAGGCCTTCCAGGAGCGACAAATAGAGACTGAACGCTGTGACACGGCAGGCCATAAAATTGATGTCGCCGCCAAAAATACGACCTCGGAGCAGGTCTGCGCGTTCGCGGAAACTCAGTTGACGCCCTTCGCGTGCTTCTGACAGCGCGATCAGCCGACGATAGGCCGTGGTCAGGAGTATGCCGGAGCCGCATGCACCGTCAAAAATCGTTTCAGAGAGTGGGTCGGATGAATTCGTGAACGCCTGGTCGACCGCGAGCATAGCAAGGTGACGTGGCGTGTAATACGCGCCGTCCTTAGCCTGCTGTTCATCCGATAAGAAAGACTCGTAGAGACCAGAAAGTAACTCGACCGGAATATAGCTGAAATCGTAGTTCCAAAAATCACCTTGGCCGGTTCGCATATCAGTGCGCTGTAGAAAGCGATTGATCAGGTTAAAGCCGTCATCCGTAAGTTTGGTCCAGGGATCGTGGCGATCATCTCCCATGAAGTCGCCATTGAAATCCGATCGAAGCGCGTCAATCAGTGTTCTGAGTCCAGCCCGATCTTTCTCGGCGATCAGATGATGGAGTTGAGAGACTTGGCGGCGATCGCGGTAAGTGGCGCCGACTATCTCGCGATGTTCCAAATAGGAGACGAACAGAATCTGGCCCATAAGCAGCTCGGCCAGATGACGGCGATCGTGATCCTTCGATGCTCCCGAGAGGCCCTGATCGGCAAGCTGTGAGACGACAACGGAGAGGTTCGCGAGCAACTTTCGGTCGACTCGCGCCTTTACATCAAACCAGTTGGGAACGCGCCGGGAGACATTGGCAGAGGCTATGTCGAGCGCAGAGAAAGGACCGTCCGGTCGGGCGTCATCAAGGATAAGCTGTTGGCCTGCGTTACGCAGCTTTCGGGCAGGCACAGCTAGGGCTGTGTCGCCTTTGATTTCAATGACTATAGTAGCAAGATTTTGATTCCAAACACGTTTGCGGATTTCGTCGAGCGCTTGAGACGAAAGAGGATCTCCATCTTCTCCTACGAACACGACGGTAGGCACCCCCTCCACGTCAAAGACCGCGTGAGCACGTATTGGACCTTCCGGTCTCAGGAGGGTCTTGAGTTCAAGTGCATATGGATGAGTTTCGGGAACGTCATCGCCGCGACGATGCAAGACGGCAGGTTCAGCATTGTAGCCGAGCCTCTCCAGCCAATTCTGCATCGATTCCGCGCTCATAGCTATTGCTCATCTAAAGTCTCGCCAAGCGAGAACATAACAGGAACAAACAAGTTTAACAAAGGGGTTTGCCAAATCGACTTTGGCAGATTTCCGCCAGCCCTCATGCAGAACGCCTCTGGTCAGACTCAGCTGCTTTGGCTGGTGCTTTCGAGCCTTCAGCGCGGTGCAGGTTCGCCAGAGAAAAGAGGTCGAGTTGTCCGCGGCCTGCGGCGACATCAGGGAGCGCAAACCCAGTTCGCAGTACGCGCAAGTGTGGGTCAAGGCGGATCAGTAGCGCATCATCTTGTGCTATCAGGTCTTCCTCATCAAGGATCGTCCATTGGTCCGGGGTCATAGCCACCCGATGTCCCCACAATGTAATGAAGGATCGCTTTCGCAGATCGGACCGCAAATTGATGAAAGATGTTCTGTGCGCTTGCAGTTCAAGATGGAATCTCTCACGCAGAAGCACCGCAATTCTCAACACTAGAATCGTCTGCCAAGTGAATTTGGCAGGGGAACCCTTCTTCTTTGGTCGGACATCGGCTGGTATCAGTGCACGCCTACTGGTCCACTCGCGAAGTTTATCCGTCGAAAGGCCAGTTAGTTCGGACGCCACTTGTGTCGGGACGTATCGCAGTGGGACCCTCCCCGAGAATGGGCACCATACCCGATCTTGACTAGAGAACGGGTATCATGCCCGTTCTTCTCAGTAAAGACTCCGGTTCCTCTCTCAAGCAGGCTCTCATCTAGAGTCCTTTGCCCTGCTGAGCACGCTATCTGTCAATCGGCACACAATCTTGACCCCTTATCGGCGTCCAAAAATGACCCCCTTGGAGCGTGAGTGTCGGTCATTCTCGGGTCTTGAAGCGCCAGCTCTCGTTGCCGGTTTCGACGATGTCGCAGTGATGGGTCAGGCGGTCGAGCAGCGCAGTGGTCATCTTCGCGTCGCCGAAGACCGAAGGCCATTCCCCGAAGTCGAGATTGGTCGTCACGATGATCGAGGTGCGCTCGTAGAGCCGGCTGATGAGATGGAACAGCAGCTGGCCGCCAGTTTGCGCGAAGGGGAGATAGCCGAGCTCGTCGAGTATCAGGAAGTCGAGGCGGCAGAGCAGGTCTGCTGTGCGCCCCTGTCGGTCGGCACGGGCTTCGGCATCGAGCTTGTTCACCAGGTCCACGACATTGAAGAAGCGCCCCCGTTCCTGGGCATAGGCCCGCAGCGCGTGGTGGCCGAGGCTGCGCTGACGGCGGCGCGAATTGACGATGGCGGTATGATCGAAGCGGGACATGCTGAACTCCTTTGGTTGAGTTCAGCCAGTTCAGCACAGATGGATCGCCCCGCCGAAATCATCCGCTGGAGCGGTAACGATAATGGCCCCTCTTATCGTGCGTTGACATTTGCGCGCGCCCAGAACAGCCTGCGGGCACTCACCCGGGGGGTCTCGACAAGAGGCTGAGATACTGCTGGCACCTGTGCAGCGCAGTGACCCGATGAACCTGATCCAGTTCACACTGGCGTAGGGATGGTGCACTGGCCGCGCGGGCCCCGACCACTTTCGTGGAGGGCTATTCCCACGCCGGCAATCCCATTCGGCGCGGAACTGGGTCTCCAACGCTTTGAGCTATGGAGCCTACGACCGATGAAAGACCTCACCCCAACCGTCACCACGGGCCCGCTGCCCGCTTCGCGCCGTGTCTGGCACGCGGGCACTCGTCACCCCGACATCCGCGTGCCCAAAGAACACCTCGGCCTGCCCGACCGCGACGACGTGAAGGTGGGGGTCATCACCTACAAGATCGCGGCCCATGCGGCGGACCTGGCCAAGGGGCATCCGGCGGCGCAGATCCGCGACGACGCGCTCAGCCGCGCGCGGTTCGAATTCAGGTGGGAAGACCAGTTCAACCTTTCGCTCGATCCCGAAACTGCGCGTTCGATGCATGACGAAACCCTGCCGAAGGAGGCCCATAAGGTCGCGCATTTCTGCTCCATGTGCGGGCCGAAATTCTGCTCCATGCGGATTTCTCACGATATCCGCGCCGAAGCGCAGAAGGACGGCATGGCGCGCATGGCCGAGAAATTCCGCGACGGCGGAGCGCTTTATATCCCACTGGAGGACAAGGCATGAGCCAGGCACCGAACACCCTTCTGACCGCGCTGCGCGCCACGCCGCCGCTGGTGCAGTGCGTCACCAACTACGTCGCCATGAACATCGCCGCAAATGTGATGCTTGCAGCGGGGGCCAGCCCCGCCATGGTTTCGGACGTGGAAGAGGCCGAGGAATTCGCCGGGATTGCCGGAGCCGTGACCGTGAACATCGGCACCCTGTCGCCGCCCTTCGTCGCCGGAATGCAGGCAGCGATCCGGGGGGCGCGGGGCGCGGGGCGGCCCTGGGTGCTGGATCCGGTGGCCTGCCAGGCGACGGCCTATCGGCGCGAGGTCGTGCAGGCGCTGGTGGCCGAACGCCAGACGATCATCCGGGGCAATGCCTCGGAAATCCTGTCGCTCGCCGGGGAAGCCAGCCGGGGGCAGGGCGTCGACGGGCGTGATCCAGTCGCGGCGGCGGAAGAGGGGGCGCGTCGGCTGGCGCGCTCCAGCGGTGCGGTTGTCGCGGTGACGGGCGAGGTCGATTATGTCACCGACGGCACCCGCGCAGTGCGGGTCGAGGGTGGTTCGCCTTTCATGCCGATGAACACCGCCCTGGGCTGTTCGCTGACCTGCCTTTGCGGGGCCTATGCTGCGGTGGCCGACGACGCCTTTGACGCCACCGTCGCGGCGCTGGCGCATTTCGCCGTAGCCGGGGCGAAGGCGGGTGAAGGCGCGGCAGGGCCGGGAAGCTTTGCGCCACTGTTCCTCGATGCTCTGGCTGCGGTCACGCCGGAGGCGCTGGCGCGGGCGGCGATCCGCGATGCGGCGGTGCTCGCGTGAGGTGCTGCCCCGACCTCTCGCTTTACCTCGTGCTCGATCCCGGCCTCTGCGCCGGGGTCGGCGTGATCGCCACGGCCCGCGCCGCTGTGGCGGGCGGGGCGACGGTGGTGCAGCTGCGGGACAAAGCGGCCGATACGGAACGGATGATCGAGACGGGCCGCATGCTGAAGGCGGCGCTGGCGGGGACCGGCGCGGTGCTGATCGTGAATGACGACGTGGAGGCCGCCATTGCGATTGGCGCAGACGGGCTGCACATCGGCCAGGGCGACATGGCCGTGGCCGAGGCCCGCGCCCGGATCGGTGCGACGATGGTGCTGGGTTTCTCGGTCGAGACGCCGGCGCTGGCGGCATCGGTCGATCCGGCGCTGGTCGATTACATCGGGGCCGGGCCGGTCTTTGCCACGCCTTCCAAGCCGGATCACAAGGCCCCCGTGGGCTTTGACGGGCTGGCGGCGCAGGTTGCGGCCAGCCCGGTGCCCGCCGTGGCGATCGGCGGGCTGAAGGCCGAGCACGTGGCGCAGGTCCTGAAGGCCGGGGCGCAGGGCGTCGCCGTGGTTTCTGCCATCTGCGGCCAGCCCGACCCCAAGGCCGCCGCCCGCGCCCTGAGGGACAGGATCGACGCGCTAACCGTCTGACGCCCAGAGTGCGTGGAAATGATGCACCGGCCCGTGTCCGTGACCCACGTCCAGTGCATCGCTTTGGGCCAGCGCGGCATGCAGATAAGCCTTGGCGCGGGTCACGGCCCCGGGCATGTCGTGATAGGGCAACAGCGCGGCAATGGCCGAGGACAAGGTACAGCCCGTGCCGTGATCGTTGGTCGTGGTGATACGGGGCGCGCGCAGCGTCTGCGTACCTTCGGGGCCGGCCAGCAGGTCGGTACTGTCCGCGCCCGACAGGTGCCCGCCCTTGAGCAGAACGTAGTCGGACCCGAGAGACAGGAGTTCAGGCAGGGCGGCGGTCATGGTCACGGCGGTCCAGTCGTCGGGACGGTTCAGCAGGACGGCGGCCTCGGGCAGGTTCGGTGTGATGACTGCTGCCAGAGGCACCAGCGCCTCGCGCAGTGCCGAAACCGCCGGCGGGTCCAGAAGGGCATGACCGCTTTTCGCCACCATCACCGGGTCCAGCACGATGTTGCGCGCCGCGTGATGGCGCAGCCGGTCGGACACCGCGCGGTCGATCCCGGCGTTGGCGATCATGCCGATCTTCACCGCGTCGATGCGCACGTCGTCGAAGACCGCGTCGATCTGGTCGGCCACGAAAGCGGGATCGAGCGCCTGAAACGACCGCACGCCGCAGGTGTTCTGCGCAACCACGGCGATGACGACCGAACAGGCATAGGTGCCAAGCGCGGAGAAGGTCTTGATATCGGCCTGAATACCCGCGCCGCCCGAGGGATCGGTGCCTGCAATGCTCAGAACATTGGGGATCATGCCGGCACCTCTGCCATCAGGGCGGCCGCGTGATCCGCAAGCTCGGCCACATCGCGGCTGAGCGGGAGGTGGCCTTCCTTCAGCGCCGTGATCTCGATCCAGCGGGCCTCGAGCGCGTCATCTGCGGCAATCGGGTCTCCGGCGGTCCAGCGGCACAGGACGGCGACCAGGATGAAATGGCGGCGCAAGGTGCCGGTGCCGTCGTGATCAAAGGCGTCGAGCGCCGTGATCACCCGCAGCGGGTCTGCGGAAACGCCGGTCTCCTCGGCCAGTTCGCGGATGGCTGCGTCGAACAGGGGTTCGCCCGGGTCAATCCTGCCGCCGGGAAATCCCCAAAGGCCCGCATCGGGCGGATTGGCGCGACGCACGAGAAGCACCTGGGTGTCGCGCACGACTACGGCGATGGCCGCCGGGATCGGGCGTGGGTCTGTCGGTTGATATGGCAAGGCGGCCTCGTCATGCTGAGGCCGGCAAGGGCAAGAGAGCGCTGCGATCCTGTCCCTTCGCCGGCATGATCCGGATCAGGTTCAAAGGGTCACCGCGCTGCAATCGCCAGCGATATCTCAGCCCCTTGTCGGGACACCCCTAGGTGAGCGGCAGCTTATCAGGCTGAGCGCCCGGTTCAATGCCGGGCGGATGTGCTTGCGCCTGCCGTCGCTTGCTGAAACTTTAGGCAAAACAGACAAGGCAGCAGTCATGGAGTCCCTGTTCCGTTCGCTTGGCCCGGTTATTGGCCGCCCCTCGCCAGCCGAGGCCCTTCGCGCCGGGATCGGCGCCCTGATCGGGCTTGGGGTGACGGGCGCATTCCTGTTGTCGCCCGTGGTCGACCTGACGCTCGGCCTTTACCTGATTGCCCCGTTCGGTGCGACGTCGGTTCTGCTGTTCGCAATGCCCAACAGCCCGTTGGCGCAGCCGTGGTCGGCGGTGGTGGGCAACACTCTCGCGGCACTGGTCGGTGTGGTGGTCTGTTCCGCGGTCGCTGACCCTGTCCTGCGGATCGCCCTTGCGGTCGGGCTGACGATTACGGTCGGCATCCTGTGTCGCGCGATCCATCCCCCGGCGGGTGCGGTCGCCATGACAGCGGCGATGAGCCCGGAGGCGGTCGAGCGACTTGGACTCTGGTTCGCGATCGCGCCCGTCGCCACAGGCACCCTCGCGCTGGTCGTCTGTGCTGCGATCTACGCCCGGCTCACGGGGCGCAGATATCCATTCCGCCAGTTCGATGAGCCAAGTCGCCACCGCACCGAAGATCCCGATCCCGCCAAGCGCATCGGGCTGTCCCGAGAAGAACTGAAAGAGCTGCTGGACCGGTATCGCCAGTCGTTCAATCTGGGTGTCGAAGACCTGGCGCGGTTGATCGGCGCGGCCGAGTTGCAGGCCGCCGCGCACCGGACAGGTCCGCTTCTCGCGACCGACGTCATGTCGCGTAATCTGGTGACCATTGGCCCAGACACTCCGCTGTCAAAGATTGCGGACCTGTTCAGACATCATCGCTTCACATCGCTTCCGGTGACCGGGGTCGAGGGGCATTATCTTGGCGTGATCTTCCAGATTCACCTGATCGACCGAGCGCGCGAGGATGCGCTTCGGCTCGACCGTGGCTATCTCGCGGCGTTTCGGCGCCTGATCGACCAGGATCGTACGCAGCCGGTCCGAGCCAAGGACATCATGAGCGTCGCCGGGCCTCGGGCGGTACCGGCGACTCCGGTCGGAGTGCTCCTGCCGATGATGGCCGATGGTGATGTCGATGCGGTGCCGGTCCTTGAAAAGGGCCGGATCGTCGGCATCGTCACCAGGACGGATCTCATCGCCGCCCTCGCGCGGTCCGGTTTGCGAGCCCAGGACTGAGAGGCGGCGGCCCGGGTCAGGCCGGCTCGAGCGGGTGATCTTCGGGAGCCGGGACGCTTGCGAGACCCGCGACAGGGACATTGTCGATCAGGCGCACGCCATCGAGCCAGGCGGCCAGGAAGAGGCGACCGGGGCGGTCTGCCCTGTTCATCAGCTTGAGGTCGGGATCGCTGCGCAACTCCAGGTAGTCGATCGTGTCGAACCCGGCAGTGAGCAGCGCCGCCCTGGCGTTATCGAGGGCCTGCGCGACTTGTCCGCCGCGGGAGATGACACGCGCGGCGTCGTCCAGGACCTGGGCGATCACCGGCGCAATTTCGCGTGGCCCGGGCCCGAGCCGGAGGTTGCGCGACGACATGGCGAGGCCGTCGTCCTCGCGCACGGTCGGACAGCCGACGATCTCGGTCTTCAGATCCAGATCCTCGGCCAGCCGGATCACCACCTGAAGTTGCTGGTAATCCTTTTCACCGAAATACGCGCGGTCGGCATCGCATTGCAGGAAAAGCTTGGTCACCACCGTGGCCACGCCGTCGAAATGCCCGGGCCGCGCCCCGCCGCACAGGCCCGCGCTGACACCGGTCACCGAAATCGTCGTGGCAAAGCCGTCGGGATACATCTGCGGGCCGTCGGGCACATAAAGGACATCCGCGCCATAGGGCGTCAGCTTTTCGGCATCGCTGTCTTCGGTCCGGGGGTATTTCGCAAGATCCTCGGGGCTGTTGAACTGCCTGGGGTTCACGAAAAGCGTCACGATCACGCGGTCATTCTCGTCGCAGGCGCGGTCGACCAGGCTCAGATGACCGGCATGCAGCGCGCCCATGGTCGGCACCACGCCGATGCTGTCCCCGGCGCGACGCCAGCTTTGCGTGAGGGCGCGCAGCTCGGCCTTGGTGCGGATGATCTTCATGTGCCTGGTTCCTCCTGCGAAAAGACATGTTCGGGGGCCGGGAAGCTGCGTGCGCGAACCTCCTGGGCGTAGGTGCGGATGGCGGTGCGGGCGTCGCTGGCAAGATCGCCATAGCGCTTGACGAACTTCGGCTTGAAGGCATCGAAAAGGCCCAGCATGTCGTCGATCACCAGGATCTGTCCGTCACAGCCTGAAGAGGCCCCGATGCCGACCGTGGGAATGTCGATACCCGCGGTGATCTGATCCGCCAGAGCGGCGGGCACCTTTTCCAGCACGACCGAGAACGCCCCGGCGCGGGTCACCGCACGGGCGTCTTCCAGGATCCGGTCCGCATCCGCGCCGCGCCCCTGCACCTTGTAGCCGCCAAGCGCGTTCACCGCCTGAGGTGTCAGACCGATATGCGCCATGACCGGGATGCCGCGTTCGACGATGAAACGGATCGTGTCTTCCATATGCGCGCCACCTTCCAGCTTGACCGCACCGGCCCCGGTTTCGGCCATCAGCCGCGCGGCGTTGCGGAAGGCCTGGGCCGGGCTTTCCTCGTAACTGCCAAAGGGCATGTCGACGACCATCAGCGCGCGGTTCAGCCCGCGGGCGACGGCGCGGCCGTGCATGACCATCATCTCCATCGTGACATCAAGGGTCGAGGGCAGCCCGTGCAGCACCATGCCGACGCTGTCACCGACCAGAACCAGATCACAGTCCGCATCTGCCAGCTGGGCCACGGGGGTCGTATAGGCCGTCAGGCAGACCAGCGGATCGGCCCCCTTGCGCGCACGAATGTCGGACGCGGTCAGGCTGCGTTGCGGGGCGGATTGGCTCATGTCGGTCCTCCTCAGACAGGCTTCCGAGGGGATACCTGCTTGGGGCTCTTTTCGCAAGTGCAGCGCAATAATATTGCGTTTGTATATACGAAAAAGTCATATCTGTGCGCGGTAGATTGCCGATTCAGAAGTCCAGCCCAAGGTCCAGGATCTGCGCCGAATGGGTCAGTGCGCCAGAGGAAATATAGTCCACGCCCGTCGCCGCGACCTCGGCGATGCGGTCCAGCTTCATGTTGCCCGAGGCCTCCAGCACCACCTGACGGGCGGTCATGTCCACCGCCTTCGCCAGCATTGACGTGTCCATGTTGTCCAGCAGAACAACGTCTGCGCCACCCTCGTCCAGGACCTCGGCCAGCTGGTCCAGGCGGTCGACCTCGATCTCGCAGCGGATCATGTGGGATGCCCGCGCCTTGACCGATTGCAGCACGGGGCGGATGCCACCGGCGGCCGCGATGTGGTTGTCCTTGATCAGGATCGCGTCGGACAGGCCGAAGCGATGGTTGAACCCGCCGCCATGCAGAACGGCCTGTTTTTCCACGATACGCAGGCCGGGGGTCGTCTTTCGGGTGCAGGTCACGCGGGCGTCGGTGCCGCGCGTTTCGGCCACGAAGGCGGCGGTCAGCGTGGCGATGCCGGACATGCGCCCGGCAAAGTTCAGCGCGACCCGTTCGCCCGACAGGATCGAGGCCGCGTCGCCCGTGATCTCCATCAGCAGGTCGCCCGGCGCGATCACGTCGCCATCGACCTTGTGCGTGGTGATCTGCAGCGCGGGATCGACCAGCCGGAACGCAAGCGCGGCCATTTGCAGACCCGAAACCACGCCCGGTTCGCGGGCATTCAGCCGCGCGGCATAGGTGGTGCCGGCAGGAATGACGGTGCGGGTGGTGATGTCGCCGTAGGTGCCCAGATCCTCGATCAGCGCGGCGCGGACCAGCGGTTCAAGGATCAGGTCGGGCAGGGGGGGCATTGTTGCGCTCTGGTTCATGCCGGTTCCTTTCGGGTCATGGTCGCGCGGATCGCCAACGCGTCGGTCAGGGTCATCAGCGACCGTATGCCGGTTGCGCCATCGGGGTGGGGAAAGTCCGACCGGAAATGCGCGCCCCGGCTTTCGCGGCGCAACAGCGCGGCGGCGGCGATCAGCGTGGCGGTGGCCGTCATGTTGAGAAGCGCGTCGCAAGCGGGTTGCGCGGCTTCGATCGCGGCGATCTCGGTCAGCGTCCGGTTCAGGCCATCTGCGGTACGGATCACGCCCGCGCCATCGGTCATCGCCTGTCGCAGCCGGGCGACCAGCGCGGGGTCGGGCGTTTCGGCGGCGGGAAGGTCGGGCAGGGTGACGGGTGCGGCAACCGTGGGCGCGGGCAGGGCCGCGTCGATCGCCAGCGCACAGCGGCGGCCATAGACCAGCGCCTCGAGCAGCCCGTTCGAGGCCAGACGGTTCGCGCCATGCAACCCGGTCGAGGCGACCTCTCCACAGGCCCAAAGGCCGGGCAGGGTGCTGGCCCCGTCTGCATCCGTCGCCACGCCGCCCATGTGGTAATGCGCGGCGGCGGCCACGGGGATCACTTGGGTCACCGGGTCCAGCCCGGCCTGCTGGCAGGCGGCGGCGACGGCTGGGAAATCGCTGAGGATCTTTGCGCCAAGGGCGGTGCGGGTGTCCAGTGCCGGGGCCAGCCCTGCCTGCGTCTGGGCATAGACTGCGCGGGCGACGATGTCGCGCGGGGCCAGTTCGGCGTCGGGGTGAGCGTCCAGCATGAAGCGCTCGCCCCGTCGGTTGACCAGCGTGGCCCCTTCGCCGCGCAATGCCTCGGTCGCCAGCGGGGCAGGGTCCAGCCCGCAGGCCATGGCCGTCGGGTGGAACTGCACGAATTCCGCGTCGGCGATCTGCGCGCCCGCGCGGGCGGCCATGCCGATCACCTGCCCCCGGATCCGCGGCGGGTTGGTCGTGAGGGCATAAAGCCCGCCCGATCCGCCCCCGGCCAGCAACACGGCGGTGCCGCGCAGGGTGACGCTGGCGCTTTGCCCCTGATCACAGTGGGCGACGGCCACGCCGGTGACACGGCCGCCCGAGACCTCAAGCCCCGTGGCCATCACGCCTTCGAGCACCTGAATATGATCCGCCTCGCGCACCTGTGCGGTCAGGGCGCGCATGATCTCGGCCCCGGCCTGATCTCCCTGCACACGCACCACACGGGCGAAGCCATGCGCCGCCTCGCGCGAGAGCACATAGTTGCCGTCTGCGGTGCGATCAAAGGGCGTGCCCAGCCCGGTCAGGTCAAGGATGTGATCGCGCGCCTCGGCTGTGACCGACACCGCCACACCCGGATCGACCGTGCCCGCGCCCGCGGTGACGGTATCGCGGGCATGGGCATCGGCGCTGTCCGCCGGATCCATCGCCGCCGCCACGCCGCCCTGCGCCCAGGCCGAAGACGCACCGGTTCCCAATGCCTCGGGCGAGATCATCAGCACGGGCCGCGGGGCCAGTTTCAGCGCGGCATATTGCGCCGCCAGCCCTGCGCCCACGATAAGGACACGACCCGTTTCGATCGGGAACATCGCCCTAGCCGGCCATCTTGGCTGAGAGGTCGATCATGCGCTGCACGGCAACACGGGCCTTGTCGGCGACCTGTGGGTCGACCTCGACCGCGCCTTCCATCGTGTGGAGCGACCACAGCACCTTTTCCAGCGTGATCTTCTTCATGTAGGGGCACATGTTGCAGGGCCCGACGAAATCCACTTCCGGTAGCGCGTCCGAGATGTTGGACGCCATCGAACATTCCGTCACCAGCATCGCCTTTTCCGGCCGTTGCTGCGTCACATAGTCGATGATCCCGCTGGTCGAGCCGGAAAAATCCGCCTCGGCCACCACGTCAGGCGGGCATTCGGGATGCGCGATGATGCGCGTGCCGGGGTTCCATTCGCGGAAATCCTTCAGGTCCTGTGCGGTGTATTGTTCGTGCACGATGCAGGCCCCGTCCCACCAGACAATGTTCTTTTCCGGCACAAGATTGGCGATGTTCTGTGCCAGATATTTGTCGGGCGTCATGATGACCGTGTCGCTGTCCAGCCCGCGCACGATCTGCACCGCGTTGGAAGAGGTACAGCAGATGTCGGACGCGGCCTTCACTTCGGCCGTTGTGTTCACATAGGTGACAACGGGCGCACCGGGGTACTGCGCGCGCATCTGGGCGATGCCCTCGGCGGTGATGCTTTCGGCCAGCGAACATCCCGCTTCCATGTCGGGGATCAGCACCGTCTTGGAGGGGTTCAGGATCTTGGACGTCTCGGCCATGAAATGCACACCGCACTGGACGATCACATCGACTTCGACCTTGGTCGCCTCGATCGCCAGTTGCAGGCTGTCACCAACCACATCTGCGATGCCGTGGTAAATCTCGGGCGTCATGTAGTTATGCGCCAGAATGACGGCGTTCCGCTCTTTCTTGAGCTTGTTGATCGCCGCGACATAGGGCGCATAGATTGCCCAGTCGGGGGGCGTCACGACACGGTCCATCCGGGCAAAAATGTCAGCATTTGCCAGCGCGATGTCGGTTGAAGGGGCGAGATCGTAGTGATCGGCGAGTTCGGCGCGCAGCGCGATCTGGTCGAGCAAGAGCGGAGTTCCTGAGGTTATTTCGGGCCGCCGCGGAGGGCGCGACCGCACGCGGGTGGTGTCGGCTGGGAGGTGTTTACGGGTCGACTTACCTAAGGGCAAGTGTGCGGGGTGTCTTATTTGAATGACGCACGCTAACATGTGCCGAAAGCCACCGTCATACGATTATGGGCTCAGACGTCGGTGCGCAGGCAAGACTTTGGATCCGGTCCAGAGGCGAAGCGGGCTTTCAGCAGGCATTCGTCGTATTCCGAGCGAACCTCGGAATCGAACAGGATGCCGCCTCACACTTTGAAAATGGCCTCATCGCCCTTTTGGAAGGCGAGGTTGCGGACGGATGGAGACATTGCCGCGCACCAGGCCAGAAGGATCTATGAATTCGATGGCCCCGCAGTCGATGTCACGCGGACGTCCCTCCAGCGCGCAGGGACTGTATTGCGCGGATCAAGGCCACAGCCTGTCTCGTAGCTCACGTAGCCCGCGCACCATTGGCCCGCGGTCCGCACGCGTTCCATGCGGTCCAAGGCCCGTGGCATCTCGTCAACATGGTCGGCGTAGATAAACTCGCGAGGTGCGGTGAACCGCATCTCGGTGCCTGCCCAATCGTCGCGCAGCAGGAGGCGGTGAGCGTCCGATTTGGCCTCTACTGGTACCCTCGAGGGGTCAGGCCTCTTCATCGGCCGTTACGAAGGCCTGAGAGGTGTCGTAGTCCACCGCGAAGCGCATCTCGCGGAGGGGTTTCACGCGCCGGATGGATTCGGCGTAGATCTCGTGCGCCTTGTAGGCGGCCAGCGCCGCGTCATCCACGAACTCTCCGTAGACGACAACATCGACTTCCTTGCTGGCCGGATCCGTCTTTCGGTTCAGAGCGATCTCGAGGTGCTTCGCATGGGGAATCCGCGTCAGGATCTGCAATCCCTTCCGAACCGCGTCGAGGTTGCCGTCGATTGGGACAGTGAAGAATACTACATGGCGGATCATTGAAATACTCCGGGAGTTTAAGGGTGGGAAGCGGTTCCGGGCCGCACGCGAGATAGCACGCGCCCCGCGCGTCTGCCCTTCTAAGGTTTCGGCCCGACACCGCAACCCGATCTGCCCGCCATCAGCAGGTTTTGCCCTGAGACACCGCCGAAGTGTGCGGGAAGCGCTTACGTCGCACTGAAAGGCTTCCTGTTGGTGCATCAGGACGGGTTCCTGGCGGGCGGTCCGCGTTCTGACGGTCGATCCAACCACGGGATGACCGGGTTCCGGAAAGTCAAAGCAGGCCTTGAGAAAGTCGGATCCGGAGGTGGAGTGATGGGTCTGGCGGGAATGCGGACAGCACCCGTACCCCCGCGCGGCGTCGCTCACCACCCTTGTCCGATCCGCGCGCGGCTGCCGCGCGCTCCCCAAACATCGGAGATATTTCATGTCCAAGTCTAGCAAACGCAAGTTCGACGCTGCAGCGTCGATCACCAACGAACTCATCGACATCATTGACCGGGGCGTGCTGCCCTGGCGCAAGCCATGGACGGTCGGCGGCAGTTCCGTGCCGCTCCGCCTGAACGGCGAACCCTACCAGGGCGTCAATAACTTCCTGTTGACTATGCGCACCATGATGGCCGGATACGCCTCGCCTTACTGGATGACGTTGAGGCAGGCGAACGAGCTCGATGCGAAAGTCATCAAGGGCTCGAAATCGTTGGTGGTCGTCTACTACGGGACGGCCGAGCGCGAGCAGGCCGAAAGCGCCCACGGCGACCAGGCGGAAACCGAAGATCCCAAAACCATCCCCTTCATGAAATCCTACCGCGTCTTCAACGCCGATCAGATCGAGGGGTTGGACCCTCGCTTCCATCCCGCTGCGGCCGAACCGGAAGTTCATCCCGAACGCGCACCGATCCCGCATATGCAGAGCTTCTTCGAGGCAATCGGTGCCAATGTCAGCTTCTCTGGTCGGGAAGCATGTTATGTCCCGAACCTCGACAAGATTTACATGCCCCCGATCGAGCTCTTCGAGAACCCGCGGAATTTCTACGCCGTCTGGGGTCATGAGCTGGGTCACTGGACGAAACCCCGGCATCGGTTGAACCGAAGCTATGGCGACGCTCGGTTCGGGAACACGGCATATGCCCGCGAAGAGATTGTGGCCGAGCTCTGCACGGTGTTTTTGGGTCAGAAGCTGGGGTTTTCGGCGCATACGCTGGAGCTGAATGCGGCCTATCTCAGCAACTGGGTCCGGGTGCTCCGCTCAGACAAGCGGGCGATCTTCAAACATGCGGCGGACGCGCAGCGTGCCTGTGACTATCTCGTCGCCGTGTCGGAGGCGGGGCAGGGGGAACAGGCCGCATGACGTCCGAGGCTGTCCGGGCTGGTAGGGCGTGTGAAAGGAAAAGCTGGCTTTGGGTCTGGTGGTTTCAACACATCCCGAAAGGACAGCCCCATGAGCCATGCCGAACCCGCAGAGTATCCCCGACCGAACGCCACCGTCATCGCCGCCCATAACGATGCCTTCCGCAGGTTTGCCTGTCTGGGCATCGCCCCGGATCAGGCGATCCAGGGCCGCCTCGTCGTGACCCAGTCCCTGATCGAGGCCGGCGATGGTTTCGTGACGGAAGCCGTGAAGGCCACCGGTGCGTTCGATACATTCGAGCCCGACAATGACCCTGACGGCTGGCACGATTTCGGGGCGGTGACGATCCGCGGCGAGACTGTGTTCTGGAAAATTGACCTCTACGAGGCCGGTTCCGACTTCCGCTACGGCGCCGAGGCTCCCGACAATCCAGAAACCACCATGCGCGTTCTTACCATCATGATGGCGCGCGACTGGTAGGGCAGGCCGCACCCCAACCTTACATCACCGACAGGCCCGCTGACCCTCCGAAAGGGAAAGTGGGCCTCTTGTCCTGTTGGTTCCCGGATCCGGGGATCGGTCGCACGGAAACTCACGGCCCTCTCAATCACGTCGAGAAGGACATGCCATGACTCAGTCGTTCAAACCCACCACCGTCGCCATCGGCGATCTTGTCGCCCATCCCGCAAACGTACGGACCAATTCCCCCGAGACCTACGCCTCCGAGAATATCGCGCATCTCAAGGCCAGCATCGCCGTATTGGGCCTCCTGCAACCGCTGCTCGTCCAGAAGATCGACGGCAAGTTCGGGGTGCTCGCCGGTGGCCGTCGACACGCGGCCCTGCTGGAACTTGCTGCGGACAAGGCCGCCAAGGGCTTCACCAACAGCACGAAGATCGATTGCCGACTGGTCTCCGAAGATTGTGATGTGACCACCGCGCTCTCGCTCGCCGAAAACATCACCCAGGCCCCGATGAACGCGATCGACGAGTTCGAGGCCTTCGCCCGGATGATGGAGGTCGATGGTCAGACGCCGGAAACCATCGCCAAGACCTTCGGTACCACGGTCGCCGCTGTCAAAGGCCGTCTGCGCTATGGGCTCATCCATCCCGACATCCGCGCCGCGGCCCGCGCCAAATCGATCACGCTCGATACGATGAAGGCTTTCGCCGATCATCCCAGCCAGGAGGTGCAACGCGAGGTCTTCGAGGCGCTCACCAAGGAGGACAACCATGTCCAGGCCTACACCGTGCGGAACGCGCTGAAGTCCCGCGGTGTCCAGGTCAGCGACGATATCGGGGCCTTCGTGCGTAAAGACTACGAGGCGCGCGGCGGTGCCATCGCGGCCGATCTGCTGGACGAGCATTCCGTGCTCGAGGATTCCGCGCTGGTCGAAACGATCCTGCTGGAAAAACTCGCCGCCGCCGCCGAAGAGGCTCGGGCAGAGATCGGCTTTGCCTGGGCCGACGCGGTCATTCAGTACGACTATGCCGCCATGGCGGATTATGGTCGGGTCTATCCGGGTCCGGTCGAGCCCGACGAGAAGGGTTCGAGGCGCGTCGACGAGATCACCGCCGAGCTTGAGAAACTCGAACACGAGATGGAGAACGAAGAACTCGAGGACGAGGCGTACAATGAACTCTACGAACGCGTGGACGCGCTGGAAGCCGAGGCGCGGGACCTCCGGGAGGCCTATAGCACCGAGGATCTTGCCAGCTCCGGCGTGATCGCGTCCTGGTCGCATGGCAAGATCTCCCTGCATGTCGGGATGGTGCGCCCTGAAGACAAGACAGAGCGGTCTGGCAAAGGCACCGGCGCACCGAGTGACAAGGGCGCCGCAGACGGCGATGAGATCACCTATCCCGCCTCGCTCACCGAGGATCTCAAGACCGAACGGGCAATGGCGCTCGGCGCGGCCATGGCGATGCATCCAGAGGCGACGCTTGATCTCACGCTCTTCAAGCTGGTTACGGATGTGCTTACCAGCGGTTTGGGCGTCACCCAGGCGATCAAGGTCGACGCGCGACAGGAGTATCGCACCCACGCGAAGATGGACGAGATCGACGGCACATCGCTCGAACAGGTGGCGGCAGCGCATGACGCGCTCAACCTCTCCTGGGCCGATGACGCGAAGTCCCCTGCCGACCAGTTTGCGCTCTTCCGGGCCCTTGACGCGGGCGAGAAGGCGAAACTCGTCGCCTACGCTACGGCCGCGACCACGCAATCCTGTTTCGCACGGGACAGGCAGCGCGACAGCTTGATGCATGACTTCGAAGTCGAGATCATGCCGGACATACGGGCGCATTGGACGCCGAATGCGGCGCTTTTCAACCGCTTCAAGAAGGCCTGGCTTCTGAAGATTCTCGGCGAGGAGCTGGGGCTCGCACAAGAGGCGGTGACATTGGCCTCTTCGACCAAGAAGCAAGTCGTCGAATTCTGCGAAAAGCTCTTTGCGGAGCCTTTCGCCACGCTGACGGAGGCGCAGCGCGCGGCGGTCGCGGCCTGGTGTCCTCCGATGATGCAGACGGCAGGTGTCGAGCCGGTTGATGCTGGCGAGTCCGAGACACCCGTAGACGCAACCGGGGTCGCCAAAGCGGCCTGATCGAGCAGGCGGCCCGCTCGGCATGTCCGGCGCGGGTCGCACCCTTCCCTCCATCTTACAGGTAAATCCCATGTCCCTTCTTAGCTTCACTGCCGCGAGCGTCGCGGCGCAGATCGCGCATGCGCGCGGCTGCTCCACCTTCCTTCCCAACTGGAACGGGCCGGTGGGCAAACCCGCCCTGATCCTGATCGTCGGCACTGGTGTGCATCTGCGCTCCAATGGCATCGACGGTTCGACCACGCGGATCGTCACCACCGAACGCGCCGATCCCACATATGCCTTCGCCAAGGGCATCAACCCGTTCCGCGATCCGGATTGGATGGCGGCGCGGCAGGCGGCGTTTCGCGATTTGACGGGCCAGTTCTACACCGACATTCTCGATGACGTGCAGATGCTGATCGACCGCGGTCACGACACTATCCGGCTGGCAACCGATGGCCACACGATCTGCGTTTTCCTGCGCCGCGCCGCTGACTACCTGATCGGCGGCACCTACGACGTGCCCTCCGGTCTCGGCGGGACGTTCCGGGTGATCCTGAAGGACGCCACCGACACCCACGCCCTCGTGCAGAATAGCGGCAATTGCGAGGATTTCGACGATATGCTGCCTTACCGCGTGCCGCTCGATGCGCTCATCGAAATCGATGACCGGAGGGCGGCATAGTGGGTTGGCTCTTCTACACCGACCGCCGCGTCAAAACCTACGCGGACGAGAAGGCAGAAATCGCCCGGCTTTGCACGTTCGAGACGGATACGCGCAAGACAGTGCTGCTCAAGGCCTCCAAACTCGGGTCGACCTGGTATGCAGCTTTGAGGCTCACCAACATCGATGGCGCGCCGGTTGAAGACAGAACCTACGTGACCGATGCCGACGGGTCGATCACCTTCGGCGCCGTGTTCCTCACCCGCTATGACGAGGGCTGCTGGGGCTACAAGGACATGGAGGAGAGCGCCGGGCCCGTGGAGTCGCGCGCGCCGCTCAGCCTTCTGGCATTGCTCTCCGAGTTGAAGGATCCCGACAGCTATGCCCATGCCTGGCGTCAGCGCTGCCGCGACTGGGCGGCGATCCCGGACTACGACGAGGGTGACAAGATCAAACTGGCCGCACCGGTAACGCTGACCGATGGCAGCACCTGCCAGATCGTGACCGCCACCCATTACCGGCGCGGAGGGCAAAAGCGTCGCTGCTACCGCATCGAGGAGACAGGCGGCCTCGTGCGCCTGTCGAAAGCCTCGCTCGCCGGGTCCGAGCTCCTCGGCTCGGCGAAGAGTGAGGCGAGTCCGGTTCTGGCCGAGTTTTTCGCCGGGAACGATTCCTGACCGCCGGCAACATCGCTATCTGTTCAGCCTTGAGCCGCCTCCGCGCGTTTGAAAGCGCTGAGGCGGCTTTCTGTCCTGTCGGACCCACAACCTGACTCAAAGGACAGACGATATGGACAACCGAAGCCCGGCACTCGCACGCGATTTCCCATCGAAACCACAGCTTCTGCAGGCCATTCGCCTGATCGGCAGCGAGATTGAGAAGCAACCGCTCAAGAGCTCATCGCTCGCTCGGATCATGCGCGAGAGTTTCGGCGGTAGCGATGCCGGCGGCGCGTGGTCGTGGCGCATGGCCTATGACCTGATGCAGGCCGCCACGGTGACGGCGATCATGCGGGACAGCGGTTCGGACGCGCTCGCGACGGCCAGATTGCTCGCCTCACGGCTCCTGACGGAGACCCGGCGCTCCGAAGAGCAAATCCGGCTCCAGCAATTCTCGACGCCGCTGCCCTATGCGGCGCTGGCTATCCGTGCTGCCGCCATCCGCCCCGGCGAAACCGTCCTCGAACCTTCCGCCGGGACCGGCGCGCTGGCTGGTTTTGCAGTTTGCGCGGGTGGCAAACCGATGCTGAACGAGATCGATCCCTTCCGTCGGGCGCTTCTCGAGGCGGTGTTCGGGGGCGAGGTGTCCGGCTTTGACGCCGAACATATTGATGATCTCCTGACGGTGCCCGAGCTTCCCGGTGTCATCGTGATGAATCCGCCCTTCGCCTCATCGGTCGATCGGTCGCGCGACAAGCACATTGCGGCGAAACATCTGATCGGCGCTGCCAAACGGCTGGCACCCGGCGGACGTCTCGCGGCGATCATGCCGATGGGATTTTCGCCAAAACGAGACGCGGCCCATTGGGCACGGGCCTCGGCCATCGCAAAGCCCCGTCTCGCGCTCACTATTCCGGGCCACGTTTACCGCAAACTCGGCACCACCGTCGAAACCCAGCTCATGGTCTTCGACAAGGTGCAGGAGGAGATCGAGATCGTCCGTGCCATGGTCGACGATCTGGACGCGGCGCGCCAAATCATCGATGATATCGCCGCAACCCGCACTGCCACTCCCTCGATCCAAACCGGTGCGCAGTTTCGGACTGGGTCGCGCCGGGTCGGTGTCCCTGTTGCACGTCAGCGCCCAATCGCCCAAGCGGCGTCTGCCAAACCCAAATCGCATGCCGCCATCCCGCTGGCCTTCACCTGCCTCGACACCCCCCGCGAGAACACGCCCGTCTCCGACATCTATGCCCGCTATCGTCCGCAGCGGATCGAGATTGAGGGTGCCCGGGAACATCCGACCCCCCTGGTCGAGAGTATAGCCATGGCCTCGGTTGCCCCTCCGGCACCCAACGGCGAAGCCGCCGCTGATCTGCGCCTGCCCGGCCGTCTGATCGAGGAGGGCCATCTCTCCGAGGCCCAGCTCGAGACCATCCTCATGGCGAACGATGCCCACGCGCGCGACCTGCCGGGGCGGTTTACCATTGACCAGGACCAGACCCGGATGACCCGCGCCGACGATGATCCGGAAGCGTGTGCCTACCGCCTCGGCTATTTCCTTGGCGACGGTACCGGCTGCGGCAAGGGCCGGGAATGCGCCGGTCTCATCCTGGTGAACTGGCTCGCAGGTCGTCGCAAGGCGGTTTGGATTTCGAAGTCCACCACGCTCATCGAGGACGCGATCCGCGACTGGACCGATCTCGGCGGCTCGCCCGCCGACATCCAGCCGCTCTCCAAATGGAAGCCAGATCAACCCATTCCGATGGGCGACGGCATCCTTTTCGTGACCTATGCGACGCTGCGGTCGGCGGGCAAATGCGGGAGGACCCGGCTCAGCCAGGTTCTCGACTGGATGGGCGACGGGTTCGACGGCGTGCTGGCCTTCGACGAGGCCCATGCCATGCAGAACGCCGCCGGGTCCGACGAGGGCAGGGGGGTCAAACCCTCCCAGCAGGGCCTCGCCGGGCTGCGTCTGCAGCTCGCGGCTCCCCGGGCCCGGGTCTTCTATGTCTCGGCGACGGGAGCCACCAGCGTGCAGAACCTGGCCTATGCCTCCCGCCTCGGGCTCTGGGGCCAGGGGCCCGAATATCCCTTCCCGAGCCGCGAAAGCTTCGTCTCGGCGATGGAAGCCGGGGGCGTTGCTGCGATGGAAGTCGTGGCGCGCGACCTGAAGACGCTCGGGTTCTACACCGCGCGGGTGCTCAGCTTCGACGGTGTTGAGTACGACGTGCTCGAACATGCGCTCACACCCGCCCAGATCGAGATCTACGATGCCTATGCCGGGGCTTTCCGGACAATCCACCAAAACCTCGAAGCGGCGCTGACCGCGACAGGCGTCAATGATGCCTCCGGTCAGACGAACGCCTCTGCCGCGAAAGCCTCGGCGAAGTCGCGCTTCGAGAGCACCAAGCAGCGCTTCTTCAATCACCTCCTGATGGGCATGAAAGCCCCGACAGTCATCCGCGCCATCGAAGAGGATGTTGCGGACGGCTATGCTTGCGTCATCCAGGTGGTCTCGACTGGCGAGAGCCTGTTGAAACGACGCCTCGAGGCGATGGATCCCGAAGACGAGCTGGTGGAAGGTGCGCTCACGCCCCGCGACTATGTGCTGTCCTATCTTGAACAGGCTTTCCCGATCCACGCCCAGAAGCTCGTGGAGATCGACGGAAACATGGTGGCCGAGCCGCTGCGGGATGCGAACGGTGCCCTGGTCGTCTCCCGCGAGGCCGAGGCCTTGCGCGATGCGGCGATGATGGAGCTGATGGCGCTTGCGCCTATTCCCGCCGCGCTCGACCAGATCCTTTGGGCCTTCGGCGATGAGGCCGTGGCCGAAGTAACCGGGCGCTCCATTCGATCCCTGAAATCCAGCGACGGGGCCCTGTTTATCGAAAAGCGCAGCGCCAACAGCAATTCCTCGGAAACCCGCGCCTTCATGGATGGCGAGAAGGACATCCTCATCTTCTCCGATGCGGGCGGGACGGGCCGGTCCTATCATGCCGCAAAGACGGCGAAGAACCAGAAGCGGCGGCGCCACTATCTGCTGGAGCCCGGCTGGCGGGCCGATGCGGCAATCCAGGGGCTAGGACGCACGCATCGTTCGGCTCAAGTGTCAGCACCCTTCTTCCGGGTCTGCACCTCGGACGTGCACGGCGAGTGTCTGACGTCAGCGCCTATGGGACAGATTTGAGGTTTTCGTAACGGAGGATTTCTGGTTCATCGCAGCCACCAAGGAGCGAAGATGAACAAGAAATCCGGAACATCGAAGGACGCGGCTGACAAGCTGGTCAAAGGGATCAAGCGCAAGACGCGCAAGCATTACTCGGCGGAAGAGAAGATCAGGATCGTGCTGGCGGGCCTGCGCGGCGAGGAGAGCATTGCCGCGCTGTGCCGACGCGAGGGTATCAGCGAGAGCCTGTATTACACTTGGTCGAAGGAATTCCTCGAGGCGGGCAAGCAACGCCTGGCCGGGGATACCGCCCGCCAGGCGACATCGCCTGAGGTCAAGGAGCTGCGCTCGGAATCGACCGCGCTCAAGGAAGTCGTCGCCGACCTGACCCTGGAAAACCGTCTGCTCAAAAAAAGCATGATCGGGGATGGGGAGTGCGAGGCATGAGGTATCCTGCATCGGAAAAGCTGGAGATCATCCGCACCGTCGAAGCCTCGCATCTGTCCGCCCGTCAGACGCTGGCCATGCTCGGCATTCCACGCACGACCTATTACCGCTGGTATGACCGCTGGTCCGAGGGTGGGCTTGACGCGCTCGAGGACACGGCACCCCATCCGGGGTCTGTGTGGAACCGCCTTCCGGAAGAGACCCGGGCGGACATTATCGAGTTCGCGCTCGAACATGAGGATCTGACGTCCCGCGAGCTGGCCGTAAAATACTCCGACGAGAAGCAGTATTTTGTCTCAGAATCATCGGTTTATCGCATCCTGAAGGCGGAAGACCTGGTCACGGCACCTGCGCATATCGTGATGAAGGCGTCCAATGAGTTCAAGGACCAGACCACACGGCCCAACGAACTTTGGCAAACTGACTTTACCTATCTGAAGGTCCTGGGCTGGGGCTGGTTCTACCTGTCGACCATCCTGGACGATTACAGCCGCCACATCATCGCCTGGAAGCTCTGCACCACGATGAAAGCCGAAGACGTGACCGCCACGCTCGATCTGGCGCTGGAGGCTTCAGGATGTGACTGCGCGGCCGTTGTCGCCAAGCCAAGACTTCTTAGCGACAACGGCGCGTCTTACATCGCGGGGGACTTGGCAGATTACCTCGATGACAAAGGCATGGATCATGTCCGCGGCGCACCCTACCACCCCCAGACACAGGGCAAGATCGAGCGGTGGCACCAGACCATGAAGAACCGTGTTCTGCTCGAGCATTACTTCCTGCCCGGAGACCTCGAGCGCCAGATCGGCACCTTTGTCGAACATTACAACAACCATCGCTACCACGAGAGCCTTGGAAACCTGACGCCCGCCGACGTCTACTTCGGGCGCGCAGAGAAGATCCTGAAACAGCGAGAGGAGATCAAACGGAAAACCATGCTCAAGCGGCGCTTGCGCCACGAAACTGAAAACGCATAAACTTAATCAAGGATGAGCCAGAGCCTCCAAACGAAAGCACGCTCTGATGTCCCAAATTATCTGACGACGCACACTTCAGCCTCAAACTCGACTTCCCCGTCGCGGTCCAGGAGCTGGTGATGTTCCCGCCGAGCGCGAAGGAACCGCAGGAATAGTCCGCCTCAAAGATGGGCCGCCCTAGGGGCGGCCCTTTCCCTGTTTCAGGGAAGGCTGCGCTGTACCCGGGAACCCCTGCCTTCGGCCGGCGTCCCCGGGAAGGCGTCAGGACCGCAAGCGGTCCTGACGGGGGATATCAGAGATCGCCTGGAACAGGTCTGCCGGCCAGCCTCAAGGGGGCCATCCGGAATAACAGTCGGGCTACGCCCGCCGGTTTTTCCGGCAGAGATTTGGGCCGAGCCAAATCTGGCCGCCCTTGACCCTGTCCGTCAGCCCCGTCGGTGGAGGGATGCGCCGCCCCTCGCTTCCGTCCGAACACGGGTCCGTGTTCGGCCAGACCCTCGGGCGCGGGCATGACAACGGGCGGCCGAGGTGCGGTTGGAGATGGTCGGGTTTTCTGGGCCCTTCGGGCCGGGCCTCGCACCTGCGGTGCTCGGCTCGAAGCGGAATTCAAGGTCGCCTGGGGGCAATCTGCAATAATATTGTATTGACCGTTAAATATAGTTTCGTATGATGAAGGCGACCTTGAATGAAGGTGGCAGGAAATAGGGGGGCTTTCTTCGTATGAGCCGGACCAAGAGACTGACACAGACGGAGCGGGCGGAGATTATCCGTGAGGCCGCAGCAGGTGTGGGGACTTCCGCGCTCGCGGAGCGGTTCGGGGTCACGCCGCGGGCCATCCAGTACACGTTGAAGGCGGACGAAGAACGCCAGAAGGATGCGGCCGTGGCGACGGCCGCGGTGACGGTGAAGCTGACACCAGAAGAGCTTGCTGCGCTGGATGAGGTGCTGTCCGCGGCGGGGATCGAGACCCGCACGGAGGGGGTCCGGCGGCTGATCCAGGCGGCGGGGGGAACGTTCGTTCCGGACGCGAATCTGGCGGCTGAGATGGCGCGCTACCGGGCCTCCTTGCACGAGGTCGGCAACGGCGTCGTGCAGGTCGCCAAGCAGATGATGAAAGCCAGCCGGGAGGGGCAGGGGGAAGGCTCCGCGCCGAACGCAGAGTTGTCCGAACTGCGCCTCGTGCAGATGCGTGCGCTGGCGCGGTTCATCCTCGATTCCGCTGACGAGATCGACCTGCTTTTGCGCCGTCGTCGGGATGGGATGCGGCTCTCCGCCACTGCCGCTCTGAGGGAGTTCGCCCATGCGGCTGAATGATGCCGTCCATGACGTCACCGGAGAGATCTTCCGGGATGGCTGGAGCCGGATACGGGGCTCGATGCAAGGGCTGCAGGCGTCCCGGCAGAGGCAGCTCGTGCGCGCCGCTGCGGGGCATCGTGCGGCGGTCTTCAAGGCGATCCGGGGCGGGGGCACGCATACCAAATCCCAGCTCATGAACCAGCTTGATTACCTCACCACCAAGTCCTCGCATATCGTGGACAGCAGCGGGTTCCTGGACGGGAAGACGAGGCTTGAGGGATCGGAGATCAAGGACCTGACGGAGCGGTTCGCCAAGCGCTGGAGTGCGGGGTTCAAGCCCAAGCTCGGACAGACGACGCATATGCTGATGTCCTATCCGATCGGCACCCGGGGCGAGGACGTGCGCGACATCACCGCCAATGTCGCCGAGCGGTTCTTTCAGTCCGAAGAGGGACATTTCGACTACATCATCGCGGTGCATGAGGATCGCGATCACCCCCACGCACATATAGTTTTGAATCGCCGGTCGCAGGAGGGTGAGTTCTTCTTCCTGGGTCGCGATCACCGGTTCAACTACGACGATTTCCGCCTCGCCATGGTGGAAGAGGCCGAGCGGTTCGGCGTGCGTCTGGAGGCCACGCGGCGGCTCGATCGGGGTGTCGTGCACTACCCGCCGCGCACCCGCGAGGTCTATGCGGCCAAGGTTGAGGGGCGGGCCGCGGAGCCACGGCCACGGGTCGGGGCCGATCTTGATCGCGCCCTCGAAGAGATCGCAAACACCCGGATCATCTATCACTCGCTTGCCGCTGAGGCCTCTGCGGACAACCGCGAGGACATCGCCGATGCCCTGTTCCGCTCGGGAGAGCTTCTGGCCAAGGGCGGCAAGCTGACTTTGGAAGGAGGCGTCTACATGGCAGAGGAGCAATCGTTCGAGGATCTGAGGACCCGTTATGCCGATCAGGTCGCGCGCGTCCAGGGCATGATCGATGCGAAGCCGGAGGCCGAACGGCCGCGGCTCGAGCGCAGCCTCAACGAGATCCAGTCGCGGCTCGCGCATATGCAGCCGCTAGGGCTCAGATCCGTGACATTGACCGAAAAGCCCTCGGAGGGCGGGGTCTATTCCGAGACCAATATCGATGCGGCCCGGCTCGACCGGTTGCGAGACCCCGAGGTGCGGGCGCAGGTCGACACCGCGCTGCGCGGGACCGGGATCAGTTCGTCCGTGGTGGTCGCCCGGATGGAAACCGGCGCGCAGAACGCCGCGCTCGAGCGGCAATGGATCGCTGACGATCTGGCGCGGGTGGCCGAGAGGGACGGTCTCAACCTCGAGCGCCGCGCGGATCTGGAGACGGCGCGCGAGACCCTCAACCGGGCCCATGTCCAGCTCGGCGTCGCGCTGGAGCGGGCAGGGGTCTTGCGTGAGGACGGTGTCGTGGAAGATCGCACCGTGACGGAGAGGGTCCATTATCATCGGGACGCCACTGAGGACATGGAGCGCGCCATCCGCCAGGACATGCGTTCGGAAGGTCTGACCGAAGACCAGATCGAGGCGCGGGAGTGGGAGATCGTCTCCCGCGCGGAGCGGCGTATCGAAGAAGAGCAACGCAGCTACCTCGATGCGCATCCCGAACTGCTCGCGCGCCCGGGCGACGTGATCGACCGGTCCGAGCCCTACCGGGAGCGCATCACCGACGAGGCCCGGGCCCGCGAGATCACCCGCGAAGTCGACCGGATCATGGAAGGTCGCGACGCGCGGACCCCCGTTGCGGATGCCGTCACGGACGAGTTCCGCGCGCGCTATCCCGATATGCCGTCGCATATCGCCCGCGGGCTTGGCGCGACCTATGCTTCCGTCACCGATCTGCGCGACACCGAGGCCCTCAACCAGGTCCGCCGCGACAACGAGTTGCGGGAGGTGGCGCTCGACCTGCGCGACGGGCGGCTTTCGGACGCGCGCGAGGGGGACGCTGTCGAGGGGGCACCGATCGCCGATCCGGACATCCGGCGGGTCGTCGACCATGAACGGGCCGGCAATCTGCAGTCGCCGTTCCAGGACGACGGTCAGCGACTGACCTACCGCGACGCCGTCGAGCGCGAGCTCGACGCGGCGCAGATCGACCGGCTGCGGGACGGGGATGTCGACGTGCTGAAGACCCAGATCGAAGACCGTCTCGATCGGCTCTACGCCGCGAAGACCTACCTGCAGTCGGACGCGGCCACCGCCAACAGCGAGGCGACCCGCGCCGTGGTCGAGGAGATCGCCGACCGCGAGTTCGAGCTCCACCGCGCCGATCTTGTCGATGGCGAGACCGAGCGCGGGGAGACGCACTGATGGGAGGGGTAGGGAAGGGCCGCCTCGCCCTCGGCGTCGCGCTGGTCACACTGGTCGCTATCGCGATCGGCTATGTCATCGCCTCGGCCGTGATCAGTTTCCGGGACCTGGGTTTCCGGGCCGAGGTCGACTTCTTCTATATCGTGCAGAACTACCGCGCCATCGGGGCCGCCCGTCCCGACGACTTCCGCCTGATCAACCTGATCATGGGCGGGGCCGGGGTGGCGGGCCTCATGATGAGCCTTGCGATGTCGGGCTCGGCGCTCACCCGGTTCGGCTATACCCATTGGCAGACCCGCCGCGAGATGAAGCGGAACGGCTTCTTCGGCGCGCCGGGCACGGGCTTTGTGATCGGCAAGCTTGGAAAGCCAAGCTCGCGTGCGCCGTTCCTGTGTTCCAAGACCTTTCCCCATGCGTTGATCGTAGCGCCGACCGGGCGCGGCAAGACCACCGGCTTCGTCATTCCGAACCTCCTGACCTGGCAGGGCTCAGCGGTGGTGCTCGACGTAAAGGGAGAATGCTTCGAGGCCTCGGCCCGCCACCGGGCGGCGCAGGGTGACGAAGTGTTCCGCTTCGCGCCCACGGATTGGGAGGACAGGCGGACGCATCGCTACAACCCACTTCTGCGCATCTATGAGCTCAAAGACCCGGCCCGCCAGCAGATGGAGTTGCAGCTCCTGGCCACACTCTTCCTGCAGAACGACAACGACCGTGTTCAGGGGCTTCTCAAAGGGGGGATCGATCTCTTCGTCGCGGCCGGGCTACTCGCGTTCCAACGCCGCAGGCCGACGCTCGGCGAGATATACCGCATCGCCGCCTCGGGCGGGCAGAAGCAGAAGGAATATCTCGCGCGCGCCCATGAGGTCCAAAACGCCGCGGCGCGGCTGATCTTCACACGGCTGGCGTCCACCAACAACGATACGCTGACATCCTATGTCTCGCTCCTGATGACCTCGGGCCTCGATCAATGGCAGAACCCGGCGATCGACGATGCGACGGCGACCTCGGACTTCGACTTCCGGACGATCCGCAAGAAACCCTTCAGCGTCTACCTCGTCGTCCAGCCCCTCATGGTGAAACCCCTCGCACCTCTGATCCGGCTCTTCTTCTCGGACCTGCTGTCGGCGCTTCAGGACAAGGAACCGGGTCCGGACGAGCCCTGGCCGGTTATGATCATGCTCGACGAGTTCAACCGGCTCGGAAAGATGCCGATCGTGGCCGAGAGCATCGAGGTGCTGCGCGCCTATCGCGGGCATCTCGCGGTGGTGACCCAGACCATCCCGGCCATCGACGAGATCTACGGCGAGAACACGCGGCGCGCCTTGCAGGGCAACGCCGGGATCAAGCTCTACCTGACGCCCTCCGACGAGAAGACCGTCGAGGAGCTGAGCAAGGCGGTCGGCAAGACCACGAAAACCGTCGTCACGCGGTCCCGCGCGGTCGGGAAGAACCCGTTCGAGGGCCGCAGCCAATCGGAGCGGACGGAGGAGGTGTCGCTCCTGCCCGAGGATGAGGCGCGGCGCCTGCCGCTCGACGAGATCGTCGTCGTCGTGGACGCCCAGATGCCGGTCCGGGCCAAGCGCGTGGTGTATTTCGAGGACCCATTCTTCAAGGGCATCCATGCCGCCCAGGAGGGGGAGCTACCCTTCCCGACGGGGCCGGTCCCTCCGATGGGGGAATTGCCCCTGAGCGTCAGGGCGATGCCCACGGCGCCGCGGGGGTCAGGTCTCACGGAACGTGATTTCGAGGCCAGGATGGGGCTAACAGAAGGCGGAGGGATTGCACCCCTTGAGTCCGGTCCGGCTCAAGCGCCTCGGCGCGGCCGCGCCGCTGTTCTTGCGGATGATCAGCGGCAGATGGAGATGGAGTTCGGGCGGCAGGCAGATCTGGAGGTGGAGGCTGCGTCCGAAAACGACGTCGCCCGAGTTCAGGACGCCGTGAGTGATCTCGAGCGGTTGGAGGCGGAGATGTCCGGTTCGGAAGCAAACGTCAGCGAGACGGGCGAGAAATTCGGGCTTGGCTGAGCCGCCATGCGGGCGACACGAAAGAATGTCGCGATGGTGTCTTGTGGCCACGGCCTTGAGCCGACCATTGTCACGGGTGAAGAAAGCCAGGGTCGTCGCGCTCTGGTCGAGGGGCTCGCTCAATCGTCGCAGGGTCGATCTCACGCATCGTCAACTGGGCGTTCACCCTGCGGGCCGCGGGGCCCGCACGAAACCACTTCGCGGCGGAAGCCAGGTTAAAGCGCGGACGACGCTGCCCCTTTGCCGGGTTTGCGGCCTCCATCAGAACCTCGATCATTTCATCGATGCGGTAGAGGCCACCCGCAACGGGGAGGGGCATCTTGCGCTGCTGGAGCGCCTGTCGCTTTATCTCGAGCTTCTCGGCGACATCCGCGAGAGACACCAGGTCGGGACGGACCTCGCGCAGGACTGTGCCTTGCGGCAGCGCCTTGATCAGAGCCCGCGCCGCTTCAAGGATCGCGCTCTCGGCCTCATCCCCTTCAAGTTCCAGTTCTACACCCAGAAGACCGGCGTGACCGGTGCCCACGAGCGCATCTTCAAAACCCGCCTCGAAGATCGCGTCAGAGAGCGAAAACGCATCGTGCTCTCCGTCGGGGAGTGCAAAGACCAGTTCGAATTCGAATTCTTCAGCCATTGGCATTACCTTCGTCGTTCTTCTGAAGCTTCACGCAGGCCAGGGCCTTCTGTCGGATCTTTTTCGCGAACTGCTGTGGATTCTTCGGGGTCGACCAGACAGACATCTGACAAAACTCGCCACAGCGGCAATCCTTATCGTTGGCCGGGCATCGGAGGATCCCCCACGCGTGCCCCTTGCCCTCAATAAGGTTCCATCCCAGCTCTTCGAGCTCCTGGATGACGGCCTCGATTTCCTTTGATGTGTGCTTCTTCCTTGGCACCTTAGATACTCCACCCTCTTAAATTGTCAAGTGACAAGTTAATGCTTCGACTAAAACATCGCTGCAATTTGCTGCCCGCTACCGGCAATTTCTCATAGGAAGCTTGCAATCACGCGCTTTGATCTGAGAAGGGGATACAGGACGGACGTCCCAGACAGCAACACCGGCGCTGATGCCTTAGCGCCTGATCCTATAGCAGTGTGGCGTCCCCAGACGCAGCACGATGCCACCAACGCAAAACCATTCATGCTGTTTGTCATGATCCCAGCAGGCAGCAAAGATTTTGCCCGCGGACAGCCTGTTCCCGGTAGAATTGCTTCGTCCGGTTTGCGCTACCGTCGACCCAGCCTGCTTAGCCGTGCCAGTTGCGCAAGCATGTGTGCACCGGTGCCAGATGAGTCGCCTGAAGGTGCAGCCGGCGCACCACCCGCGGCATTAGGGCGGGTCGGGAGCGCCTGTACGCCGAGAAACTGCCTAGCCCGAAGCGCGGCATATTCGGCGCCTGTCGCGCCTCCGATGGCGTATCGGTTATAGACTTGCTGACTTCCTGCCAAGCCTCGGGCGAAGGCGAAGCTTCCGCCAAAGCCCGCCGAAAGCGCCGGCATCATGATGTTTCCGGAGACCGACCGGACGATGAAGGGCGTGGCGATGATGAACCCCTTGGCCATGAGGACCATCATGAAGAAGGGCAGGAGGGCGCCAATGTTCGAAGCCCCCTCCGGATCACCAAGTTCGGCGAGCAATGCGCGCGAAACCCCGGTGATCGTCGCGAAAACGCCGGCGATGACGATGGGGTAGATCGCGAAGGAGATCAGCGCCGAGAGCCAGCGCGCGAAATAATCCTTGGTCACCTCGAAGAGGGTCAGGAAGATCATCACTGGAGCTATCCCGATCAAAAGCGTGATCATGAGCCTGGAGGCGACGACAATGAAGGCTGCCAGCCCTCCGAGGATCGAGAGCAGGAGAACGCCGAGCGTGTCGAGAAGCGCGCCAGCCATCCAGTTCAGCTCGGAGCCAGCTGCGTTCAGGTAATCCCCGAGCGCCGCGATGAGCTGATCGAATTCCTCGGCGAAAGTCCCAGACGGACCTGGCGTCCCGCCGCCGACCGACGCGACCAGCGATCCGGCGATGCTGTCTATCCCGTTCAGTATGGCGGATGCGAGTGCGTTGAACTGGACCCAGTTGGTCGAAAATATACCAATCAGGCCGATCTTCACGGCGAGCCAGAAGGCGGTCCGGCCGTCCATGGACCGGTATTGGTAGATCATGTTGAGACAGACGAGGATGACCACGAGCGTCGTTCCGAGGACCAGCATCGTTCCGACCGTGGCGGCCACGGCCCCGAACTGGGTTTCCGCCGCCGAGTCCAGATAGCCTTCGGCCGTTTCCACGAAATACGCGACGACGCTCATGACCCGCTACCAGTTGCCGGCCGCTTCGCAGATCGGCATGGCCTGCTTTCGGAGATCGTTCGCCCGTCGGCGATAGTCTGACGTCGCCTCGACCACGCTCCAATAGTCAGCCGCGGAATAGCGATCAAAATAGACGGCTTCGGCGGCCTCCCAGGACGGATACCGGGTGGCGCAGGTGCAGCTTTGCGCGTCGACGATGCGTCCCATGCTCTGAAACCGGTAGATTTGCTGGACCAGGAGCCGCTTGTAGGCGTCGCGAGCCTCGGTGTCTCGCATCCAATCCGGCTCGGGCGGCTGATCGGGGCAGACATCGGGTTGATTGTCGAGCGTCGGGACCAGGTTGCGCTCGGCAGACGCGATGGTGCCCGACATAAGAAGGAAAGAACAGGCGAGAGCGAGAGCACGTGTCATGTCGCCGTCTCCGTCGGCCGGTCCGCGACCTCACGCTTGAGGAACGCGGTATAGCCATAATCGCCCGCCTCGGCGGAGATCACCTCCCAGCCTTCGGCGCCCCGTTCGTTCAGGGCGCGCCGCATGTCTTCATAGTCCTTCTGCTTCTTCACCTTGCAGAAGAGGATGTCGTACTCAAACCGCTTCATGCCTTGCACCTTTCCTGTAATTCGGTCCCGGGGAGATAGAATTCGGTGATGCCGCGTTGGCCGTCCTCGCGGCCCGCCTGGATGATCACGTCGATCGAGCTTTCGATGTATTGGACCATGTCCTGGTAGGTCATCGGGATCTCGGTCTTGAGCGCCGCGATGGCGAGACGCTGGACGGCGAGCTGCGGAGTTTCGGCATGGAGGGTTGTCATCGAACCGCCATGGCCGGTGTTGATCGCCTCTAGGAAGGTCATCGCCTCCTTGCCGCGGACCTCACCGAGGATGATCCGGTCGGGCCTCATGCGCAGCGTTGCGGTCAGAAGCACATCGGCGGATTGGAACTCAGCGTCCCGGTTGGCGATCAGGGTCACCGCGTTCGGCTGGGCCGGGAGCAACTCTGCGGCTTCCTCGATAGTGACGATCCGTTCCTCGTCGGGAACATAGGAGAGGATTTTCCGAGCCGCGACGGTCTTACCGGTCGAGGTGCCGCCGGAGACGATCATGTTGAGCTTGTTCTCGACGCAGAAGCGGATGGCGGCGTAGATGTCACCGGAGGTGACGACCTCGCGCAGCGCGCGGTTTTTCTCCTGGCGCAGTTCGTCGAGCTTGCGTTCCTCGCCATAAAGGAAGCGGAGTTCGATTTTATCGAGCGGCAGGCTCGAGAAAAAGCGGAGCGAGATCGACATGCCCGCGAGCACAGCAGGTGGCGTCACGACCTGGGCACGGATCGGGCGATCACGATAGGTGATCGAGACCGAGACGATGGGCTTGTCTTTGCTCATTGTCGTGTTGGCTGAGGAGGCGATCTGGTTGCCAAGATCGCGCACCTCCGTAACCGACAGTCGCTGATCCAGTGCTCGCATGAAGTGGTCCCCCTGGAACTCACCCCAGCAAGAGCCATCCGGGTTGATGCATATCTCGATGGCGTCATCGCGGGCGGCGTCCTTCAGCTTATCGAGCGAGGTCTGGAGGTAGGAGAGCGTCATCTCAGAAAATCTCCAGATCCCGGTCGACCATGACGGTGACGCGGGCACCCTGATCGACATAGATGACCGGGCCAATGGAGAGATATTCACCGATCACGCTGTCGGTGGCATCGGCCAAGTCATCGCCCACATCTTCAAGTACGTCCGCGGTGGTCTCATCCTCGACCTGGGCGGCGGCCACACTCGGGGCGGCCGAAATGATCGAAATCAGCGCGGCTGAGCCGAACCGCTCGTCAAAGCGGGTATCGACGAAGCCAGTGACACCCGAACGGCCCAACTCGTCTCCCCCGAAGGAGCTTATCTGGACGGTCTGGTTGTTTGGCAGGACAATCCGGTCCCAGGCGATGGTGACGCGCTTCTGGGCTATCTCGATGCCGGAGCGGTAGCGTCCAATAAGGCGCGAGCCGCGCGGGATCAGGAGCCGTGAGCCGTCATAGCTGAAGACGTCTTCGGAGATGATGGCACGGGTCTGTCCGGGGAGCGAGCTGTCGAGTGCGGTCTCCATCACGGCCTGGATCATCGTGCCCTGAATGACCGTGTTCGAGGGATTTGCGATGACTTCGGCTTGTGTGATGGCGCTCGGCAACGCGCCGTTCAGCACGAAGTCTGTCACCTCGCCGAAGGTGCGTTCGGTGAGTTCTGTCTCGCCCGCATTGGCGCCGCCCGTTCCGCCGAAGGCGATAACGGGGGAGGAAATCCGCCGTTCCTGGAAGGCACGCTCCTCCTCGGCCCGGCGTTGCAGCTCGGCCAGCCGCCGCGCCTCTTCCTCACGTCGCATCCGCTCATCTTCGCGGGCGCGCAACTCTTCGTCGGTGGGTCCGAGCGGGGCGGGTGCCGGCTTGTTGGCCTCCAGCCGCGCGAGGTCCAGGTCCATACGCAGCTGTTGCAGCTCCCGATCTCGTGCGGCGAGTTCGGTCTGGAATTGTTCCTGAGCATTCTCGGAGGCGTCCTGTAGGGCTGCGATCCGTGCGGTCAGGGCATCGATCGCCTCCGCTGCCGCGCTGTCCGCCCCGGCGTCCGGCGCGTCGCGCAGTTCCTCGATCTGGGCCTGGAGTGCGGCGATCTGCGCCAAAAGTTCGGCGTTGGGTTCTGGTTCGACGAGAACGATCTCGGGTTCCGGGGCGGGCGGCGGCACGAAGGGTTCGATCTCTCCGAACCCGTCACCCTCGGTTTGGAACTCGTCCGGGGTGGCCGTCGGCAGGGCGACCTCTTCCCCCGGGCCCGAAAACAGCAAGAGGACCAAGCCGCCCGCCAGGATGAGCCCTGCGAGGAGGAGGGCGAGGAGCGGTGAGCGGTGTTTCGGGGCGGGTCCGTGGCGCGGGTTGCCCCGTTCGAGCGCAGCAAGACGCTGTTCGAGATCCGGGTTGTTGTCACTCATGAGGCGGCCTCCGCGGGCGGCGTCGCCTCGATACACACCACGTCCTCGCCCAGACGCAGCACCCATTGGCGCCCCACGCCCGAGACACGGATCACACCGTCTTCGACCGCGCCTGTGTTCACCGTGCGCTCGCGCCCGTTCGTGTAACGGAAGATCGCCGGGACGGGTGCGTTCCGTGGGAAGGCGAAATAGGTGAAGGTGCCGTCGTCCCAGACCCGGGTCGGCGTGAACTCCGTCCGTGCGCTGGCCCCGTAATTGGTGTTTGGCGCGGCGCGTGCGATGGCGTCGGCCGAGCGGCGATTGTCTTGCGGGTAGCGGAATTGCACGACATAGAAGGTTGGGCTCGAGACCTCGTTCACGTTGAAATAGTAACTCCGTCTGTTGGTGTAGACGTTCACGTTGGTATGGACGCCGCGGGCGACAGGTTTGATCGCAAAGGCGCGACCACCTGGGACGCCGTCGATCTCAAATCCTTCCGTGTCGCCGGCGATGATTGAGCGGATGCTCTCGCCTGTCCCGAACTCGATGGTCGTGACATGGGTCAGGGAAACGTTCAGCCTGTAGACCTGGCCTTCCTGGTAGGACGCGACCCGCACGCGGTGGTCGTTGGGTCCCCCGCGCGGGATCGCCTCGGCTGACGCGTGGGGCGTAAACAGCGAGACCATCAAAAAGGCCGCGACGAACGCCCGGGCGTGTGCGGTGTGTTTCGCATTGTTATTGCCCTGCCGCTTCTGACGTATGTGGGACGCTGGCAAGGCGTTCTCTGAATTCTTTTTGGTGAAACGCACTTACTGGTTCTCCAATCTGTCCGAGCGGATCGCATATTCGACGACGGTGAAGCCAAACGGGTTGGTCCAAACCTGGTCGATGGAGCGGCTCTCCTCGGGGCGGAACTCGAAGAGGAGCGTCGCGGTGAAGAGGCCCGCCTGAACCCCCTGGATCGAGGTCAGGCGCTTGCGAAGTCGCACCGTGGCCCGGTTGTTGCCGATCAGGTTGATGCTGAGAATCTCCACGTCGAGGCGGGCGTTGGGTCCATAGACGGTCGGGGGATAGTCGGCATTGGCCGAATTCCAGATCTGGCGCAGTGAGGCCCCTGCGGCACGGTCCGAACGGCGCAACACGCTGCGGATACGCACGTCATTGTCGAGCTGGTTGTAAACCTCGCGGTCGGTCACGTAGCGGAAGACCTCCGCCTCGATAATGGCGCGGTTCTCGGTGACGGTGGTGGCCCCGACGGTGGCTTCGGGGAGGGCGAAGCCGGTGGCGGGATCGTAAGGTACCACTACAGGGGGCGGATCGACATCGAGGATGGACACGGCGGCCGCGCTGAGGCAGCCCAGGATGCCAAAGCCGAGGCCGAAAAGTCCCAGGCGCTGCCAGAGCCGTTCCCGTCTCAGCGCGCCGTAGACCAGTTCCTCCTCGATGATGGCGGTTTCTTCGTCCAACAATCAGTCCTCAATCCGCATTCAGTTCCGGGAGTGTGAACTCCATGAAGCGTTGTTCTTCGGCGATGGTGGCGGCATCGATCACGCCGCCGGTGCCATCTCCTACGGTCTGGATCGCTTCGAGCTGCCACATGGCGACGAGCGCGATGGCGAGCTCTGCCGTCACCCGCGTGTTGAGATCGACGCTCTCCTTGAGCTCATCCATGTCATCGATAAGCCCGACGAGCCGGTCGACACGTTCGAGCGATTGCCCGGCATCCTCGTAGCTGTTCTGGGCGGCGGCCGAGACCAGCGCGCCGGTCGTGGCCTGTGTCGCCACGCGCTCGGCCCCGGGATTGCCGCTGCGCGCCATTTCCGAGAGCGTGTCCTCGTCGAAGCCGAGATCGGCCAGCACCCGGTCCATCTGGGTTTCGATCTCGCTGGCACCGGATCCGGTGAGCCCGGAGAAATCCCCCGTCTTGATCGCCTCAATGGTGGCGATGATATCGCCGAACTCCTGGTCCAGGAGACCGTTCAATTCGTCCTCCATCTGTGTCCGGATGATCTCGGGCAGCTCTGCCAGACGGGTCAGCGCCTCATACGTTCGTTGTAGCTCGGCGAGCTGCTCCGTAAGCGTGGCAAGCTGTTCGCGGAGCTGCACGAGTTGCTCGTTTTGCAGGATCTCGTCCTCGATCATCTGCCGGAGCTGCTGGATGTTTTGGGCGATGTTCTGGGTGTCCACGACCGGCACGCCCTGGGCCAGGACGGGGGGATTGGTCACGAAAGGCGAGCAAAGCGCCAAGACGCTGGCCAGGGTCAACGTGCGAAGTGGTGCTGAAATGAACATTCTGCGGGGCATCAATCCAGATCCTCCAATGTGAACTCCATGAATTCGTTCTCGACCATGCGGGCCGCGGCCTGGGCCAGTTGCGCGGCACTGAGCGGCCGGGTCCGTGCGGCTTTCAGGCGAATGCGTGCGGCCATCAGCCGGACTAGTTCGGCGCGGGCATAGGTATTGAGCGCCATGCTCTCCTGGAGGTCCTCGGTGCCGCCGATCCGGGTGACGATGTCCTGGACGCGCAAGGCGGCTTGCCGGATGGCGGTGGGGGAATTGCTGCCGTAAAAGGCGGCCCCGAATCCGCTGAGCGAGAGATGGGCATTGGCGAGAAGCGCAGGGTCGATCGTGCCGAGCGCCTCGATGCCACCGATCCGCGCGAGGTAGAGATTGTAGCGTTCGGGGATGACCCTGACGTAGTGCCGGGTCTCCTTGAAGGGCGGTACGCCGCCATATTCGAACACCCGGCCCGGACCGGCGTTATAGGCCGCGAGCGCGTTGACGATGTTGCCGTCAAAGGTGGCGAGCTGCGCCGCGAGGTAGCGCGCGCCGCCTGTCACCTGCAGGTAGGGGCTTTCATAGTATTCCGGGTTGATACCGAGATCGCTCGCGGTGCCCGGCATGATCTGGGTGAGGCCGAAGGCGCCCACAGGCGAGCGTGCGCCGATGGAGAACCGGCTTTCCTGCCAGATGAGCGCCTGCAGGAGGGCGCGCCATTGCACGACGGAAAGACCGGCCCGCCCGACCCCGGGTTGCCCGTGGGTCTCCTGGGCGACCCGGATGATCAGCTGCTCGATGTTTTCGGCCGCATCCCCGAACATACCCGCGCCGCCCGGATTGGGATCGACATCGCCGGAGCCATAGACCGCCTCCGCGGACCGGTCCGGATCGCTGCCGCCACCCTCGAGGTCTGCGACCATGCCCGGCAGCCCCTGGCCACCGAAGCTCGTCTGCGCGTCGAGGATGGCGCGCAGCGTGGCGAGCTGTTCCCGTTCGATCTCGGTCAGCAACTCTTCGACGATGAGTTTCTCACGCTGGACGGCGAGGTCGGCGTCCCGGTCGCCCGTCTCGACGATATCGCGGGCCGTCAGCCCGGAATCGTTGGTGGGAACGCCCTGGGCGAGCGCGGCCGCCGGCAGGAGAGCCGCCAGGAGGATATGTGCGACCCTAGACCTCAACGCTGTCCTCCGGGTTTCCGATGGGTGTGAAGATGCAATCCGGCTCGGCGCGGTCGAGCGAGGCGCGGAAGGCGAAGCAGTTGGCCTGGGGTTCGCGATATCCGGCGCAGGACGAGAGAACGCCGAGCGCGGCGAGGAGGATGAGGGGTCGGATCATGAGAGCCTCCAGAAATCAGGTCTGTCGCGGTAGCCGGGGCCGACGAGAGCCTCGCCCTTCTCCATGCCGCCGAGGATGGTGAGGAGGGGGCCGAGGGCGGAGAGGTCGGCATCGACCACCACGGAGCCGCTGTCGTCGCGGATGAGGGCGAGACGGCTGTCGCTGCCGGTGTTCAGGAGCACGTCGAGTTCCTTCTCGAAGAGGTTCAGCATCGCGTAATCCGAGGCATGAGCGCGGATGTTGGGGAGCAGGATCTGGGTCGGCACCGCCTCGACGATGGTCTTGCCGGTGCGCGTGCGCTCTAACTGGCTCGCATATTGCGTCATCATCACCGCGACCGTGTTCTGCTTCCGGGCGGTCACCAGCCAGTTCGAGAGCCGTTCGGCAAAGTACGGGTTGTCGAGCGCCTTCCAGGCCTCGTCGATCACGATGATGGTGGGGCGACGGTCCTCGATCTCCCGCTCGATGCGGCGGAAAAGATAGGAGAGCACCGCCATGCGCTCCTTCTCGCTCTCGCTGTCGAGAATGCCGGTCAGGTCAAACCCCACGACATCGCCATCGAGGGAGAAGGTGTCCTCAAAGCTCTGGCCGAAGATCCAGCCGTAGCGGCCGTCCTCAGTCCATTCGAGAAGGCGTTGGTGCAGGTCGCCACTGTCGTCGGTCGAGACAAAGAGCGAGGCGAAATCCTTCCAGTTCCGAAGAGCGGGGTTACCGGCAGTGGCGTTCTGGCGAACGACCTCCTGGATGCGGTTGGTCTGGGCCGGGGTCAGGGGTTTATCCGAGCGATAAAGAAGCGAGGCGAGCCAATCCGAGAGCCATGCCGTGCCGCGCTCATCAATCTCGGTCCAGAGCGGGTTGAGGCCTGTCGCCTGTCCCGCCTTGATCGAGGCGTAGCGCCCGCCATTGGCGCGGACGGCCATCTCCATCCCGAGCCGATAATCAAAGACGAAGATGCGCGCGCCGACCCGGCGGGCTTGCGTCATGAGGAAGGCCGAGAGGACGGATTTGCCGGAACCGGGTCGGCCGAGAATGAGAGTATGTCCGCCAGTGGGCTCCTTCTCCGGCGAGCCTTGCTCGTGATAGGAAAACCGGTAGGCGCTCTGTTCCGGCGTCGGAAAGAGCGTGATCTCCTGGCCCCAGGGCAGTTGGTGTTTCTCCTTGCCGAGCTGCGTGCGATGAAGTGCCGCGAAATCCGCAAAGTTGCGGTTGGTGACAGCGCTGGCGCGGACCCGTTTCGGCTGGTTGCCCGGATGCTGGCTGAAATAATGCGACTTGGCCGCCATCCGCTCGCCGATCATCTTCACGCCCTCGGCGGCGGCGGCGTTCACGATCTCGGCTCCGAGGGTCTGCAGCTCGTCGAGACTGTCACAGAAAACGGTCACGACCATGTGGTGCGCGCCGAAGCTCTGGCGCTTGGCTTCGAGATCATCATGGGCGATGTCGAGCGCTTCGAGGAGTGAAAGCGCGGCATCCTGGGAGGCTTGCATCTGGCGCTTCTGGCGCTTTATCCGGCCTGCCATCAGGTTCGAATTGATCGGCGTGAAGGAATGGGTGACGATCATGTCGACCGGCAGGTTCAGCATGTCGAACATGGTGCAGGTCGTGCCTTCGGCATATTCGCCGATGGTGAAGCTCTTGCCGAAGCGGTGGCCGACAACGCCGTCCGATAGCTCGAAATGATCCTCGAGAAACGTGACCCGGGTGTTGGCGACGTTATAGGCGAGGAACCCGTAGCGGTTTGCGGGATAGAGCGGCAGTTCGCGGCCCGTGTTGAGCGCGCCGAGAAAACCGACAAGCTCGCCAGAGGCTGCTGAAAGGATGCGGGGCTTGAGTTCGGCGAGGCCGGAGGTGAAGACGCCGACCGCCTCCTTGAGACGACGGATCCGTTTCGCAGTCTCTTCCCTAAACCGCTCCGGCGCAGATCGGTTCACGAAGCCGAGGAAGCTTCTGGGCGGCGGGCGGTGGATGATGGTGAGTGTGAGGGTCTTGTCCCGGAGACCGGCCGAGGCGAGCTTTGCGCGCCAGGCATCATCCACCGCCGCCGCGAAGCCGTCGCCCCGGACCGGGAGCAGGTCCGGGGTGATCGACTTCGAGACCTTGTGCACGTAGTAGCTGAACTCCGGCCCGAGCTGCGCGATGATCCGGGCGAAGAGCGCCGTCACCTTGTCGAGATAGGTATCGTCCGTGGTGTAGCTGTTCACCCCGCTCAGGCGGATGCATTGGAAGAGCTCGTTGGCACGCGTGCGGACCGTGTGGTCGTCCACGAGACTGACATAGGGCAGCATATGCGCGAGGCGCTTCTCGCGCGCATACCAATCCGGCATGAGGGTGCGTTCATCGACGGTCTCGCCCAGGGCTTCACTATGGCGCATAGCTGTCGCCCCCGTGGATGGACCGGTTCCGCGTCGGTGGGGTCTCCTGCAGAGACGTCATCATCACGTCGATGAACCGCGGGTCCCAATCCGCCGCTTTCCAGAGAACCGGATAGAGAACCGCCGCGATGCCCAGGACAACCAGGTGCTGCACCCACACGAAGAGCAGCACCGACCCGAAGAGCCAGATCATGGCATACATGATCGGCAGGCCGAGGAGCTTGGGCGGGCGTACGAGGCCCAGAAAGAGCGGCGATCGTTCGGCCACGTTCGCCTCCTCTCACGACCCGAAGACGGCGGCAACGATGGTCGGCGCGGCCGCAACACCCGCGATGCCCACCAGCACCCAGAGGGCTTGGCGCAGATCGATGATGTTGAAGAACCAGCTGAGGAACACTCCGAGGACCGCGAGGGTGGCGATGACGACGCCAAGCGGTCCGGTCAGCGCGTCCACGATGCCCTGTAATAAGCTCTGAATCGGTGAGAGGTCGATGCTCTGGGCCAGGGCCGGTTCTGCCGCAACGATGAGGAGAGCGGCAAGGGTGATCAGGGGGTTCGTCAATGGCTTCATGGGGACGCTCCTTCCAGCCGGTTGAAGACGGCCAGCACCCGCTGGACGTGGTTTTGGGTTTCTCGAAACGGTGGAATGCCGGAATGCTCGCGCACGGCGTCGGGTCCGGCATTGTAGGCGGCGAGCGCGAGGCGCGCGTCGCCAAACTCGGCCAACATCAGGGCGAGGTAACGCGCGGAGCCGTCGAGGTTCTGTTTCCAATCATGGGGGTCGACGGCAAGAGCGCGGGCTGTATCGGGCATCAACTGCCCGAGCCCGACCGCCCCGACATGGGAGACGGCGTGCGGATTGTACGCACTCTCGATCTCGATATTGGCGCGATAGAGGTGGAGCCAGTCCGTGACGGTGATATCGGCTGCACGGAGCCCAGGGTGGCTCGCATAGCGCAGTCCGGTCTCCTCGATCGCGGCGAGGATATCCGGGCGTGGTGTGAGCGCGCGAGGGATCATCGCCGCGACGCGCACCCCTTCACGTCGCTCAGTGCGGCGCTCCTCGCCCAAGATGCGCAACCCTTCTGAGGTCGAGCCAACGCCAACCCCGTCATTGTAGTTGCGCGCGAACCGCTCCTGGGCGCGCGACGGCGAAAGAGAACCGTCCCCCGCCATCACCAGGACCATGTCTGCCGATGCCGGGAGGCCCAGGTAGGAAAGGAAAAGGGCGCTAAGCCCGGCTGGCAGCCATCTCTTCGCTGGAGAGTTTGTGAACCGTCCGCTTGCCCTCTTCCAGAGGCACGTCGGCGTGCGAGAAACCGATCCCTTGCAGGAAGGAGATGACCCCGGTGACGGTCTTGATCTCGCGGATCTTGATGTCGTTGCGCGAGGTTCGGGTCCGGGCCGTGACCAGAAGTTTCTCGATCCCATCGTCGCTGACAGCGCGCATGATCCAGACCCCATGCCAGTTGGGGCCTTTCTTGAAGGCGTCTTCCTTGCAGACAACTTCGACGCGATAGCCGCTGGCGACCAGATCGCGGAATCTGGGTTCGGTGACCACATTCGGGGCTTCTTTTTCTAGGTCCATCACCCGGATCACGTTCTCCAATAGGGCGAATGACCAGGCTTCAGGTGTTGAAACCAAGTCATACGATCATATAGTATTGGCGCACAAGATAAACTTTTGATGCGACAAGCGGATTGTTGCTCAATTGACGAATAGACGGTTCCCATGCATTTGATCAAGAAAATAAGGGGCTTGGACGCCTTCAGGTTGTGCGTGTCGATCATGGCACAAGCTATACTTCTGGTCGCGTGCCTGGCAGGCGAAGTCTCCGCCGCGTCCTGTTTGCCGCCGCCCAGGCCGTTCGTGCCAAGCGATTCTCAAGCCGCGCGGGACTATGTCGATCTCATCCGCAGCGACTTTGAGATCTACATGCGGGACATCCAGAGCTACTTTCGGTGCCTTGAGGTTGAGCGCGCGCGGGCGTTCGAAGAGGCGCGCGAGGTGAGCCAGGACTACGGACGCTTCCTGGAATTGATGGACGAGTGAATTGGCCGCGACCTTTTCGAAGGGCCGCCGTCTTGTGAAATCTGGCCGTATCGGCGGCGTGCAGTTCGGAGTCTCTATCATCATGTAAACGCCCACTATCCACTTTTTAGATAATCTATAAAGTAGATTAGCCCTGTCACAAGAGGTTTGTGACACGTGGCGAAAACGATCAGGAGTTCGGGACATGAGGCACTTCGCGACGCTTTGATTGCGGCGCGGAAGGCGGCTGGCTTAACGCAGGCCGAGCTCGCTTTACGTCTCAGATGCCACCAGTCCTTCGTCGCTCGTCTGGAGAGCGGAGAGCGTAGGGTCGACGTAGTTGAGTTGATCGTACTCGCGCGTGCTCTGCAGATCGATGCGGTTACGCTACTGGCAGCGGCCGAGGCGGCGACGGAACTCGATCACCGGATTTAAGACGAGGCGAAGGGCTGTCGCCTCGGATGGTATGACGAAATCAAGCCTCGGTGGGACCGAAGGGCAATGATAACAGCGGATTGTTATGGGACGCTGCGATCCACGGTCTCTAATGCAGGTTTGGTGCAGAGGACAACGTCTTAGTAGTTCACCTGCTCGAACCCGTAATTGCCCTCATAGTCTCGCCAGTCGACGAACACCGAGCGGTGATAGATGGAGGGGCAATGATCGCCCCAACGTTCCAAGCCGACATGCGCCTCGGGCAACGCGGCGACGGACGAACGAGACCAGTAAAAATCGCCCTGGATTCCATAGGAACCGAGAAGGACTGTTTCGAAACGGCTGCAATCGCTGTCGCGGGATTCGTGTTGGCGCGCATACCGAACATCGAAGACACGGATCGAGCGGATGAAGTTGAACTCCGGTCCACTGATGTCGATGTCGGCTCGGTCCTGGATCAGATGTAACGCAAACCCGTCAGGGTGAGGTAGTGGCTCGACGCCTTTCGACCGCACGACGGCAGGCAAGAGGGCGCCAGCTTTTTCGGGGTCAGATTCCGCGAGGTTCTGGGGCAGGGTAGAAGCGTTGGAGAAGAGGATGTCAATGACACGCCGAGTGCGACCGGGGTCGTCTACAGGTTCGAAGGAGGCCCCCATGGGGCAACGCCAGATCTGGAGGGGAGGCTCGACAGGCCATGGCGTGATCCGTCGTATGAACTCTGCACGTGCCCGCGAACAGGGCTCTGATGCCGGCCAGCCGCCGGAGAGGCAGAGCAGGATGGCGCAATCGATCGGGTAGGTCTGCGCCGACGCGCTGTTTCCACCTCCGCTCAGCGAGGCCGTTCCCGCGACGACAGCGAGAAAAAAATTACGAAGGAAATTGCGCATATCCAAGAGCTCGATTGACTGTGATGCAGAATCTGAGGATTACGATAATATACTATCGTCGAGCGGTCAAATTCGAATTTTTGTAACTGTCTTGGAGCGCCTTGATGCTAAAGCAGATCGGCTGAGCCCCTGAGCGACAGCTCCTCCAAAAGGTCAGTAACCTCATCGGTGGTGACAGTCTTTGCATTCGCAATCGTGTTCCGGCTTAACGGGGGATCGATATGGTGTGCCGTACGTTTGGGATCGAGCCAGAGGATGGACAGTTCTGACGTATTCCAGCGATAGACCCAACCAACGGTTCGATCACTGCGACCGTCAACAAGCCGCGCGACCGGAACCGCTTCTTCCTTTTCGATGCTCACCGGTTCGTGTCCGCCTTTTCTGCTTCGGTTCTTCAGTCCTATTCGGCTGGGACGTTCCCGTGATCTGATCTCGGTTGAACTTATTCCTGGCTCGTTAAAAAGGGGCGACACCGACCGCGTCGGTGCCGCCAGAGGTTCGCCCACAGGGAGGTGGTAGAGGGCGAAACCTATTGAAAATAGGGGAATTTCATGTTGCGCATAATCCTTCTTATGTTAATTTCCAGACCCCGCCATCTTGTACCACCCGCGACTCAGACAACAGCTTCTCCAGATGCGCCGCAACGTTTCGTCCTGCGGCCATTGCGATTTGTGGGTCGGTTTTCTTGTAGACGGAAGCGGCGATATTCTGGACCGAATCCGGGGTGTTTGAGAGGTGGGCGAGGATCTCCGCCTCGCGACGCATGCGGTTGGAAAGCAACCGTTTGACGTAAGGTTGCGGATCCCGGAGTATAGGTCCGTGCCCCGGAAAGTAGATCCTATCGTCGCGCTCAATCAGCCGCTGTAGCTGCGCGCAGTAGTCGTGCATGTTTCCGTCAGGGGGGCTGACGATCGAACTGTTCCAACTCATAACGTGGTCGCCCGTGAAGAGCACTCCGTCAGGTCTCGCGAAACAAAGGTGGTCGCTCGCGTGACCAGGTGTGTGCAGGACGGTAAGACCGGCAATGACCTGTCCGTCCTCCAGAAACCGGTCAGGTCGAAATGCATCGTCAGGGAATGCCCGTGAGGCATAAACAGGTGCGTCTGTCCGTGCTCGCAGGGCTGGGACGACTCCAAAATGATCAGAATGGTGGTGTGTGAGCAGAATCCCAGATGGTTTGGCCCCCAAATTTTCGATGATTGCCCCGAAATGTGTACTGTCTTCTGCTGGGCCGGGGTCGATTATGAACCGACCATCAGGCGTATCAATGATGTAGCTATTTGTCCCGTGGTAGGTCATCTTTCCGGGATTGTTCGCGACGATCCTCAGAATTCCAGGGGCCAATTCGACTCCCTTCGCGCGGCAAGGCTCCGGCTCTGAGAAAAACATGCTGCTTCTTTTCATTGTGTGCGACCAGGTATTGATTGCGAACAATTTGGTTCGCACAGTTTTGCGCATTGCTCTCGCATGGCGCCGGAAACCTCAGGCTGGCGTCCGGTGCCTGTCAAATCCGGCATCGGACCATTTCAACTTACATTGGACCAGGCCCGTATGAGACTGAAACAGTTTGATACAGTCTTGGGCTGGCAGTCACACAGCGCGGCGATTATGGTAAGCAGTATACAGAACTACAGCAATTGTCGCCTTCGTCAGATCCCCGAGAAGGAACGGGTAAAGACCGGCGTTCAGCAACTTTTCGCCATAGCCGACAAAGCCACCCAACCAGAGCAGCCCTGCGCAATACATGACTATCGAACCCAAAAAGACCGCGACAGATGCTCTGAACGCAGGCCGAAGTCCTTGCAGTGCTTGAACAATCCACCCGGCGGCGGCCGCCGCAAGTGCGAAGCCTACCAAGTATCCGCCTGTGGGACCCGCAATATACGCCGGTCCGGCCAGAGCCGGAGGCGTGCCTGCGAAGACCGGCAGGCCAAGCAGACCTTCAAAAAGGTAGGTCACAACAACAAGACTACTGCGCACCGGCCCCAGGAAAAGGCCCAGACCCAAGACAACCAGGGTTTGTGTAGACATGGGAACCGGGTAGAACGGCACCACGATTTTGGCGGATAGTGTCAGAAGAATTGTGCCGACGAGAATTATCGAGATCTCTTGGGTAAGTTTTGCGAGTGTTTGGCTTTGAGTGGTTTCCAGATTCATCTTTTTCGTCCTTGTTTCTGTAGATTGTTACTTTTTTGGATAGTAAGCTCACATGCGCTTGGCGACTTCTTCCAACATGACTTCGCTCGCCCCGCCGCCGATGGCCTGCACACGGGCATCGCGTGACATGCGTT
>NZ_JALEGT010000108.1 GCF_022763305.1 Marivita sp. | reverse complement strand
CGGCACTTTGCCGCGCCAGATACATTTTCCAGAAACATCAACAACATGAATCTGCGTCTCTTTCTTTGACACATCGAGGGCGGCAAACATGGGCATAGGGCTTTCTCCTCCTTCAAGGCTTCCATCCCCGCAGCTTACACCATCCCTCCGGTCAGCGCGCCGCGATTACCCCATGTTTCGCAGGCTGATGTGATCCTCATTGCGGCACCGGTGTCCTCGTTTGAGACGGTTGTCAGCGAAATCGCGGTTGCTTGTCGACCTGGGGCGCTGATTGTCGATGTTGGCTCGGTCAAAACCATTCCATCGGAAATCATGCGGCGGCTGCTACCTAACAATGTAGACATCGTCGCAACGCACCCCTTGTTCGGCCCTCAAAGCGCTGCGAAGGGCATCGAGGGGTTAAAAATTTCGGTCTGCCCAATCCAGGGAAGACGGCATATGAGGCTTGCTGCATTCTTACGCATGGCTCTGGGTCTTGCTGTCATCATATCGACCCCGGAAGATCACGACAAAGAAGCGGCAGTTGTCCAAGGGCTCACACATCTCATCGCCAAGGTGCTTCTGAGAATGGGGCCCTTGCCAACGCGCATGACAACGAAGAGTTTTGATTTGTTGTCCGAGGCGGTTTCAATGGTTCAGCACGATGCACCGGAAGTGTTCGAAGCGATCGAGAAGGCCAATCCCTACGCCGAGACAGTGCGACGACGGTTTTTTGAATTGGCCGCCGATTTGAGTGCCGAGCTGGAAACAGCATCGAGGACATCGCCATTCGACGAAAGCGGACATTGAATGAACGGCGTCCAACGGCAGCAAAGTCCCGCTTTGCTGCCCCTCAGCCGCCTACCCCCGCCCCTTCCCCAAATGCTTCTTCAACGCCCCGGCGTTGCGTTCGCGGCGGCCTTTGTAGGGGTTCTTGTCGCTCTGTCCGCGCAGGGTCAGGCGGATGGGGGTGCCCGGCATGTCGAAATCCTCGCGCAGGCCGTTGACGAGGTAGCGTTTGTAGCTGTCGGGCATCTTGTCGGGGTGCGAGCACATGACCACGAAGCCCGGCGGGCGGGTCTTGGCCTGGGTCATGTAGCGCAGCTTGATGCGTTTGCCCTGCGGTGCGGGCGGCGGGTGCTGTTCGAGCATCGCGGCGAGCCAGCGGTTGAGCTGCGCGGTGGTCACGCGGCGGTTCCAGATGGTGTGGGCCTTGACGATGGCGGCTTGCAGGCGGTCGAGGCCGCGTCCGGTCTTGGCAGAGACAGTGACAAGCGGCGCGCCGCGCAGTTGCGGCAGGAGGCGTTCGAACTCTTCCTTCAGCAGCTTCAGCTTGTCCTGTTTGTCGTCTTCCATGTCCCACTTGTTGACGGCGATGACCACGGCGCGGCCTTCGCGTTCGGCCAGATCGGCAATGCGCAGGTCCTGTGATTCAAACGGGATGGCGGCGTCGAGCAGGACGACCACAACTTCGGCGAACTTGACCGCGCGGAGGCCGTCGGAGACGGAGAGCTTTTCCAGCTTTTCCTGCACCTTGGCCTTTTTGCGCATGCCCGCCGTGTCGAAGATGCGCATATGCACCCCGTCCCATTCCGTCTGGACGGAAATGGCATCGCGGGTGATTCCCGCTTCGGGTCCGGTCAGCAGGCGGTCTTCACCGAGGATCTTGTTGATCAGCGTGGATTTGCCCGCGTTGGGACGGCCGACCACTGCGATCTGCAAGGGCTTGGCGGCGGTGATGGCGCGGGGGGCGTCGGGGTCTTCCTCGCCCACGTCAACCTCGGTTTCGGGGGCGTCAGCGTCGGCGCGTTTCTCGAACTCATCGGCCAGCGGTTGCAGCATGGCGTAAAGCTCGGGCATGCCTTCGCCATGTTCGGCGGAGAGGCGCAGCGGTTCGCCCAGACCCAGCGCGTAGGCTTCGAGGACACCCGCCTCGGCGGCGTTGCCCTCGGCCTTGTTGGCGGCAAGCAGCACATGGTCCGAGCGTTTGCGCAGGATGTCGGCCAGCACTTCGTCGGTCGGGGTCACGCCCACACGGGCGTCGATGAGGAAGAGGCACACATCCGCCATGTCGACCGCGCGCTCGGTCAGTTTGCGCATCCGGCCCGGCAGGCTTTCGTCGGTGGCGTCTTCCAGACCGGCAGTGTCGATGACGGTGAAGCGCAGGTCGCCCAGCTTGGCCGCGCCTTCGCGCAGGTCGCGGGTCACACCGGGCTGATCGTCCACCAGCGCAAGCCGTTTGCCGACCAGCCGGTTGAACAGGGTCGATTTGCCGACATTGGGGCGACCGACGATGGCGAGGGTGAAAGACATGGGCGCGTGTGACTCCGGTTCAGATCAAGCCGCCCGCCTACCCCATTTCCCGCGCCTGTGGAAGGGGTCAGCGGTAGGCGTGCAAAACCCCGTTGGTGGACACCACGTAGAGCGTGCCATTGGCGACCACCGGACGCGTCGTGGCACCGCCGCGAATCTCGGTCTGGCTGATGAGGTCGCCCGAGGCCGGATCGAAAGACCGCAGGAACCCGTCGGACGAGGCCACGACAAGGCGCCCGCCCGCGAGGATCGGTCCGTGATTGGCAAAGGCCGAGTCCCGCCGACGCTGCGGGCGGCGCACCGGTTCGTAGCCGGGCAGATCGACGGCCCAGATCTGGCGGCCATCGGTGGCATCCAGACGAACCAGTTCGTTGAGGTCAGAGATGAAATACACCGAGTTGCCAGCGGGCCAGATCGGATCGAGCGCGCCCTGCTGCGCGGTCCAGATCCGTTCGCCGGAATTGACGTTGAGCGCGACGACGCTGCCCGAGTGGTTGCCCGCATAGACGGTGTTGCCATCGATCACCGGGTAGCCGGTGATGTCGTCGACCAGAGCGATGGCAAACCCGCGGCGGGTGCCGACGATGTCCGCACTCCAGAGCCGCAGACCGCCCTGACGGAAGGCCCCTTGCACAGCACCGCTGCCGAACGAGAAGACGACATGGGTGTCGTTGACGGCGGGTGGCGCGGCCCCTGCCACATTGCCGACATCCCCCAGACCGTCCGATTGCCAGCGCACGCGGCCATCCTCGGCCTCGATCGCCCAGGCCGTGCTGTCACCGGCAACCACGTAGACCAGCCCGCGATATACGGTGGGCGCTCCGGTGGCCGTGGCCTGCAGGCGCTGGGTCCAGATTTCGGAACCGGTGGCCGCATCAAGAGCGGTCAGGGTACCGAACCCCGAGGTCACATAGAGGCGTCCGTCGTCATAGGCGAGCCCGCCCGCGAGCGCCTGCGAGGCATCATCGCGCAGAGGCACGAGGCTGTAGGACCAGAGCGACTCGCCCCCGGTCGACGTGGCGGCAACGCGCCCGGCGCTGTCGACGGTGAAGATGCGGCCATCCGCAACGACGGGATCGGTGATGATGCGCGCCCGGCGCGAGTCGCCCTGGCCGATGGAGGTGGACCAGACCTGCGTCAGCTGATCGGACAGGGCGGCATGTGTTGTGCGGGCCCAGGGGCTGACATGGCTCTGTGCCCAGGACGAGTTGGCGGTGGCGGATGGCAGGTTGGCCGCCAGCGTGGTGTTTTCCGGCGCGGCGGCGGCCCCGTCCGAGTCCTGGAGGATTTCGCGGACGCCCAGACGTTCGCCCGGCAGGATGATCTCGCGATCCGCACATCCTGCGAGAACACCTGTTGCGATCACGCCGGCCCAAATGAATTTCGCTTGCACTGCCCTGCCCTCGTCTTCTTGTCTCGCGGACCCTGTCGGCCCTTCGATCAGGACGCCTCGATCTCGCCCCCCAGCGCCACAATCAACTGAGAAGCGCGTCGGCGCAAGCCTGCTGTCAGGTCTGCATCCGACAGAAGCGCGTTCAGACGGGACAGGGCGGCGTCGGTGTTGCCCGCTTCGATGTCGAGCAGGGCCAGTTGTTCCTCGGCCAGAAGGCGCAGCGGCGCGCCGGGTGTGGCCATCGCTTCGAAAGCCACGCGGCGTTCATCGGCGCTGAGCGGGCTTTCCGGGCGGGTCAGGGCCTTGAAGCTGGCGATCTGGCGGTAAATCTCGGGCAGGTCGCCATCCGTGGCTGCCCCGTTCAGCCGTTCGGATGCGGCGGTTCCATTGCCGGCCAGCGCTTCTTCGGCGGCGATCAGCATGTCGAGCACGGCAGCACCTTCGGCGGTGGGTGCTGCGATGTCGTCGAGGGCCGAGACACGATCCGCGGCTTCGTCGTTCTCCAGCGCGGTCAGGATCGCATCCCCGAACGCCTGCGCCTTGGCCGCTTCGGCGGCGCGGGTGTATTCACGATAGGCGGTGCCCCCCACAAGCAGCAGGACAGCCGCCACGGCAATCCAGCCGTACCGGCGCATGAGCGCAAAGAGCCGGTCACGCCGAACTTCTTCCGTGACCTCTTCGATAAAGCTGTCTGTGTCGCTCACCCGAACCCCCTGTGACCAGCGCCTCTTGCCGGACGCGCATGACTTCGGCCCCTCATAGCGCGATGCGGCGCAGGTGCCAAGCCGGGGTTTTCCTCTTGTTTTCATCGCGATTGCGAGGTCGCCTGCAACGATGTCGCGCAATTCTGGTGCAGCAGCGCACCGGGCGGGGTCCCGTCGGGACTATTCTGCTGTGCGGCCTTGAAAAATAATGGCGTGATCTTTAATCTAAACCGATCAGTTTACCGTATGTGTTCATGTCGGCGGACAAGGTCAAAGACGGTATGACATTCCGGTGCGTCGGCACCTTTTTAATGATAGGCCTGCAGGCACAAGGTTCGTCTGATGCGTATAGTTCCATTGATCACCGCCTGTCTGGTGGCGCTTGTCCTGTTCGGTCTCGTGATCGAAAGAGATCGCTTCTTCAGCCTCCTGTCAGACCTGAGCCCGCGCGAGGCCGAGGCCGTTGCTGCGGAAACCGCAGCCGAAACGCCCGAACCCGAGGTGGCTGCGGCACCTGCGGAGGATGTCGAGGACGGCGTTGTCCGCGTGATGGCGACACGCTCGGTCGCACAGGAGATCGGAACGCAGGTGCGCCTGCGCGGCGAGACCGAGGCCGCGCGTCAGGTGGCCGTGGTGTCCGAGGTCAGTGGCAAGATCATCTCGCCGCCGCTGCGCAAGGGCGCGTTCGTCGAAGAGGACGACCTGCTCTGCTCGGTTGATCCCGGCACGCGCGAGTCGGCCCTTGCCGAAGCGCAGGCGCGGCTGGCCGAGGCTCAGGCCCGCCGCCCCGAGGTCGAGGCCCGGATACCCGAGGCGCAGGCGCGTGTCGCTGAAGCGCGCGCACGGCTGGACGAGGCCCGCATCAATGCCACCGCAGCCGAACGCCTGAGCCAGGACGGGTTCGCCAGCCAGACCCGTGTCGCCAATACGGAAGCCGCCGTTCAGGGCGCACAGGCCGCGATCACTAGTGCAGAAGCCGGGCTGAAGGCGGCAGAGGCAGGGTTGGACAGCCTGAACGCCAGCATCGAAAGCGCTCAGGCGGCGGTTGCGCGGGCCCAGACGGACATTGACCGGCTGCAGATCCGCGCGCCGTTTTCCGGTGTTCTCGAAACCGACACCGCCGAGCTGGGCAGCCTGATGCAGCCCGGTGGGCTGTGTGCCACGGTGATCCAGCTTGATCCGATCAAGGTGGTGGGCTTTGTGCCCGAAAGCGAGGTGGGTCGCGTGGAGGTGGGCGCCCTTGCCGGTGCACGGCTCAACACCGGACCTGATGTGCAGGCACAGGTCACGTTCCTGTCGCGCTCGGCCGATCCGACCACCCGCACCTTTCGCGTCGAACTGACGGTGCCCAATCCCGATCTTGCCATCCGCGATGGCCAGACGGCGGAAATCCTGATCCAGTCGCAGGGCGTGATGGCGCATCTTCTGGCAGCTTCGTCGCTGACGCTGGATGACATGGGCGCCTTGGGTGTGCGCATCATCGACGCGGACAGCGCGGCGAAATTCGTGCCCGTGACCGTGCTGCGCGATACGCCCCAGGGCGTGTATGTGACCGGTCTGCCCGAACAGGCCGACGTGATCACCGTGGGGCAGGAATTCGTCACCGATGGCGTGATCGTCGCGCCCAGCTTTGAAGAGGTCATCCAATGACCGGGATCGTCGACTGGGCCGCCGAACGCGCCCGCATGGTGCTGGCCTTCATTGCGCTGTCCCTAGCCATCGGCTGGTTCGCCTATGACAACCTGCCCAAGGAAGGCGAGCCGGATATCGAGATTCCGGCTCTTTTCGTATCGACCGTCTTTCCCGGTATCTCGGCGGCCGACAGCGAAACGCTTCTAGTCAAACCGATGGAGACCGAGCTTGCCGATCTCGACGGGCTGAAGACCATGTCGGGCACGGCCGCCGAAGGCTATGCGGGCGTGGCGCTCGAGTTCGAATTCGGCTGGGACAAGACGCAGGTCATGGCGGACGTGCGCGACGCCATGAACAAGGCGCAATCGAAGTTTCCGGCGGGTGCGGAGCAGTATTCGATCACCGAGATCAACTTTTCCGAATTCCCCATCGTCATCGTGAATCTGACCGGCCCGGTGCCCGAACGGACCATGGCGCGGGTGGCGAAGGACTTGCAGGACCGGCTTGAATCGCTGGATTCCGTGCTGGAAGCCGGAATTGCGGGCAACCGGGACGAGATGCTCGAGGTGGTGATCGACCCTCTCAAGCTCGAAAGCTACAACGTCACGGCGAGCGAGCTGATCAGCGTCGTGCAGAACAACAACCAGCTGATCGCGGCCGGTGAAGTGCGCAGCGAACAGGGCAGCTTTGCCGTCAAGATCCCGTCGAGTTTCGACGATCAGCGCGATGTCTATGACCTGCCCGTCAAGGTGAATGGCGACCGCGTTGTGACGCTGGGCGATCTGGCGACGATCAACCTGACCTTCGAGGACCGCCAGGGCACGGCCCGGTTCAACGGGGAAAAGACGCTGGCCCTGCAGGTGGTCAAGCGCAAGGGCTTCAACCTGATCGACACGGCGGATGCGGTAAAGGTCGAAGTGGAAGCCGCCAAGGCGAGCTGGCCGCCGGAACTGCGCGCGGCGGTGAACGTGGGCACATCAAACGACCAGTCGCGGATCGTGGACAGCATGGTCAAACAGCTTGAGGGGTCGGTTCTGACCGCCATCGCGCTGGTGATGATCGTGGTTCTGGCCTCTCTTGGCCTGCGCGCGGCGCTTCTGGTGGGGTTTGCCATCCCGACCTCGTTCCTGCTGTGTTTCGTGTTCCTGTCGATCATGGGGGTGAGCATTTCGAACATCGTGATGTTCGGTCTGATCCTGGCGGTGGGCATGCTGGTCGATGGGGCCATCGTGGTCGTGGAATATGCCGACAAGCGCATCAGTGAAGGCTCCGGCCCGATGCACGCCTATGTCGAGGCCGCCAAGCGGATGTTCTGGCCGGTGGTCAGCTCGACCGCGACGACGCTCTGCGCCTTCCTGCCGATGCTGTTCTGGCCGGGTGTGCCGGGCGAATTCATGGGGATGCTGCCGGTCACGCTGATCTTCGTGCTGTCGGCCTCTCTGGTGGTGGCGCTGGTCTACCTGCCGGTGATGGGCGGGGTGACGGGCCGCTTTTCGCGGATGCTCGACCGGGCGTCCCAAGGCTTGCGCGCACGCACGCCCTGGCTGGTGCGGGCGGCATTGGTGCCGGTGGTTCTGGGGATGCTCTTCATCGGTGCGTTGATGCTGCTGGATCCGGGTTTCCTCTTCCCTCCGATTGCCGAAGGCACGGCTGCGCATCTTCCCGGTGTCGCGCTCTTTCTAGTTGGGTCGGTCCTTGCCTCCATTGTGCTTGACGCCGCGTCGATCAAATGGACCCGGAAAACGGTCGAGGGCCGGCGTCGCCGGACCCTGTTCGGCTATTTCATCAAGTTCATCGCCGGCAACCCGATCATGCCGATCGTGTCGGCGGCTGCCGTTCTGGGCTTTGTCGTGATGGTGTTCGGCTATTTCGGCGAGAACAACAACGGCGTTGAATTCTTCGTCGAATCCGAACCGGAACAGGCCATCGTCTATGTCCGCGCGCGCGGCAACCTCAGCCTCGAGGAAAAGGATGCGCTGGTGCGCCGCGCCGAGACGATCGTTCTGGCCCATCCCGGCGTGAAGAACGCGTTTTCCTTTGCCGGTGAAGGCGGGCTCAACACCGATGCGAGCGGCGCTGCAGTGCCCAAGGACACGATTGGCCAGGTGCAGCTTGAGACGATCCCGTGGGAAGACCGCGCCGACCGGCCCGATCTGGACGGGGATATCGTGCTTGAGGAACTGACCGAGCAATTGCAGGTCATTCCCGGTGTCGAGATCGAAATCCTGTCTCAGAACCGTGGCCCGGCCAGCGGCAAGCCCGTTCATCTGCGCCTCAAGGCGGATGATTGGGACGGGCTGATCGACGCCACCAAGGAAGCGCGCGCGAAATTCGAGGCGACACCCGGCCTGACGCTGATCGAAGACACGCTGCCCCTGCCCGGCATCGACTGGCAGATCGACGTCGATGTGGAGAAGGCCGGGCGCTACGGCGCCAACGTTGCCACTGTGGGCGCCATGGTGCAGCTTGTGACACGCGGCATCCTGCTTGATACCATGCGGGTGGACAGCTCGGACGAGGAAATCGAGATCCGGGTGCGCCTGCCCGAGGAAGACCGCGTTCTGTCAACGCTCGACACGCTGCGTGTGCGGACCACTGACGGGCTGGTGCCGCTGTCGAATTTCATCACGCGCAAACCGGTGGCCAAGCTGGCCGAGATCAACCGGGTCGATCAGAAGCGCCACTTCGATGTGAAGGCGGATGTGAAACCCGGCCTGTTCAAGGTGGTGACGGATGGGCCCGATGGCCCCGGCACCCTTGCCACGCTGCAGGAGCGCGCGGGCGGTGACATCACCGGCCCCAACGGGACGACATACACGCTTTACGGGACATCGACACTTGCCACTTCGGACGTTGCTGCGGCGCTTGAGACCGGCGCGCGGATCGTGCCGATCAATGCCAACGAACGGATTGCCGAACTCACCACGTGGCTCGAGACCGATCCCCTGCCCGGCATCGACTGGGAATGGACCGGTGATCAGGAGGAACAGGCCGAGAGCCAGGCCTTCCTGAGTAGCGCCTTCGCGGCGGCTCTGGGACTGATGTTCATCATCCTGCTGGCGCAGTTCAACAGCTTCTACAATGCGCTGCTGGTTCTTCTGGCGGTGGTCCTCTCGACCACGGGCGTGCTGATCGGGATGCTGGTCATGGATCAGACGTTCAGCATCATCATGACCGGCACGGGTATCGTGGCGCTCGCGGGGATCGTTGTGAACAACAACATCGTTCTGATCGACACGTATCAGGAATACTCACGCTACATGCCGCGGATCGAGGCCATCGTGCGCACGGCGGAGGACCGCATACGTCCGGTGCTGCTGACCACGATCACCACGATGGCGGGCCTTGCGCCGATGATGTTCGGCCTCAGCCTCGATTTCTTCGGCGGCGGGTATTCCATCGACAGCCCGACCGCGCTCTGGTGGAAACAACTGGCGACCGCCGTCGTGTTCGGTCTGGGCATCGCGACGGTGCTGACGCTGGTCTTCACCCCGTCCATGCTGGCGGCCCGGGTCTGGTTCACGACCTATGCGCTCTGGTTCTTCCGCCTGCTGGCGCGGCTGGGTGGCGGCAGTGCAAGCCGTGCCGGACGCGACTGGGCGCTGCAGCGGGCTGCGCATCAGTTGAAATCGCCGACCATTCTGTGGGACGATGAGGACACGCGCCCCGAGACGGACTATGAGGACGGCCTGACCGGTGCGCCGGGGCTGGAGGATCTCAAGCGGGTCTTGCAACGTTCGCAGGCGAACGAAGGCACGCCGCCCGTACGGGCTGCCGAATAATGTGGCGGCACTGTTTCCGCCCATTTTAGTTTGTTACGGCACACGTGAAGATTGTTGCGCAATTGTGAACACAAACCTCCAAAAGCTTGGAGATTGAGGCATTTTTGTGTAGCAACGAATCGCTGCTATATAGGAGGTACCTATGTTCTGGGATAGCTGGCGCATCTTTTTCGGGGGCGGAAGCACGACTCCGACTACACCTACAACGGTGTCGTCCGTGCCTGAAATCGATGCAAGCAGTGGTGCACTTGCGATTGCCGTGGTTGCCGCTGCTATGCTTCTGGCTTGGGAAGTGCGTCGTCGCAAGCAGGCGTAACGACCTTTCACGAAGCAGGAGCATCCGACGTTCGCGTCGGATGCTTTTTTTATGCGCAGGTTACATCCGAGCGGGTCAGATCAAGGACCACTGTCCCGTGGCAAGCGCCGCTGCCGCGATCAGCGCATTGGCCACGGCGTGGCACAGGATCGCGTCGAAGAGCCGCCCTCGGCGGAGCAGCACCAGAGCAAAGATGATCCCGGCAATCGCCGCTGCGAGCGGGCGCGAATGCAAGGCCGCGAAGCCTGCAGTCGTGATGGCGATGGCCAGACCGCGACGCAGCAGGCTGCCATCGTCGATCAGGCTGAAGAGATAGCCCCGGAAGAACAGCTCTTCCACGACGGGAACAAGGATCGACGTGCCGATCACCCGCAGCACCACCCACAGGGTCAAGGCAAGCGTGCCGAACTCGGCCAGCGAGGCATAGGGCTCTGCCGGTTCGGAGGTGACGATCCAGCCGATGCCGATCAGCACACCTGCCCCGACGGCGATCAGGTCGATGTCGCGTGTCAGCGCCAGCACGGGCTTCCGGAACACCCAAAGTGCCAAGGCCATCGCACCGACCTGTACGCCGTACCAGACCTCGGGTGTTTGCGAGAACGTGTGCACGACAAGACCCGAGAACATGAAGGCGAGGAATGGCACGATGAAGGCGGCCGACCTGTCCTCGGTCAATGGGGCTGCGTCGCCGCGCTGCGCCGTCCGGGGCGTCTTGCTGAGGCCTGGGAGCAGGTTGACGATGGTGAGGATCACCAGCGCCAGAAGGGTGAAGGACAGCCAGCCTGCAAAGCTGTGAAAGCCGTTGACCGCAAGCTCGGGTGACACGAAGGCGCCGATTGTGATCAGGACGGTGATGCGGACCACGTTCAGGATGAAGCTCAGAAGCAGCGCCGCGGGCCAGACGATCAGCCAGAACCGCCCCATCCGCAGATCGTCTTTCATCATCAGGGCGTAGATCGCCATGAAGGCCGTGGTCAAAGCCAGCCCTTCGATGCCGGAACAGGATTCCGCCACCTCGACAAAGAAATCGACGATGCCGATGGTTTCGCGTTCGAGATTGACGAAGACATCATTGCCGAGGATCGCAAGAAGGATGGCAACGCTGTAGAACGTCGCCAGCTGGAGCGTCTCGAACCAGTTCCAGGCCAGGCTGATGGCCCAGGCCAAGGACGGGATCAGCAGGGTGATGGCGATGGTCGGCACCAAAATGCGCGCGTGATCGGCGAAAAAGCTGCGCCATGCGCGGGCCGGCATGAGCCAGAGCGCAGCCCCGACCAGCGCAATCACGCCACCAAGCGCCAGCGCCGACAGGAAAATGGATGCGTGGTCAACCAGCTGGCCCTGCGACAGGATCAGCGTCGGTGCGGCGACAAGGGCAAGACCGGCCAGATGAACCCCTGCCCAGCGGCGCGCGGTGTCGCTGCCTGTGGCGGCCCGGTCCACAAGGCCCTGTCGCAGGCCGGGCTGAAAGAACAGCAACAGCGCAAAGCCAGCGGCCAGACACAGGCCAAGCACCATGCTCAGACGAACACCCCGGCAGAGGAAGAACAGGTTGGTCTGTCGGCACTCGAAATCGCTGAAGACCTGGTAGAGGGCGACAATCGCGATGGCTTCGAACAGCAAAAGAATTTGCGAAAAAATCAATCTCGACATGTGACCACTTTGCTCTTCACCCTACGAACGGCGCAAACACTGATCATTTGAGAGGGCCATTTTATGACCCTCCTGTGGTCATTCCCGTCGTGTTGTCCTCAGGCCGCCTCTTCTTCTTGCATCTGGCGGTTCCAGAGCGTCGCATAGCGCCCATGGCTGGCCAGAAGGCTGTCATGGGTGCCTTCTTCGACCACCTGCCCGTTTTCCAGAACGACGATACGGTCAGCATCGGCAATGGTGGACAGCCGGTGCGCGATGGTGATGACGGTGCGCCCCTCGCCCGCGCGCTTGAGCGCGCCCTGAATGGAGGACTCGGTTTCGGAATCCAGTGCCGAGGTCGCTTCGTCGAGGATCAGGATCGGCGGGTTCTTGAGAAGCGTCCGTGCGATGCCGACACGCTGCTTTTCCCCGCCCGACAGTTTCAGACCGCGTTCGCCCACCATCGTGTCATAGCCCTCGGGCAGCGACAGGATGAAATCGTGGATCTGCGCCGCGCGGGCCGCCGCAATGATCTCGTCCTCGGTTGCATTTGCGCGGCCATAGGCGATGTTGTAGCGGATCGTGTCGTTGAACAGCACCGTATCCTGCGGCACCACGCCGATGGCATCATGCAGGCTGGCCTGCGTCACGTCGCGCACATCCTGCCCATCGATCCGCACGGCCCCATCCGTCACATCGTAGAAGCGGAACAACAGCCGACCAATGGTCGATTTGCCCGACCCGGACGGCCCCACCAGGGCCACGTTCTCGCCCGAGCGGACGTTGAGCGAAATCCCCTTGAGGATCGGGCGCGCGGGGTCATAGCCGAATTTCACGTTGTCGAACTGCACCGCCCCCAACGTGACTGCGACCGCCGGCGCACCGGGCTTGTCCGAGATCTCCTGCGGTTGTTCCAGAAGGTCGAACATCTCGCCCATATCGACAAGCGCCTGACGAATTTCGCGGTACACCGTCCCGAGGAAATTGAGCGGCATGGTGATCTGGATCATGTAGGCGTTCACCATCACGAAATCGCCGACCGAGATCGTGCCCGCCTGCACACCGAGGGCGGCCATCACCATGACGATGACCAGCCCAGTCGTGATGATCAGGCTCTGCCCGAAATTGAGGAACGCCAGCGACGTCGCGGTCTTGATGGCGGCCCCTTCATAGGCCTGCATCGACTGATCATAGCGTGCAGCCTCGCGGGACTCGGCGCCGAAATACTTGACTGTTTCGAAGTTCAGAAGACTGTCGATAGCCTTCTGGTTAGCATCGGTGTCCTGCTGGTTCATCTCGCGGCGCAAACGGACGCGCCATTCCGTGACCTTGAAGGTGAACCACACATAGATTGCGATCGTGACCAGCACGACCGCCATGTAGCGGAAATCCAGCAGCCACAGCAGAACGAGGCAGACCAGCGCAAGTTCGAGGATCAGCGGGCCGACACTGAACAGCATGAACCGCAGGAGGAAGTCGACACCCTTGACGCCGCGTTCGATGATGCGGCTCAACCCGCCGGTCTTGCGCGTGATGTGATAGCGCATCGACAGACGGTGGATATGGGTGAAGGTCTCGAGCGCCAGCGACCGCAGGGCTCGCTGACCGACACGCGCGAACACCCCGTCGCGCAATTGCTGGAAGCCCACGTTCATCAGCCGGGCAAACCCATATGCAATGGTCAGACCGACACCCCCCAGCAGCAGGTCCGACGCCGTGCCGGAGAGCTGATCCACGGCTTGCCCGAACAGCCAGGGTGCCAGCAGGTTGACGATCTTGGCGAGCACAAGGCTCACCAACGCAATCACCACGCGCTGCTTGACCCAGGGTTTGTCATCCGGCCAGAGATACGGTCCCACCTTGCGGATCGTGCGCAGGCCGGAGCTGCGTTCCTTGGCGGCAAGATCCTGATCAGAAGTGGTGTCGGCAGGCATTGGGGCGTCTTTCGTCTGTTTCGGGGCAGAGACTTAGCCCGACAGCGCCGAAAGAACCAGTGCTCAGCGCGCCTTGAACAGGCCGCCAAGAATGCCCCGGACGATGCGCCGTCCGGTGGTGCCCTTCAATTCCTTGACCACGACATTGGCGATGGCCTCGCCGAGGCTTTCCTCTTTGCGGCTGGACCGGGTGGTTCGGGTCGGCTGCGAGGTCGAGCGCCCCACACGCGTGCCGGTATAGCGGCGGCCAGCGGTGTATTCGCGCATCGCGGCGTCAAGCTCGGCCTCTTTCTGTTCCGCCTCTTCCGCGGCGGCGGCCGCTTCCGTGGTCCGCTGAGCAAGGATTTCGTACGCTGAATGCCGGTCAAGCCGTTCGGCATATTTTCCGCCCAGATCGCTGGCTCCCATGATCCCCCCGCGTTCGGCTGGCGTGATCGGGCCCAGTTGCGACGAGGGCGGGCGGATCAGGGTCCGTTCGACCATGCCGGGTATGCCCTTGCGTTCGAGCATCGACGTTACGGCCTCGCCCACGCCGACTTCGCGGATCGCGGTTTCGGTGTCGAAGGCCGGGTTTTCGCGATAGGTCTCGGCTGCCATGCGCAGCGCCTTGCGATCCCGTGCGGTAAAGGCACGAAGGGCGTGCTGCACTCGGTTGCCCAGCTGTCCGAGGATGTCTTCGGGGATGTCGTCGGGATTTTGCGTGATGAAATAGACGCCCACCCCCTTGGACCGGATGAGCCGCGCCACCTGCTCGACCTTGTCGACCAGAGCCTTTGGCGCGTCCTCGAAAAGCAAGTGTGCCTCGTCAAAGAAAAAGACCAGCTTGGGCTTTTCCGGGTCACCCACTTCGGGCAGCTCCTCGAAAAGCTCGGACAAGAGCCAGAGCAGGAAGGTCGCGTAGAGCCGGGGCGAACCCATCAGCTTGTCTGCGGCCAGAATGTTGACCTGCCCCTGCCCGTTGGCATCGGTGCGCATCAGGTCACGCAGTTCGAGCGCCGGTTCGCCAAAGAAATCGGCGCCCCCCTGATTTTCCAGCACCAGAAGACGGCGTTGGATCGCGCCTACGGATTGCACCGCGATATTCCCATAGCGCAAAGACACGCTGTCCCGGTTTTCGCCCAGCCAGACCAGCATGGATTGCAGGTCCTTCAGATCGAGCAGCGGAAGACCTTCTTCATCGGCGACGCGGAAGGCGATGTTCAGAATGCCCTCCTGCGCCTCGGACAATTCCAGCAGACGCGAGATCAGCAGCGGCCCCATTTCGGCAACGGTGGTGCGGATCGGGTGCCCCTGATCGCCGAAGAGGTCCCAGAAGGTGACGGGAAAGGCGCGGTAGGCGTACTCCTCGAAGCCGATTGTCTCGGCGCGTTCGGTGAAGGGCTGATGCAGCTTGAACTCGGCGCTGCCGGGCTTGGCGAGACCCGAGAGATCCCCCTTCACATCGGCCATGAACACCGGAACCCCCTGAGCCGAAAAGCCCTCGGCGAGGATCTGGAGCGTGACGGTCTTGCCGGTGCCCGTTGCACCCGCGATGAGCCCGTGACGGTTTGCATAGTCGAGACGCAGCCACTGCTTGACGCCATAGCCCTCGCCGCCGCCACCGACAAACACACCGTTTTCCATACACAATCCCCCAACACAGTCCTGCGTCCGAACATACAAACTTAACCTTTTGCCGCCAGTATGTTTTTCGCCCAAATGCGGTCTTCTTCGCCGTGACGCGGGCATTCCTCCCTGTTGGACTGGCCACGCTGCAAGGCGTGGTCTTTTTTGTGAATTCACGATTTTATTTTGCCTGTTGACGCTGTGGATTTCATTTCGTAGCGTCACGGCAATAATAGTCGGCCGGTCCGACAGGGAGCATGAAAGGGAAGACGCACCACCGTGTCTTCCCTTTTACTTTCAGCACATTGCAAACGAAACTTCACAGATCACATGAAGCGTGGGGCTTGAAACATCCGGCACGTCGGACCGCAAGATTCCGCCGCTTTGGCGATCACCTTTTTGCGTTTGGGCCTGACAGTGACAGCCGCCCATGATAACGCACGCGCAAACAGGACCGATGCTTCGGAGAGGACTTCATGACCAAACCCCTTTTGATTTTGACATTGATGGCCAGCCTTGCCGCCAGCGGCGTCGCAACGGCACAAGAGACAGCGGCACCGGAGGCCACCGAAGCGCCGTCCGGCGGCTCTGACCTGTCGGTTCTCGACACGGGTGAGCCCGTGGCGGACCCGGAGGCCGAAGGCAACAGCTATGTCAGAACAACCCACGGCGACTGGGCGATCCAGTGTCTACGCGTCGCCGAAGGACCCGAGCCCTGCCAGATGTACCAGCTCCTCAAGGATCAGGCTGGCGGCAACGTCGCCGAGGTCAGCATCTTCCGCCTCGCCAATGGCGGTCAGGTTGCAGCGGGTGGCACGTTCGTCGTTCCGCTGGAAACGCTGCTGACCGAAAAGCTGAACGTGCGCGTCGATTCCGGTCAGGCCAAGCGCTATGACTTTTCGTTCTGCACACAGGTGGGCTGCTATGCGCGCGTGGGCTTCACGCCCGAGGACGTGGCTGCGTTCCGCCGGGGCAACGTGGCGAATGTGACCATCGTGCCGGCGCTTGCACCGGATCAGCGCGTGACGGTGGCGATGTCCCTGACGGGCTTCACCGCAGCTTACGAGGATATCGCCGAGCTGGAACGGCAGGGCCAGTAAGCCTGACGACAGACCAAGTCGCGGGGGGTGGATCGACAGGTCCAGCCCCCGTTTCTATTTCAGCCCGTCCAGAACCGCGAGAGCCGCGCGCTCGCCCGGTGGCAAACCACCCTGCCCCAAGCGTTCCATGGTCAGCGCCATGGCTGCGCGCTGCTGTTCCGGGGCTTGCAGGATGTCCGACACGGCGGCGACAATGGGCGCAGGCCGGCACTTGTCCCCGATGAATTCGGGAATGACCCGGGTCTCGGACACGAGGTTCACCAGCGTCACCGTATCCACAAGCAACATGCGCCCGATGATCTGGCGGCTGAGCCAGTTCATGTCATAGGCGATCACCATCGGCGTGCCAGCCGCAGCCAACTCGAGCGATACGGTTCCCGAGGCCGCAACGGCCACATCGGCCGCGAAGAACGCCGCGCGTTTCATCTCCATGCCATCGTGGAGCGGGTTGATCAGGATCGGCCTGATGGGCCAGTTGGACACCGCCTCTGACACCGGTGTGCCGACGTTGGGCGCGACGGGTAGGACAAACCGAAGATCGGGATGACGGGACGTCAGACCGGCCACCACTTCGCCGAAGATCGGCAGGAGGCGGGACACTTCGCTGCGTCGCGAGCCCGGCAGGATCAACGCCAGCGGCGCATCCTGAAGGCCGAACCGGGTCCGGAACTCGGCCACCTCCTGTTCGGACGCGACGGGGTCTGTCACGACGGGATGGCCGACGAAATCGCAGCGCATGCCGGCCGCTTCCATGTAGGGCGGCTCGAACGGCAAAAGCGCCAGCACCTGATCGATGTGGGCGGCCATCTTTTTTGCGCGACCCGGACGCCAGGCCCAAACCGTTGGGGCCACGTAATGCACGGTCCGGATGTTGCTTTGCGCCTTGACCAGCTTGGCGACCCGCAGGCTGAACTCCGGCAGGTCGATGGTGATCAGCACATCGGGCTTTGCGGCCAGCACGGCGTCGGCGGTCTGGCGGATGCGCGCCTTGAGCTGGCGGTATTGCGACAGGATCTCGGTGATGCCCATGATCGAGATCTCGTCCATGGGAAACAGGCTCTGCAGACCTTCGGCGATCATCCGGTCGCCGCCGATCCCTTCGAATGTCACATCCCCGGCATGCTTGCGCAGACCCGCCATCAGCGCCGCGCCCAGCTTGTCGCCCGAGGCTTCCCCGGCAATGACGAAGACTCGCATCAGCCGCCCTTTTCCCGCACCCAGAGGAAGAGGCCCAGATCGTCACACCGGGCCACGGTTCTGGCGCGATCCAGAACCATCACACCCCCGGCTTCGATCACGATACCCGACAGGCCTGCTGCGGCCACGGCATCGGGTGTGCCTGCTCCGATCACCGGAAGATCGGCGCGGCGGTCCTGACCGGGCTTTGGGCCCTTGAAAAGGATGCCGCCTTCCGACGGGGTCGACCCGCCAGTCAGCCAGTCGGTCGCATCCCCCAAGAGACCGCCGAACATGTCACCTGCCGCCGTGATCGGGTTGGACAGAAAATCGCCGTCGGGATTGGCACGGTCGCGGGCCAGACGGGTGAGCATTGCATCGGTTCCGGCAGCATCTTCGCGGGCCAATACGCTGTCGCCGCGCACGACACAGGCCTGACCCGCATCCCGCACGCCCATCGCTGCGACGGTGCGTTCCCCCAACCGCGCCTCGATCGCGTTCTGCGGCGTGTAGGTCTTGAGCGTCAGAACGCCGGGTTGCGGGACAAGATCAGGCACAAGCTCGTGCGCTGCCACGATGGCCAGGCCCGCCTCTTCGAAGAGCTGCATCACGATGCGTAGAGCACCATCATCGCCCGAGGTCAGCGCAGTTTGCAGGCGCGGCACCAAGGGGGCCGTCTTTGCGTCGAGCCGTGTCGGATCTATCGGAGGTCGGCGGATGGCTCCGCATAGGCAGACCTGCGTGACCGCACGTGACGCGAGCGTGTCGAGCAGACTGCCCAGCGTTTCCAGATGAAAGGTCAGATCGGCGGTCAGGCCGTCAGGTTCAAATCCGCTCAAAACGCAGATCAAAGGGCGCGACGGCTGCGCCTCGGCCACGATGCGCGGCAACCGCCCCTGCCCGCAGATCACCGCCAGCGTCATGGCTCAACCCGGAGTGAGGAAGGACCGGTCGGTCTCGCCTAGGATGAAATCGACAATGTGATGGACGTAGTCACTGTCGGTTTCCTCGCCCAGACGTCGGGCGCGATCCTGAAACGCACCCTCGCCCTGAGCGAGCATCTGGAACGCGGCCCGCAGCGCGGTGATGTCGGCGCGGCTGACGCCCTTGCGCTTGAGACCGACAAGGTTCAACCCGTCCAGCCGACCACGATCCGCCTGCACGAGTCCATAGGGGATCACGTCATTCGTGACCATCGTCACGGCACCAATGATCGCGCCGCGCCCGATCCGGACGAACTGGTGCACGCCCGACAGGCCACCGACGATCACGTCGTCTTCGAGGATACAGTGCCCGGCCAAAGCGGCGCTGTTGACCACGATCACGCGGTTGCCGATCTGCACGTCATGGGCGACATGGCAGCCCGCCATGAAGAGGTTGTCATCGCCCACGCGGGTCACACCGCCACCACCCTTGGTGCCGGTGTTCATCGTCACATGCTCGCGGATGCGGTTGCGCGCGCCGATGATCAGACTGGTCTTTTCGCCTTCGAACTTGAGGTCCTGCGGGATCTCTCCGATCACGGCGAAGGAAAAGATCTCGGTGCCTTCACCAATCGAGGTCTGACCGGTCACGACCACATGGCTTTTCAGCGTCACATTGTCGGCCAGAACGACCTCGGGGCCGACATGACAGAACGGGCCGATGACGCAGCCGTCACCGATCTGCGCGCCCTCTTCGATGATGGCGCTGGGGTGAATGCGGGCTGTCACGCGGGCAGATCCATCATGGCCGAGAATTCGCATTCCGCGGCCATCTCACCGTCCACCGTCGCCACGCCGCCGAATTTCCAGACCTTGCCGCCGGGTTTGCCACGCAGCGTGGTCAGCCGCATCTGGAGCTGGTCGCCGGGGATCACCTTGCGGCGGAATTTGCATTTGTCGATGGCCATGAAGTAGATCAGCATTTCCTTGTCCGCGAGGTCAAGCGCGGTGCCCACCATCACGGCAGCGGTCTGTGCCATCGCTTCGATGATCGTCACCCCCGGCATGATCGGCGTGCCCGGAAAGTGCCCCTGGAAATGCGGCTCGTTCATCGTGACGTTCTTGATGCCAAGCGCGGATTGCGTGCCGTCGATCTCTTCCACGCGGTCCACAAGCAGGAACGGATAGCGGTGCGGCAGGATGCGCTGGATCAGCTGGATGTCTGCACGAAGAAGCGTGTCGCTCATGGGGCGTCCTTTATGATCTTGTTGCGCTGTGAGTACCAATCCCGGTGCCGGGGAGCAAGCTGTCAGGGGCGCAGCGGCAGGATCTCGGCGCCATCGCCGAATTCCGCGTTCACCCGCAGGATCGCCTGCTCGGTGATGTCGACGGAATCCACGCTGAGCAGAACAACGCGCCGGTCCAGAACGGCAACAGCCCCGCTTTCGACCATGAGTTGCAGCAGTATCGGCTGTGCGGCGGTCAACAGAGCCCGACGGGCCTCGTCGTTGCGGGTGCCGACGGCGCGGGCCTTTTCGTCCTGTTCGCGGCGAAGGCGCTGCACCTTTTCGTCAAACGCCTCGGCACGGGCGCGGAAATCGGCCGGAGCAAGGCTGTCGCGCAGCTCGGTCAGTTCGCGTTCCTCAGCTGTCAGTTCCGCCTCGATGGTGCGGTTCTCGGCGGCGATCTCGAGGCTTTCCTCTTCGATCTCGCGCGCGATGCGCTGGCCGAAATCGCTTTGGGTATACAGCGCTTCTGGCGCCACGGTCAGGATCAGGCTCTGCACCACCCCGACATTCGACAGCCCGCCATCCTGTTGCGCCTGAACGCCCGGGCCAAGGCAAAGGAGCGCCCCGAAGAGCGCTCCCAAAGCTGTGCGACCTCCGCGAGTCATTTAGAACTGTGTGGAAATCGTCAGGTCGAAGGCCTGGTCTTCGTCGAACTTTTCCTTGCTCAACGCTTCGGAGAAGTTGAACCGCAGCGGACCAAGCGGGGTTGTCCAGAAGAGCGACACACCGACCACATGGCGGGCTGTAAAGTCGTCATAGAGCACGTTTGCATTGGTGTCTTCGAGGCCCCAGAGGCTGCCGACATCGTAGAACACACCGCCCGAGATGCCGTATTCTTCCGGCAAGGGCAGCGGGAATTCCGCCTCGAACCGCGCAACTGCGAAATAGTTGCCGCCCAGGGGATCATTCACGTCGCCAGGTCCGACTTCGCGCGGTCCGATCCCACCGCCCTGGAAGCCGCGCATAAGGTTCGAGCCGAGCGTGAAACGATCGGTAACGCGCGAAGACCCTTCGGAATAGCTGAGGGCACCGGCTTGCAGCGTGGCGCGCAGCGTCACGTCGTCGTTGAGGATCTTGGTCTGCGCCACGGCCCGTACGGTGGATTCGATATAGGCACTGTCGCCACCGAGACCTGCAAAGTCCTGACCGAATTCCAGCAGGACACCCGCGTTCGGGTTCAAGCCGGTGCGCCGCGTGTCGTAGCTGTAGCGGTACCCGACAAAGCTGTCCCACACCTCGCCCCGTGCGGCTTCAGCCGTGATGATCTGGCCCACGGACGTGCTGAGATTCTTGATGTCGGAAAACCGGGCGCCATAGCGCAGGCTGAACCGACCGTTTTCAGATACCGGGAAGCCAAAGCCGGTCGAGAAATTGCCGATCGCGGTGTCATATTCCGCAGACGCGTTGTCGGTCTCGAGGTAGTTCAGGTTGAACGTGAACGCCACGTCCCGGCCCAGAAAGGCCGGTTCCGTGAAGTTGAAGCTGTAATTCGAGGAATCGACCCCGGTGGTCACGCCGAGCGACAGTTGCTGCCCGCGTCCCAGGAAGTTGCGTTCACTGAACGAGATCGTGGCGCCGAAACCGCTGTTTGTCGAATAGGAGCCACCGAAGCTCAGAGCACCTGTGGGCCGTTCCTCGACATCGACGTCGATGATCACCTGCTGCGGCGTCGAGCCTTCGCGGGCTTCGACATTCGCGTCGCCGAAGAAGCCGAGTGCGCGGACGCGTTCGGCACTTTCGCGGATTTCGCGCGGATTGAACGGGTCGCCTTCGACGACACGGAACTGACGGCGCACAACGCGGTCGAGCGTAGTGGTGTTGCCCTCGATGTCGATGCGCTCGACGAAGACGCGCTCGCCCCGGGTCAGCAGGAACTCCACGTCGAGCGTGAGGTCCCGGTCGTTGCGGGTCACGCGGGGTTCGACGCGAACGAAGTTCAGCCCCTCGCGGATCGCAAGTCGTTCGAGGCGCGCAATCTCGGTTTCCACCGCCGTCGGAGAATAGGTTCGGCCCGAGCGCAGACGGATGGCGTTCTGGAACACGTCCGGGTCCACCTCGGCGAGGTCGGAGGATACTGTCACCTCGCCAAACGAGAATTGCTGCCCCTCTTCCACGTTGAAGGTGATGAAATAGCCATCACGCTCTTCGCTGAGTTCGGCATTCACGCTGGTGGTGCGGAAATCGACATAACCGCGCGACTGGTAGAAATCGCGTAGGACCTGACGGTCGAATTCGATGCGGTCCTCGATGAAGGTGTCCGACCGGATGAGCGCGCGGAAAATACCGGCCTGTTTGGTTTCGAGAATCCGGCGCAGACGGCGGTCGCTGAAGACCTGATTGCCGGCAAAGCCGATCCGTTCGATTTCGGACACGCCACCTTCGAAGACTTCGAAGACCAGATCCACCCGGTTGTCCGACCGGCGGATGACCTTGGGCTGCACCCGGGCCGCGATGCGCCCCTGCTGGGCATAGGCCTCTGTGATACGGGTCGCGTCCGACTCGGCGGTGGAGGGGCTGAAGACGCGGCGCGATTGCGACTGTACGATCTGCGACAGCGCGTCGTCGTCAATCCGCTGATTGCCCTCAAAGGTGATGCGGTTGACCGTCGGGAATTCGACCACGCGCACGACAAGCGTATTGCCGCGCGGTTCGATTTCGACCGTTTCAAACAAGCCCGAAGCGAGAATGCGCTGATAGCCATCGTTCAGTTCGCCGGCAGATACGGTTTCGCCGCGCGCAACGCCGAGATAGCTGGCGATGGTGCCCGCCTCGATGCGCTGGTTGCCTTCCACCGAGATGGCGTTGAAGCGGAAATCCTGCGCCAGCGCCATGTTCGGAGCGGACAGGACGCCCACGCCAAGTGCAACCGATGCAGCTATGAGAAATGGACGGACCGACGATTTGCGCGCCGACTGCCGTGTGACCTGCTCGCCTGTTTCTTGTGTCATTGTTGGAAACCTACTCAGACATCCCTTTTGGAACGTGAGTACCCAGATTGCCCTAGCTTGTCAAAACCGCAGAGCCCGGTTTGATCAATACCCGACAGGGTGTGTCATTGCGCCGATCATGAGCTTGCCCAGATAGGCCCCAAGGAACAGCGACGCCGCGATGGCAGAGACATAGATCATCCGGTCCCAATTGATGGAAACCAGAAGGCTGAACGACCGATAGCCGTCTTGGATCGTTTGCATGGCGCACCTCGGATGACTTTTTCCTATGCCCGAGATGCCGGGCAAATGTGTCATCATTCGGGCGCAATCCGGGACGATTCTGTGAAATCGTCCCGATCAGCGGCGTGATTTACGGGCAGAACAGGTCGTTCGACAACGCAAAGAGCATCAGCGACAGAAGCAGCGTCAGACCGATGGCCATAAGCACGCGCAGGGCCTTGTCGCTGGGTGGGCGACCGGTCACGGCCTCATAGGCGTGGAAGACGAGATGTCCACCGTCGAGAACAGGAATCGGAAAGAGGTTCAGCAGACCAACCGCGGTGCTGAGAACCGCGATGAACCAGATGAAGCTGGTCGTGCCCTGAGAGGCCATCGAGCCCGAGGTTTCCGCGATTCCGATCGGACCCGACAGATTGCAGGTGCTGATCGCACCGGTGATCATGTACCACAGCCCCGAGATCGACCCGTCGATGATCCGACCGGTCTGCTGCACGCCGGACACGAAAGCCGCCCACGGCCCGGTCATTTCGGTTGCCGGTTCAAAGAACATGCCGCCCACGATGCCGATCCGGTAATTCGTCTCGAACGTGCCGTCGCGCTGCGGCTCGTCGGTGCGGCGGGGCGTCATCTCGAGAACGCGCACATCGCCGTCACGCCAGACTTCGAGCGTCAGGGTGTTGCCCTCTGAGCCTTCGACGGCTTCGCGCAATTGCTCGAACGCGTAGATGGGCTGGGAATCGATGGACAGGATGATGTCGCCCGCGCGGAACCCGGCATCATCCGCAGCCGAGCGCGGAATGATCTGCGTGGCCACAGGGGGATAGACATACGGGCCCCGCACATCGAGCGTCCGCTCTCCACGCTGCACGGTGTATTGCAGGTGTTCCTGATGCGGCAGGTCGTCGAGGAAGGACTGAAAACTTGCGGATTCGCTGTAGGTCGGCAGGTCGATGCCTTCGATGCTGAGAAGGATATCGCCGACCTGAAGCTCGTTCTCGGCTGGCACCGCGCGCAATTCGCCGACTTTCACGGGGTCCGTCACTTCGCCCCGGAGCATCAGAACGCAGGTGAAAATGAGAATGGACAGCGCGAAATTGAAGGCAGGCCCTGCGGCGACCGTGGCCGCACGGGCCCAGAGCGGCGCGCCGTTCATGGTGCGGCGTCTTTCGCTTTCGGACAAACCGGCCATCGCCTCTTCGTCCTTGCCGCCAGATGCGTTGCTGTCGCCCTTGAACTTGACGTAGCCGCCCAGGGGCAGCAGCGCGAATTGCCATTTCGTGCCGCGTTTGTCGACACGCGAGAACAGCACCGGGCCAAAGCCAAGGGAGAACACATCGGCGTCGATACCGGACCAGCGGCCCACGATGTAATGACCATATTCATGGATGGCCACGATCACCGAAAGCGCGACCACAAAGGCCAGGAGGGTCCAAATCACACTACCGAACTGCGGCAGCAACGCTGCAATATCCAAGGCTCAACCCTCTAATTCATTCATGACGTCGTCTGCCCGTACCCGAGCGAGATGGTCTAGCTGGAGCACGTTATCAAGAGTGATGTCGGCATCAATGTGACCCGGATGGGCCGAAACTCTGCTCAGGACTTCCTCGACAACAACCGCAATCTGCTGGAATCCGATCCGTTTGGCGATGAACCCGTCGAGCGCACGTTCCTTGGCCGCATTGAAGCAGGCCCCCGCCAGACCACCGGTAGCCATCACCTCACGCGCAAGGCGCAGAGCCGGCCAGCGGGTCTCGTCGGCGGGGCGGAAGGTGAGCTGACCCAGTTTCACCAGATCCAGTCGTTCCACCGGCAGCGTCTTCCGGTCCGGATAATGCAGCGCAAAGCCGATGGCATGGCGCATATCGGGCGGACCGACATGGGCCATCAGCGCACCGTCGCGGAAGCCGACCAGCGCGTGGATCATCGATTCCGGGTGTACGACAGCCTCGATCTGCTCGGGCTTTATCTGAAAAAACTCTCGTGTTTCAATGAGTTCCAGCGCCTTGTTGAACATGGACGCGCTGTCGATCGTGATCCTTTGGCCCATTGCCCAATTGGGATGGGTCGCGGCCTGTTCCGGCGTGGCCGCTGCGAGGTCCTCGATCGGCCAATCCCGGAACGCCCCGCCCGACGCCGTGATGATCACCCGCTCGACCGCGCTCATGTCCTCGCCGATCAGCGCCTGGAAGACGGCGGAATGTTCGCTGTCCACCGGCAGGATCGCGGCACCATGGGCCTTGGCGGTGGCCAGCATCAAGGGCCCTGCGCAGACCATGCTTTCCTTGTTGGCGAGCGCAAGGCTCGCGCCCTGTTCCAGTGCGCGCAGCCCCGGTGCAAGCCCCGCTGAGCCGACGATGGCCGACATGACCCAGTCCGCCGGGCGGCTCGCTGCCTCGATCAGAGCATCCGGCCCGGCTGCTGCCTCAACCCCCGAGCCTGCCAGGGCCGCGCGCAGTTCGTCCAGACGTGCCGGGTCCGCGGTGACGGCCAATTCGGCGCCCAGCTCCTTTGCGTCTTCCGCCAGCCGCGCAATGTTGCGATCCCCGGTCAGAGCGACGACCTGATAAGATGCGCGGTCCCGGCGAATAAGGTCGAGCGTGTTCTGGCCGATGGAGCCGGTGGCCCCGAAAATCGTGATGCGCCTCATTGGGCCCCCGGTGGAAATCCGACAATCTGGCCTGCGATCACGATAAAGATCGCGGCCCCCAACATGCCGTCGAAACGGTCAAGCAACCCGCCATGACCCGGAATCAGGCGCGAGCTGTCCTTGACCCCGGCCCGGCGTTTGATCGCACTTTCTGCAATGTCCCCGATCTGGCTGGCCATGCTGACCGCGATGCTTACCCCGACGAGCCCGATTCCCGCCTGCGTGCCGGAGGCAAAGAAGAGCGCCACGACGGCGGACCCGGCCCAGCCTGCAACGGTGCCGGACCATGTCTTCTTGGGGCTCACGCGCGGCCAGAGTTTCGGTCCTCCGATCAGGCGTCCGGCAAAATAGCCCGCGATGTCCGTCACCACCACGATCAGGAGAAGCCAGACCATCCAGGTCAGCCCGAAATCGTCCCGCAGCGACATCAATCCGTAGCCTGCCAGCAGGATCAGCGCGGTGAAGACGGCATAGGTCACGCCCCCCTGCTCCATCCGACCGAGACCCAGCATGGACGGCATCAGAAGCAATGGCAGCGCAAAGGACGCCGGTATTTCCACCGCGACCATGGACACGAGCGCCGATACAACCGCGAGGATCAAGGCTGACTTGCTGCGCGCGGTGTCGAGCATCGTCACCAGTTCCCAGACCATGAGACCGACGATGATCGAGATCAGGCCATGAAACCACAGGCCGCCCAGCCAGACGCCAAGCGCGCCAATGGCCACCATTCCCACGGCTGAAAAGAGCCGCGGCGCGAGGTCGTCCCACTTGCCTGACGTCATGCCACCACGGCGCCGAAGCGGCGTTCGCGGGTGCCGAAGCCTCCGACGACCTTGCGGAATTCCTCGGCGGTGAAATCCGGCCAGAGCGTGTCGATGAATTCGTATTCGGAATATGCCGATTGCCACAGAAGGAAGTTGGAAATCCGCGCCTCTCCGCTGGTGCGGATCACAAGGTCCGGATCGGGTAAAACGCAGGTATCCAGATACTTTGGCAGCGTTTCTTCATCCACGTCTTCGGGGTTCAGCCTGCCTTCGGCCACGTCACGCGCAAGACGTTTGGTGGCGCGGGCCACCTCGTCGCGGCCGCCATAGTTGATCGCGATGGTGAGATTCACCGACTGACAATTCGCCGTCAGCGCCTCAAGCTCGTCCATCATCGACACAAGCTTCGCATCGAGGCGCACACGGTCGCCGATGAAGCGGACGCAGACATCGTTGGCCTTGAGCGCCTTGGCTTCACGCGTGATGTAGCGGCGGAAGAGGTTCATCAGACCTGCCACTTCCGACTGCGTGCGTTTCCAGTTTTCGGTCGAGAAGGCAAAGACCGTCAGGTAATCGACGCCAAGCGCCGGGCAGGCCTCGACGATTTCGCGCACGCGTCGCGCGCCTGCCTGATGGCCGAACAGACGCGGTCTGCCCCGCTGGGTCGCCCAGCGGCCGTTGCCGTCCATGATGATCGCCACATGGCGGGGACCGTCGTCTGGTGTTGCTGGCTTAGCCATCTGGCCGAGGTCCTTTCTGCGCGGTCCTCAGACCTGCATGATCTCTTCCTGCTTCGTTTCCAAAGCAGCGTCGATCTTCTTGATATAGGCATCGGTGAGTTCCTGCACCTCGGATTCCCAGAATTTCTGGTCGTCCTCTGACAGGCCATCCGACTTGGCCTTCTTGATCTGATCCATGCCGTCGCGGCGGATGTTGCGCACAGACACGCGCGCATGTTCGGCGTATTGCCCGGCAACCTTGCCCAATTCGCGGCGGCGTTCCTCGTTCAGTTCGGGGATGGGCAGCATGATGATGGTGCCATTGAGCTGCGGGTTGATGCCCAGACCGCTTTCGCGGATCGCTTTCTCGACCTTGCCGACCAGACCCTTGTCCCACACGTTGATCGTGACCATCCGGGGCTCGGGCACGTTCACGGTGCCCACCTGGTTGATGGGGGTCATGCTGCCATAGGCGTCCACCATCACGGGCTCCAGCATCGAGGCGCTGGCCCGGCCGGTGCGGAGCGAGGCGAATTCCGTGCGCAGGTTTGCCATCGCGCCATCCATGCGGCGCGTCAGATCGTCGGTGTCGAGAATGAAGTCATCTGCCATATGGCCCTCAAGAGCAGTTTTTGTGCTTTGTTTTGCGTTCTATGCGACACGTGCCTGAAAGTATAGCGTCTTGCGACTTTCAGGGTGAATCGCTTGGCGGTCTGTGACGGATCGGTCAGGCCGCCTCGCCCGTGCCGGGTTTCTGGCTGCCATGCACCATCGTGTACGTGCCGTCGCCTGCGAGGATGCCACGGAAGCCTCCCGGCTCGTCCAGCGAAAAGACGACGATCGGCAGGCTGTTGTCCCGCGCCAGCGCGATGGCGGACGCATCCATCACCTTGAGGTTCTTCTGCAGCACCTCATCATAGGTTACCTTGTCATAGCGCTTGGCGTCAGAGTTGGTGCGCGGGTCCTTGTCGTAGATGCCGTCGACACCGTTCTTGCCCATCAGGATCGCTTCGCAGTTCATCTCGTTGGCGCGCAGCGCGGCGGCGGTGTCGGTTGTGAAATAGGGGTTGCCGGTCCCGCCCGCGAACACGCAAACGCGCTTTTTCTCGAGATGACGCACCGCCCGGCGGCGGATATACGGCTCTGCCACTTCGTCCATGCGGATGGCCGAGATCACGCGGGTGAACACGCCCAGTTCCTCAAGTGCGGATTGCATGGCCAGCGCGTTCATCACGGTGGCGAGCATGCCCATGTAGTCCGCCGTTGTCCGCTCCATCCCCTGGGCGCTGCCTTGCAGCCCCCGGAACACGTTGCCGCCGCCGATCACCATGCAGATTTCGACGCCGAGGTCATGCACCGCTTTGACCTCCTGCGCGATCCGCTGAACGGTGGGCGGGTGCAGACCGAACCCCTGATCCCCCATCAGGGCTTCGCCCGAAATCTTCAGCATGACACGTTTGTATTTCGGATGAGGGGTCTGGGTGTCCGCCATGTTGCGCTCCGTTTCGACGAGGGTCTAAGATCGCCCGCAACCTGTCGGAAAACCGGCCTCGGGGCAAGGCGGACTCGCCCCCTCCGGCAAAGAGGCCGCAGGACGGACCCGCACGAAAGGACAGCCCGAGTGAAGCACGCCCTGCCAGACCGGATTTCCAACCTGAGTCCGGACCGGCCGGTGCTCATTGCGGGCCCGACCGCCAGCGGGAAATCCGAGCTTGCGCTCCGAATTGCCGAACAGCAGGGCGGCGTGATCGTCAACGCGGATGCGATCCAGGTTTATTCTGACTGGCGTGTGCTGACCGCACGCCCGTCGCCCGAAGATGAAGCCCGGGCGCCCCATGCGCTTTATGGGCATGTCGCCGGCGATGTGCCCTATTCCGTGGGTCATTGGCTGCGGGATCTGGACCCCTACCTGACCGGCGCCTGTCGTCCCATCATCGTTGGGGGCACAGGGCTGTATTTCACGGCCCTGACCGAAGGATTGGCAGATATTCCCAAGACGCCCGACACGGTCCGCGCAACAGCCATGCAGCGGATCGCGTCCGAGGGACATGACACATTGGTGGACGAGCTCGACCCCGAAACCCGCAGCCGGATTGACACGGCGAATCCGATGCGCGTGCAGCGCGCCTGGGAGGTGCTGACACATACCGGGAGGGGGCTGGCTGCGTGGCAGGCGGATACCGATCCGCCGCGCCTGCCCCTTTCCGAGGTCAGCGCACTGGTGGTCGACGCGCCGAAGGACTGGCTCACACCCAGAATCGAAGCGCGGTTCGACCAAATGCTCGCGACCGGAGCGATGGAGGAAGCACAGGCCAACCACCCGACATGGTCGCCCGACCTGCCCTCGGCAAAAGCCATCGGCGCGGCAGAGCTGATGGCGGTGATCGATGGCACGATGCGCCTTGATGAGGCGCGCAGCCGTGCGACGATCCTCACCCGGCAATTCGCCAAGCGGCAGCGCACCTGGTTTCGGGCGCGAATGCGCGACTGGATACAGGTTGACGCAAGGGAAGTTTGATCCCGTTTTTCGGACGCCGTGGCTCCGGCGGTTGGTGATGTCGCAGAAGGGCAAGCTGGGTGTCGCAATCAGACCACAAAAGGTCTAGTCTGACGATTGACGGGACCCATCGGTTCAGGCGCTATGTGAAAAAACTCTGAGCGCCAATCTGGGTCTCGGAATAATCATGCCGCGTTCAAGCGCGCTCATAACAAACGTGTCACAGGGAGAATCAGATGACGCACACCACGCAGACCAACAAACTGCACCCAGCGGCGGAGCTTTACGCCGACGAATACAAGTCCGGCCTCATGGACCGGCGCGAATTCCTGACACGCGCCACGAGCCTCGGCGTCACCGCCGCAGCCGCCTATGGCATGATCGGCCTCACGCAGCCGGTTCAGGCACAGGCGGCCAATATCCAGCAGGGCGGGACGCTGCGCATTCAGACGCTGGTCAAGGCCATGAAGGACCCGCGCGCCTATGACTGGTCCGAGATCGGCAACCAGTCGCGCGGCTTCCTCGAATATCTCGTCGAATACCAGAACGACGGTTCGTTCCGCGGCATGCTGCTTGAAAGCTGGGAAGTCAGCGACGATGCGAAGACCTATGTGCTGAACGTCCGTCCGGGCGTGACTTGGAACAATGGCGACGCGTTCACCGCAGCCGACGTGGCGCGCAACATCACCGGCTGGTGCGATTCCGCGATGGAAGGCAATTCCATGTCCGCGCGCATGGGCGGCCTGATCGACGCCAACACTGGTCAAGCGCGCGACGGCGCCATCGAGGTGGTCGATGACCTGACCGTGCGTCTGAACCTGTCGGCACCGGACATCGCGATCATCGCGAACATGTCGGACTATCCGGCGGCCATCGTGCACGAAAGCTATGACGGCGGCGACGTCTATGCCCATGGCATCGGCACCGGTCCGTTCCGCCCCGTTTCCATCGAAGTGGGTGTGAAAGCAGTCATCGAACGCGCCACCGATCACACATGGTGGGGCACCGAGGTTCTCGGCGGACCCTACCTCGACCGGATCGAATTCATCGACTACGGCACCGACCCGGCTTCGTGGCTGGCGGCGGCGGAATCGGGTGAAGTCGATCTGCTTTATGAATCGGTGGGCGATTTCATCGACATCCTCGACGCCATCGGCTGGTCCAAGACCGAGACCGTGACGGCGGCGACGCTGGTGCACCGTTTCAACCAGCAGACCGAAGTCGATGGCCGCGTGCCCTATGCCGACCGCAACGTCCGTGTTGCCCTTGCGATGATGGTCGACAACGCGGTCTGCCTCGAGCTGGGGTATAACGGTCGCGGTTCGGTGGCCGAGAACCACCATGTCTGCCCGATCCACCCGGCCTATGCGGATATCGGACCGGCACCGTTCGATCCGGCGGCGGGCAAGGCGATGCTAGACGGCACTGATTTCGCCGATTACGAGCACGAGCTGATCACACTGGACGACGACTGGGAGCGCAACACCGGTGCGTCCGTGCGGGCGCAGATCGCCGATGCAGGTGTGAACATCAAGCACACGGTTCTGCCCGGTTCGACCTTCTGGAACGACTGGACCAAGTTCCCGTTCAGCGCGACCACGTGGAACCACCGTCCGCTCGACGTGCAGGTTCTGTCGCTGGCCTATCGCTCGGGCGAGGCGTGGAACGAAAGCGGCTATGCCAACCCCGAGTTCGACGCTCTGATGGCGGACGCCCTGTCCATCGCCGATGCCGACAAGCGGCGCGAGGTGATGGCCAAGGTGCAGCAGACCCTGCGGGACGACGGTGTGATGATCCAGCCGTTCTGGCGGTCGCTCTACAACCACCACAATGGAACCGTGGTGAACGCCGAGAAGCATCCCTCGCACGAGTTCCATCTCTACAAGTTCGGGTTCGCGGCCTGATCCGTTAACCTGGCTCTGCCCCCTTGCCACGCAGGGGGGCAGACCGTGGACGAGACTCCACGCTCTGCGCGACTGCGCGCGGACATTTCCAGGGAGACCCACCCGACATGGCTTTTTTTCTGCTCCGACGCATCGCAACGATGCTTCTGACAGCGCTTTGTTTGACCTTCATCGTTTTCTGGCTCACCAATCTCGCCCCGAACCTCGAAAAGCTGGCCAAGAACCAGGGCAACGTCCGGATGACGGACGAGCAGGTGGCAAGCTTTCTTCAGGATCGCGGCTATGCGCAGCCCCTGCCCCTCAAATACGCGCAATGGCTTGGCGTCGCCCCCGGATGGGTGATCGAAGGCCGGGACGGCACGACGCGGTCCCGCTGCAATGGTGTGCTTGAAAACGGTGTCATGCCCGACGACGGGCGCAGCTTCTGCGGTGTCCTGCAGGGCGACTGGGGCTATTCGACCGTCTTTCAGGACGGTGTCGGGTCGATCATCGCCACGCGGCTTGGCCTGACCGGCAAGCTCATGTTCTGGGTGATGATGGTCATGGTGCCCGGCGCGCTGATCATCGGCGTGCTGGCAGGCATGCGCGAAGGCAGCCGCACCGACCGGTCTCTGTCGACCGTGTCGATCATCACAACCGCCACTCCGGAATATGTGTCCGGCGTCGTGTTCATCGCGGTTTTCGCCTCAACCGCCTTCGGTCTGCGCTGGTTCAACGGGTCGGCCACCAGCGCGATGGAGGACGCCACCTTCGAGAACTTCACCCTGCCGGTGATGACCATCGCGCTTTACGGCATGGGATATATCGCCCGCATGACCCGCGCCTCGATGGCCGAGGTGATGACGGCGCAATACATCCGCACCGCGCGCCTGAAGGGCGTCAGCTTCCCGAACATCGTTCTCAGGCACGCGCTGCGCAACGCATTGATCGCGCCCTTTACGGTGATCATGCTGCAATTCCCGTGGCTCCTGAACGGCGTGGTGATCGTCGAGACGCTGTTCAACTACAAGGGCTTCGGCTGGACGCTGGTGCAGGCCGCCGGGAACAATGACATCGAATTGCTGCTGGGCGTGTCGGTCGTGTCGGTCTTCGTGGTGCTGATCACGCAGCTCATCTCGGACATCGGCTACGTCTACCTCAACCCGCGCATCAGCGTGTCCTGAGCGGAAGGAACACAGATATGGAACCGCTCGGTTGGTTTGACATCCTCACCCGCGTCTTCATCCAGTTCACACCTGTCTGGGTCGCACTGGTTGTCCTTTTCACGCTGTCCTTCGTCTACAAGCGGCGGTTGGGGCTTTATGGCAAGCTGTTCGACAGCACCATCGGGATGATCGGCTTTGCGCTTGTCATGTTCTGGGTGTTCACGGGCATCTTCGGCGCCTTCGACCTGATCATCACCCATGACCCGCTGGCGCAGGTCTCGAGCATGAAGAACAAGCCCCCCGGCACCGCGATCATGGGCGCCGAGGATGGCCAGTACCCCTATTACCTCTTCGGCGGTGACAACCTTGCCCGCGACGTGTTCAGCCGCATGGTCAAAGGGGCCTGGGTGGTGGTGCAGATCGCGCCTCTGGCCACGCTCTTTGCCTTCATGGTGGGCATCACACTGGGCCTGCCTGCGGGATACTATGGCGGCAAGCTCGACACGTTCCTCAGCTTTCTCGCCAACCTCATCCTCGCCTTCCCGGTGATCCTGCTCTTCTACCTGCTGGTCACACCGGAGATCGTGGATACGGGGATCCCCAACTACATGGCCATGGTGCTCTTCATCTTCCCGATCATCTTCGTCGCGGTGCTGCTCAATTCGCGCTACCGCACGCAACCGGCGGTGCGCACACCGCTGTTGATCGGGGTGCTTGGGGTAATGGGCTGGCTCTACCTGTCGCTGATCTCGCAACCCGGCACGGCGATCACCGTGCTGCCCGACGCGGTGGATCTCTTCAACCTGCAGGGTGGCATCCTCGTGGTGTTCGTCTCGGTGGTCTTCGTCAACTCGCCCACGGTGTTCCGCATCGTCCGGGGGTTGGCGATGGATATCAAGACGCGGGACTATGTCGCTGCCGCCCAGACGCGGGGCGAACGCCCGTGGTACATCATGCTCTGGGAGATCCTGCCCAATTCGCGCGGCCCGCTGATCGTCGATTTCTGCCTGCGGATCGGCTACACGACGATCCTTCTGGGCACGCTCGGGTTCTTCGGTCTGGGCCTGCCGCCGGAAAGCCCGGATTGGGGCACCACGATCAATGACGGGCGGCGCCTGCTGCAGATTTACCTGCACCCGGCAATGGTGCCCGCCTTTGCGCTGCTGAGCATGGTGCTTGGGTTGAATTTGCTGGCCGATGGGCTGCGAGAGGAATCGCTGCGCGACTGATGACGTGAGGATTGGGGGCTCTGCCCCCAAACCCCCGGAGTTTACTTGGCAAGATGAAGAGGGACGCAAGTCTCCAGCTCCGACAGGGAGAGACGACATGAAAGACAGCTACGACGGCCCCATTCTCGAGATCGACAGCCTGTCGATTTCCTTCTTCACCCGGCTTCGGGAAATTCCGGCGGTGATGGATTTTTCGGTCCGGGTCATGCCGGGCGAGGCGGTGGGCCTTGTGGGCGAGTCGGGGTGCGGTAAATCCACCGTGGCGCTTGGGGTGATGCAGGATCTGGGCAAGAACGGGCGCATCGTCGGCGGGTCGATCAAGTTCAAGGGGCGCGACCTGAACGAGATGAGCCAGGAAGAGCTGCGCAAGATCCGCGGATCGGAGATCGCGATGATCTACCAGGAGCCGATGGCCTCGCTCAATCCGGCGATGAAGATCGGCAGGCAGTTGATGGAAGTGCCGATGATCCATCGCGGTGCCTCCGAGAAAGAGGCCTATGACCGCGCGCTGCAGGTGGTCACGGATGTGAAACTGCCGGACCCGGCGCGCATTCTCGATGCCTATCCGCACCAGCTGTCCGGCGGGCAGCAGCAGCGCATCGTGATCGCCATGGCGCTGATGGCGGAGCCGTCCTTGCTCATCCTTGATGAGCCGACGACCGCGCTGGATGTGACGGTCGAAGCGGCGGTGGTGGAGCTGGTCAAGGAGCTGGGTCAGAAATACGGCACCTCGATGCTCTTCATCAGCCACAACCTTGGTCTGGTGCTGGAAACCTGCGACCGCATCTGCGTGATGTATTCCGGCGAGGCGGTGGAGCGCGGATCGATCAAGGATGTGTTCGACGAGATGCAGCACCCCTATACGCAGGCGCTCTTCCGGTCGATCCCCCTGCCCGGTGCGGACAAGAACGCGCGCCCCCTGCGCGCCATTCCGGGCAACTTTCCCCTGCCGCATGAACGGCCTCAGGGCTGCAATTTCGGGCCGCGCTGTGACTATTTCGAAGCCGGGCGCTGCGACGCCGGTGATATCAGGATGTTCGACGTTCCGGGCAATGAACGCCACGCGACCCGCTGCCTGCGCTTTCAGGAGATCGACTGGCAGGCGCCGATGGATGCCGGAAACACAACGCAGAAGCCCGAGCCGGGGCGCGTTGTGCTCAAGATGGACAACCTCAAGAAATATTACGAGGTTGCGGCCAACGCGCTGTTCGGCAAGCGCGGCGACACCAAGGTGGTCAAGGCGAACGAGACCCTGAGTTTCGAAGCGCGGGAATCCGAGACCCTGGCCATTGTCGGCGAATCCGGGTGCGGCAAGTCCACCTTCGCCAAGGTGCTCATGGGGCTGGAAACAGCCACGGACGGGCAGATCCTCATCGACAATCGCAACATCGAATCCACCCCGATCGAGGCGCGCGACACCCAGACCATCGCGGATGTGCAGATGGTCTTCCAGAACCCGTTCGACACGCTCAACCCGTCGATGACGGTGGGGCGTCAGATCATCCGGGCGCTCGAAGTGTTCGGCGTCGGCAAAAACGACGCCGAACGGCGCGAGCGGATGCTGCAATTGCTGGACCTCGTGAAGCTGCCGCGTGCCTTTGCGGACCGGATGCCGCGCCAATTGTCAGGTGGTCAGAAACAGCGCGTCGGCATCGCCCGCGCCTTTGCCGGGAATGCCCGGATCGTGGTGGCGGATGAGCCGGTGTCGGCGCTGGACGTGTCGGTTCAGGCTGCGGTGACGGATCTGTTGATGGAGATCCAGCGCGAACAGAAAACCACGCTGCTTTTCATCAGCCATGACCTGAGCATCGTCCGCTATCTGTCTGATCGCGTTATGGTCATGTATCTTGGTCATGTGGTGGAGCTTGGCACGACCGACCAGGTCTTCGCCCCCCCCTATCACCCCTATACCGAGGCGCTGCTGTCAGCCGTGCCGATCGCCGACACGCGGGTGACGAAAAAGCATATCGTGCTTGAGGGCGATATTCCCTCGGCCATGAACCCGCCGCCGGGTTGTCCGTTCCAGACGCGTTGCCGGTGGAAGTCACAGGTTCCGGGGGGATTGTGCGAGAAGGACGTGCCGCCCATGCGACAGCTGGGCGACGGGCATCAGGTGAAGTGCCATCTGAGTGATGCCGATCTTGCGGGGATGGAGCCCGTGATCCAGATGGCGGCCGAGTGACCTGCACCCGGCCCTGTCAGGGTCAGTTCGGCAGGAAATCCTGTGCCGTGAGGACGGCGGCACCGGTTGCATCGGTGACGGTCTGGGTGTTCTCCGCGAGCCCCGCATAGGTCAACATCGCCATCCCGACCACGGCCGCTGTCAGGACCACCCAGTCAACGGTGACGGCACCGGACTCATCGGTGCGGAATTTGTTCAAGACCTTAATCATGCCACTCTCCATAAACCGAATGGGGCGAGCGGATCACGCGGGGACCACACGCATCCACCAACTCGGTGCAGTTTCACTTTGTCTGATGTGGTTTTGCCGATGGAATGGGGCAGCAGTTTGGCCTCATTCGTCCGGTTTTCAAATCAATTGGGCAAAGAACGGGGCAAAGCCTGCGCCACGCTGCCCCAATCGTACTGATCGGAAACAATCGACGGCAGTTGCCGACACTGTTCGCGGTTACCGGCCCCAGATTTTCTTGACGTAATCCCGGGTTTCCCGGAACGGCGGGATTCCCTTGTGCTTTTCGACAGCACCCGGACCGGCATTGTAGGCGGCCAGCGCCAACGGCCATTGGCCGAATTTGCGATACTGTTCCTTGAGATAGCGCGCGCCACCATCAAGATTCTGTGCCGGATCGTTGGGATCGACCCGCAGATATTGCGCCGTGCCGGGCATCAGCTGCGCAAGACCGATGGCCCCCTTGTGAGACCGGGCATTCGGGTTGAAATTGCTTTCCTGCTGAACCAGCCGGAGGAACAGGTCTTCGGGGATGCCATGGCGCCGGGCGGCGTCACGCGCCATGCCCGCGTAGACGCCGGAATACCGACCGCGATACTGAGGCAAGGGACCGTCCTGGCCCACCTCTCCCCATTTCGTCGGTGTCACGACCTTGGGCGGCTGAAGGCGCACGGAGCTCTTGTATTGCTGCGCCGCACGGGTATCGAGGACCTTGGTCTTGCTGGAGAACAGCGCCACACGGCTCTTGGTGGACAACACCTCGGCGCTGACGGTTCCGGCACTCATCATTGCGGCAACACTCAACACCGCAACAAATCTCTGTCTTGTTGTTCGCATCTCTGCGTACGCCCCACGTTGAGATTTTCAGGGTGTATAGTCCGGATTCGCGTCTGGCACCAGCCTTGGTTGCTCATCATTTGTTAACCACAAGCTGATGGACTGCGATAACCCGCCTTCGCCAATAGCGGATGGCAATCCGGCCGAGCGCTGGTGTAGGGTCGCACAAACGGCGCAGCGCGCCAGAGATTCGAATGAAAGATGGGGGACACATGGCCGGTTCAGTCAACAAGGTCATCATCGTCGGCAATCTGGGCCGTGATCCGGAAGTGCGGACATTCCAGAACGGCGGCAAGGTCTGCAACTTGCGGATCGCCACGTCCGAGAACTGGAAAGACCGCAACACCGGCGAACGCAAGGAACGGACGGAGTGGCACAGCGTGGCCATCTTCTCGGAACCTCTGGCCCGCATCGCCGAGCAGTATCTGCGCAAGGGCTCCAAGGTCTATATCGAAGGCCAGCTGGAAACCCGCAAATGGCAGGACCAGTCCGGCCAGGACCGCTACACGACGGAAATCGTGCTGCGCCCGTACCGGGGCGAGCTGACACTGCTCGACAGCCGTGATGGCGGTGGTGGCGGCTATGGCGGTGGCAGCAGCGGTGGCGACTACGGCGGGGATTACGGTGGCGGCTATGGTGGGGATTACGGCGGTGGTTCCGGTGGCGGCGGAGGCCCGGCCCGCGCACCTGCGCGCGACATCGACGACGAAATTCCGTTCTGATTGAAAAAGGCGCCCTCTGGGGCGCCTTTTTTACCATTCGGTCAAATTCAGCGGTCCGACAGCGCGTCCTGCAAGAGTGTCAGCACCGTGTCCGGTGGCACGTCCGAGGTCACGAACGCCTCTCCGATCCCGCGCGCAAGGATGAAGCGCAACCGCCCGTCGATGACCTTCTTGTCCTGCCCCATGAGATCGAGCAGCGCCTGTGCCCCCGGCAGCTCCCCGTCGATATCGCCCAGCGTGACCTTCATGCCCATCTCGCTCAGCAGCGCACGCGCGCGGCTGGGATCCTCCTGAGCGCATAATCCAAGGCGCGAGGACAGCTCGAAGGCAAGCGCGCAGCCGATGGCGACTCCCTCTCCGTGCAGCAGGCGGTCCGAATAGCCCGTGGCGGCCTCGAAGGCATGACAGAACGTGTGCCCGAGGTTCAACAGCGCGCGGTCGCCCTGTTCGGTCTCATCCCGCACCACGATGTCGGCTTTCATCTCGACCGAGCGTCGGACCGCATGGGCCAAAGCCTCTGGATCGCGGGCCTTGATCCGGTCGGCCTGCGCTTCCTGCCAGTCGAAGAACGTCGCATCGCCCAGAAGACCGTATTTGACCACCTCGCCATAACCGGCAAGGAAATCGCGGTCAGGCAAGGAATTCAGCACCGAGATATCCGCGAGCACCAGCGACGGCTGGTGGAACGCACCGATCAGGTTCTTGCCCTGCGGCGCGTTGATCCCGGTCTTGCCGCCGACGGAGCTGTCCACCTGCGCGAGCAGCGAGGTCGGAATCTGCACAAACCGCACGCCCCGGCGCAGGACTGCCGCGGCAAAGCCGACCAGATCGCCGATCACGCCGCCACCAAGGGCGATGATGATGTCACGACGTTCGATCTTTTCTTCGAGCAGCCATTCCACCGTCCGTTCGAAATGCGGCCAGCTCTTGGTGGCCTCGCCCGCAGGCAGGGTCAGGCTGACCGAGGCGATGCCTTCGGCAGACAGCGCCCGCTCCAGCGGCGCAAGATGCAGCCCGGCGACATGCGCATCCGTGACAATCGCGACGCGCGGCCGTTTAAGAAGCGGTGCAATCTCGGCACCGGCCCGGGCCAGCAGATCGGAGCCGATCCGCACATCATAGGCGCGGCCGTCCAGCGGCACATGAACGGTGTCGATCATTCCAGAACCTCCAGCACATCAGGGCGCGTCTTCAAGACCTCGACCACCCGCGCTGCCATGTCATCGACCGACAGCCCGGGCTGGGACACCACGCTCAGGTCCGCCTTCGCGTAGATCGGCACCCGTTCCTCATAGAGCCGCGTGAGCGCCGCAAGCGGGTTGGGCACACGCAACAGCGGTCGCGTGTCCTTGTGACGGACGCGCTGCCACAACAGGTCGAGATCGGCATTCAGCCACACCGCAGCACCCTTGCGCGAGATGATCTCGCGGTTTTCCTCGGCCATGTAGGCCCCACCCCCGGTCGACAGCACGCCCTTTTCCCGTTCAAGCAGACGCGAGATGACCTGACGCTCCTTCACGCGGAAAAACGCCTCGCCATCGCGTTCGAAAATCTCGGGGATGGTCATGTTGGCGGCCTTCTCGATCTCGGCATCCGAATCAAGGAAGGGCGCGTGGAGCATGGCCGCAAGGGCCTTGCCAACGGCAGTTTTCCCGGCGCCCATCATGCCGACAAGAACCACCGTTTTCTTCAGTCTTGCCTGCATTGCCCCGACAGACCCCTTGCATCTCGGCCAAGTGCCGCCAATTTTTTGATAACGGCCGTTGAATGACGTGATCTTGCGAAAAAGGCCAGTTATAACTTGGAAAAAATCATCGAGGCAGGGCAAGGGTCGATATGGGGCACATCATCAAATGGCTGATCTACCTTCTGATCATCGGCACGATCGCGCTGGTGGCCTATGCGTATTTGGGCCCGTATTTCGGCGCGGATTTTTCGCCGCCACAGACCGAGGTCAGACAACCCGTGACGCTGGATGCAGATTAAGCCGGTCCTTCTGAGCCTGACCTGCCTTGCGGGGCCGGTCCTTGCGCAGGATCAGGCGCAAAGCCAACCGCTGTCAGCCATCGACTGGCTTGCGGTGCAGCGCAACGCGCCGCCCGTGGTGGTCCTGCCGGACCAGAACCCCGTGGCGCAGAGTGCAGCCGTGCCCGATGTCGATGTTCAGCCGCTCGACGCGCCGGGGCTTGGCGGTGTGGGGCTGTTGTCCAGCGCCGTCACCGGTCTTCCACCGTCGCTCTGGCAGGGCAGTTCCGAGGCCGATCTCATCGCGGCTCTCGAGCGGTTGCAGACCCGCCGCCCTGCCATCCCCGCGCTGACCCAGCTTCTGCACATCCTGATGCTGGCCGAAGCTGACCCTCCCGCCAGCGCCAAGGGCGATGCGCTTCTGCGGGCACGGGCAACCCTGCTTTATCAGCACGGTCTTGTGCCTCAGGCCGAGGCACTGATGGAACAGATGGGCACGATGACACCCGCGCTGTTCGATCTGGCCTTCGACCTCGCGCTGCTGACCGGGTCCGATGAGGCGCTCTGCGGCGTGCTGAACGACACCCCCAGTCTGAGCACCGATCTTCCCACACGGATCTGGTGCGCCACGCGCAGCGGCGACTTCCCGCACGCGATGACCATCTATCAGACCGGCGTTGCCCTGAACCAGATGTCGACCCTCGATGCCGAACTGCTGCTTCGGTTCCTCGACCCGGAATACAGCGAGACCGTCGCCCCCCTGCAACCGCCGGTCCGTCCGACACCGCTCCAGTTCCGCCTGTTCGAGGCAATCGGAGAAGCCCTGCCCACGACACCGCTGCCCCTGCCCTTCGCGGTGGTCGAACTGTCGGGCGATTCAGGCTGGCGCGCACAATTGCAGGCGGCGGAACGTCTGGCCCGCGTCGGTGCCATCGACGGCAACCAGCTTCTGGGCGTCTACACGGCCCAAGATCCTGCGGCGTCGGGCGGCATCTGGGACCGGGTGGAGGCCTTGCAACGGTTCGAGGCGGCCTTGGCCAAGGTAGAGCCTGACGCCATCTCCACCACTCTGGAGCAGGTCTGGCCGCAGATGCGGGCGGCGGGATTGCTTGTCTCCTTCGCCAACCTTTTCGCGCCGCAACTGCAGGGTTTGGCGCTGTCGGACCGGGCGCAAACCATCGCCCGAACCGCAGGCCTTCTGACCGACGCCTACGAGGACGTTGCCCGGGATCTCACCAACAGCCCCGACGCAGGACTGCGCTTTCTGGCCGCGCTGGCACAGGGACAGACGCCGGCCAGCATCCCCGTTGACATGCCCCACGCCGCCGCGCTGGCCGCCGCATGGGACGGCGCGCCCCAAGCACCGTCCGGCTTGGCGGGCCTGCCGACGCAGAACCGCTTGGGCGAGGCGTTGCTGACTGTCCTGCAGAGCTTCGAGTCGGGGGCCGCCGGAAACGATGCCGACCTGACCGACGCCCTGCGCGCCCTGCGGGCCTTCGGTCTGGAGGACACCGCCCGCCGCGCCGCGCTGCAACTGGCGATCCTCGACAAGGAGGGCGCGCGGCGATGAGCGACCGTCACTGGATCGCGGCCTTTCTCGACGCACAGGCTGCGGAACGGGGCGCTGCGACCAACACCCAGCTGGCCTATGCGCGCGATCTCTCGGATTTCACGGATTGGCTTGGCGGGCGGCGTCTGTCGCTCACCACGGCACAGAAAACCGATGTCGAGGATTACCTCGTGCATTGCGATGCGCAGGGCCTTGCCAAGTCCACCCGCGCCCGACGCCTGTCGGCGATCAAGCAGCTCTACCGCTTCTGTTTCGAGGAAGGGTTTCGCGGCGACAATCCGGCGGTTCAGATCAGCGGACCGGGCCGTGACAAGCGCCTGCCCAAGACGCTTTCGACCGACGAAGTGGACCGCCTTCTTGACGCGGCCACGCGACATGGCCGGAGCCCGGCGGACCGCCAGCGCAATATCTGCCTGATGCAACTGCTTTACGCCACCGGCATGCGGGTGAGCGAACTGGTTTCGCTTCCGCTTTCTGCAGCCAAGGGGGATCCGCGCATGTTGCTGATCCGGGGCAAGGGCGGCAAGGAACGCATGGTGCCGCTCTCGCCCCCGGCCCGCTCGGCGCTGCGCGACTGGCTGGGCACGCGCGAGACGATGGAGGATGACGCCCGCGCCGAAGGCAAACCGGCCTCGCCGCATCTCTTTCCGTCACGCGGCAAATCCGGCCACCTGACGCGGCACGCGTTCTATGTCCTGATCAAGGACCTCGCCGTCGAGGGCGGCGTATCGCCGTCCAAGGTCACGCCACACACGCTGCGCCATGCGTTTGCGACGCATCTTCTGGCCAATGGCGCCGATCTTCGGGCGATCCAGACCTTCCTGGGCCATGCCGATGTCTCGACCACCGAGATCTACACCCATGTGCTCGAAGAGCGGCTGAAGGAGCTGGTGCTGGACCATCACCCGATGGCGCGCGGCTGAGCGGTGCGTGTCATGCCCTTGCGCACAGTCCGCGCGAGGAGGACCGAAAGGCCCGACGAGCGGCCGGTTCGCGGACCGGACGGCGCTTGAACCGGAGCGCATCTGACCCCATAACCCTGTCAAGTTTTCAAAACGTTGGATCTCATGGACCCCGCTTCGACGACGGCCGATGCCGCACTCTGGATCACCGCAGCCGCCATTCTGGGGTTGCTTGTCATGTCCGCCTTCTTCAGCGGCTCTGAAACCGCGCTGACAGCCGCGTCGCGCGGCAAGCTGCGGTCGATGTCCGACAAGGGCTCCAAGGGGGCCGACCGGGCGCTGAAGATCACCGAGGACAACGAACGGCTGATCGGCTCGGTCCTGCTGGGCAACAACCTTGTCAACATCCTGGCCACCTCGCTGGCCACCGCCCTCTTCACCCGGCTTTTCGGCGAATCCGGCGTGGCGCTGGCCACTTTGGTGATGACCGTGCTCGTGCTGGTCTTTGCCGAGGTGTTGCCCAAGACCTATGCCATCACCAACCCCGAAACCGCGGCCAGCCGTGTGTCGCCGGTGATCCAGCTGGTGATTACGATTTTCTCGCCCATCGTGGGGGCCGTGCGGATGCTGGTGCGCGGCGTGCTGAGCGTGTTCGGGGTCAAGACCGACCCCGACAGCCACATCCTTGCCGTGCGCGAGGAAATCGCCGGTGCGCTGCAACTGGGCCATTCCGAAGGGGTGGTTGAAAAGGAAGACCGTGACCGTATTCTGGGCGCGCTTGATCTCAGCGAACGCACGGTGGAAGAGATCATGCTCCACCGCTCGGGCATCGAGATGATCGACGCCGACAACGATCCGCAGGACATCCTGCGCCAGTGTCTGGAATCGAACCACACGCGCCTGCCGGTCTATCGCGGCGACCCCGAGAACATCATCGGCGTGGTGCATGCCAAGGATCTCTTCCGCGCGATGTACCGCTTCATGCAGGAAAGCGACAAACCCGCCGAGGCGATGAGCAGCTTCAAATTCGCCGACGTGGCGATGAAGCCCTACTTCATCCCCGACAGCACGTCGCTTGACGACCAGATGCGCCAGTTCCTGCGCCGCCGGACGCATTTTGCGCTGGTGGTGGATGAATACGGTGCCCTTCAGGGGCTGATCACGCTCGAGGACATTCTCGAGGAAATCGTGGGCGAGATCACCGACGAATTCGATCCCGATGGCAGCCAGACGGTCAAGCGCGGCGAGGACGGGAACTACTGGATCGACGGCGCGATGACGATCCGCGACCTGAACCGGGCGCTCGACTGGTCGCTGCCCGATGACGAGGCCAACACGGTGGCCGGTCTGGTGATTCACGAGGCGCAGATGATCCCGACCATCGGTCAGGTCTTCAGCTTCCACGGCTTCCGCTTCGAGGTCATGGCGCGCGAGAACAACCGTATCACGGCGCTCAAGATCCGGCCTTTGGCGGCGGAGTGATCAGGGGGCGCGCCAAACGCGTCGACGCGTTTGGCGTTTCCGTTGACGGAAACGTCCTGGGGGTCGTCCATTGGTGCGCCATTGGTTCAAGCCCAATGGACGACGCCCCCGCCCGCCTTCGGCGGCCTCCCCCAAAGTATTTATAAACCAGAGAAGATCAGGCGCGCAGCCTTGTGCCCTCGGGGTCAAAAGGTGGTCGGTCAAGGATCACAGCCCAATGTGGGCGGCCCAGCACCATCACTTCGACCTGATCCCCCGGCCTCGCGTTCTTGACGAAGCCAAGCGCCAGAGACATCCCGACATGGTAGCCATAGGCGCCGGAGCTGACCCGGCCAATGCCGACCCCGTCCTTGAAGATCGGCTCGCCCCCGGTCGCGTCGGCGTTCGAGGCTGTGGTGTCCTCTTCGTTCAGTGCCAGCAGCACCATCTTTTCGCGTGGGGCCTTTTCCATGTTGGCCAATGCCGCCGCGCTGTTCAGATAGGGTTTGTCGCGGCGGCACAGGCGGTCCAGCCCGCATTCCTGCGGCCAGTATTCGGGGCTGTATTCCCGGCCCCATGACCCGTAGCCCTTTTCCATGCGCAGGCTCATCAGGGCACGACTGCCCACCGGGGCTGCGCCGAACGCCTGCCCCGCCTCCAGCAGCGCAGTGTAAAGCGCCACCTGATCCTCGGCGCGGCAATGCAGCTCCCAGCCCAGATCGCCGGTGAAGGACACGCGCAGGGCCATCACCTCGACGCCGGCCAGCTCGATCATCCGTGATCGCATGAAGGGCCAGTCTGCCGTGTCGAGCGACACGTTGGTCAGGCGCTCCAGCATCCGGCGCGACTGAGGCCCCGCCACATTGAACCCGCACCAGGTGTTGGTGAGGCTTTCGAAGACTGTGCCCTCGGGCAGCGGCACCGCGTCGTAGAAGCGTTTCTGGTAACGCTCGGCCATGCCGGAACTGATGATCCAGAACGCGTCCTCGGCCAGTCGCGTGACCGTCGCATCGCCTGCGATGCCACCGCGCTTGCCGATCAGCGGTGTCAGGCAGGACCGCCCCACCTCCTGCGGCATCCGGTTGGCGAAGACGGCGTTGAGCCACGCCTCGGCCCCCGGCCCGGTCACACGGTACTTGGCGAAGTTCGAGATGTCGATGATCCCGGCCTTGTCCCGCAGCGTGCGGGCCTCGTGGCCCACCACATCCCACCAGGGCTGGCGGGTGAAGCCTGCGCTGTCGGGGATGTCCTTCGAGAAATAGAGCGGATGCTCCCAGCCGTAGTTCAGGCCGAATACCGCCCCCATGTCTTTCTGCATCTCGTAGACCGGGCGGGTGCGCACCGGGCGACCCGCCCCGCGTTCCTCACCGGGGAAGTGGATCTTGAAGCGGTGTGCGTATTGATCGCCCACCCGCGCCTTGGTGAATTTGGCATCCGCCCAGTCGCCGAAGCGCGCGATGTCCCAGGCGAACATGTCGTACTGCATCTCGCCTTCGATGATCCATTGCGCCACCATCAGCCCCATGCCACCCGATTGCGAGAAGCCCGGAATGATGCCGTTGCAGCAGAAATAGCCCGGTTTCTCGGGCACCGGACCCAGCAACACGTTGCTGTCCGGCGACCAGATCATCGGGCCATTGATCACCCGCTTGATCCCGGCGGTGCCCACGGCGGGCACCCGGTCGATCGCCCGCATCATGTTGGGTTCGATCCGTTCGAGATCGTCGGCGAAGAGTTCGTGGCCAAAGCCCTGCGGTGTGCCGTCCTCGGCCCAGAAGCGCACGTCTTTCTCGTAGGCCCCCACGAGCAGGCCCTTGCCCTCCTGCCGGAGGTAGTATTCGCCGTCCCGGTCCGCGACCGAAGGCAGACGGCGGTCCATCGCCTCGATGTCGGCAATCGCCTCGGTGACGAAATACTGGTGTTCGGTGGGCAGGAGCGGCAGTTTGATCCCTGCCAGCGCCGCCACCTCGCGGCCCCAGAGACCGGCGGCGTTGATCACCCACTCCGTCCGGATGTCGCCTTTGGGCGTCCGGACGATCCAAGTGCCGTCCGGTTGCGGCTCGGTCGCTGTGACGGGCGTGAAGCGGTGGATCTCCGCCCCCTTCTGGCGCGCGCCTGCGGCATAGGCGGCGGTCACGCCGGACGGGTCCACATTGCCGCCATCGGGTTCGTACATGATGCAGCGGATGCCGTCGAAATTGACCAGCGGGTGCAGCGCCTCGGCCTCGGTTCGGCTGACCTCGTGGAAGTTCATGCCGTAGAGCCTGGCCTTGGCCGCCTGCAGGCGCAGCTGGTGTTCGCGCGCCTCCGTCTGAGCAAGGTAGAGCGATCCCGGCTGGAACACGCCGCAGCTTTGGCCGGTCTCGGCCTCGAGCTGGTTGTAAAGGCTCATGGTGTAATGCTGGATGCGGCTGATATTGGTGCTGTCATGCAGCCCGTGGATGTTCGCCGCCGCGTGCCAAGTGCTGCCACTGGTCAGCTCGTCGCGTTCGAGCAGCACGACATCGGTCCAGCCCAGTTTTACCAAATGGTATAAAATCGAACAGCCGATGACTCCGCCTCCGATGACAACGGCCTGGGCGTGGGTTTTCATCTTGGGCGACTCCTTGCATGCTTGGCCTACCCTCGCGTTCATCCGGTGCATACGATTGCCACAAGCCGACACCGCGTGTCGTTTTCCGACAGGACGCCATGACATGGCCCGCCACATGGTCGGCACAACGGATCAAGGAGAGATCGCATGAAAACGCAGGCGCGTGTGGTGGTGATTGGCGGCGGGGTCGTCGGGGTTTCGGTGCTCTATCACCTGACCAAGCTGGGCTGGTCGGACGTGATGCTGGTGGAGCGGTCGGAGCTGACCTCGGGCAGCACATGGCACGCGGCGGGCGGGTTTCACACGCTCAACGGCGACACCAACATGGCGGCGCTTCAGGGCTATACGATCCGGCTCTACAAGGAGCTGGAAGAGATCACCGGCATGTCCTGCGGTCTGCACCATGTGGGCGGCATCACGCTGGCCGACAACCGCGACCGGTTCGACATGCTGCTCGCCGAGCGGGCCAAGCACCGCTACATGGGGCTGGACACGCAGATCGTCGGTCCCGAGGAGATCGCCAAGATCGCGCCGATCACCAATCTGGAGGGTATCCTTGGCGCTTTGTACGACCCACTTGACGGGCACCTTGATCCGTCGGGCACAACCCATGCCTATGCCAAGGCGGCGCGGATGGGCGGGGCCACGATCGAAACCCATGTGATGGTGCAGGAAACCACGCAACGCCCGGACGGGACGTGGAACGTGGTGACCGACAAGGGCACGATCCATGCCGAACACGTGGTCAATGCGGGAGGCCTCTGGGCGCGCGAAGTGGGCGCGATGGCGGGGGTGTATCTGCCGCTGCATCCGATGGAGCATCAGTACATCGTCACCGACGAGATCGCGGAGATCTATGAGCGGGACAGCGAGCATCCGCATGTGATGGACCCGGCGGGCGAGTCCTATCTGCGACAGGAGGGGCGCGGGCTCTGCATCGGGTTCTACGAACAGCCCTGCCGCCCCTGGGCGGTGGATGGCACGCCGTGGACCTTCGGGCATGAGTTGTTGCCTGATGACTTTGACAAGATAGAAGACAGCATCGCCTTCGCCTACAAACGCTTCCCGGTGCTGGAACGCGCGGGCGTGAAATCGGTGATCCACGGGCCGTTCACCTTTGCGCCGGACGGGAACCCGCTGGTTGGCCCGGTGCCGGGGCTGCGGAACTACTGGTCCGCCTGCGGTGTCATGGCGGGCTTCAGCCAGGGTGGCGGGGTCGGTCTGATGCTGGCGCAGTGGATGATCGAGGGCGAATGCGAGCGTGATGTGTCGGCGATGGATGTGGCGCGGTTCGGGGATTGGATCAGCCCGGGCTACACCCTGCCCAAGGTGATCGAGAACTACCAGAAACGCTTTTCCGTCAGCTATCCGAACGAGGAGCTGCCTGCCGCGCGGCCCAATCGTACGACGATGATGTATGACATCTTCGACAATATGGGCGCGGTCTGGGGCGCGCAGTTCGGGTTGGAGGTGGTCAACTATTTTGCCGAAGGCGACGAAGTGCGGTACGAAACCCCGTCGTTCCGCCGCTCCAACGCGTGGGAGGCCACGGCGCGCGAGGTGAAGGCCGTCCGCGAAGCCGTTGGAATCAATGAGGTTCAGAACTTCGGCAAGTACGAAGTGACAGGGCCGAACGCGCGCGACTGGCTCGACCACGTGATAGCAGGCCGTGTGCCGAAACCGGGGCGTTTGTCGTTGACGCCGATGCTGTCGCACAAGGGGCGATTGATCGGGGATTTCACCATCTCGTGCCTGTCGGACACCCATTTCCAACTGACTGCCAGCTATGGCGCGCAGGCCTATCACATGCGCTGGTTCGAACAGAACGCCGCCGAGGGCGTGACCGTGCGCAACGTGTCGGACGCGCTCACGGGGTTCCAGATCGCGGGGCCGAATGCCCGCAAGGTGCTGGACGCCGTTACGCGGGATGCGACGGATCTGAAGTTCATGGATGTGCGTCCGATGACCATCGGAATGACGCCCTGCCTTGTGCAGCGCGTCAGCTATACCGCCGGTCTGGGCTACGAGATTTACTGCGAACCGGTGGCGCAGCGGCAGTTGTGGAACACGCTTTGGACCGCCGGGCACGACCACGGGATAAAGCCCTTCGGCATGCGGGCGATGATGTCGCTGCGGCTCGACAAGTTCTTCGGGTCTTGGCTGTCGGAGTTTTCGCCGGACTACACCCCCGGAGAGACCGGGATGGACCGCTTTATCGCGTGGTCAAAGAATGCCGATTTCATCGGACGGGCCGCCGCCGAGGCCGAGCGCGCCAACCCGCCTGACCGTGTGCTCTGCGCCTTCGAGGTGGCGGTGAACGATGCCGACGTGAATGCCTATGAGCCGATCTGGATCGATGGCGCGGTACAGGGGTTCTGCACCTCTGGCGGCTATTCGCACCATGCAGGCAAATCCATCGCACTAGGCCTGATCCCGCGCAGCCATGCCACAGAGGGGCAAAAAGCGCAGATCGAGATCCTCGGCGAGATGTGCGACGCCACGTTGATCACAACTCCGCTCTATGACGCTGACGGGGCGCAGATGCGCGGCTAGACTGAGGGCATGACCCAGATCGCCATCGTGATTCCCGCTGCCGGAGCCAGTCGCCGGATGGGCGACCGGGACAAGTTGCTTGAGCCTGTGGACGGCATGCCGCTCTTGCGTGGCGTGGCCGGGAGGGCGCTCGCGACCGGCTCGGAGGTGATTGTCACACTGCCCGGCCTGTCCCATCCCCGAGCGGCTGTTCTGGAAGGGCTGGACCTGCGGCTCATCGCCGTACCGGATACCCACGAGGGCATGTCGGCCTCGTTGCGGCATGCGGCGGCGGCGCTGCCCCCGGACGCCGAGGGTGCGATGATCCTGCCTTCAGACATGCCGGACCTGACCGAAGACGATCTGCGTCAGGTGATGCAGGCCTTTGCGGACGCGAGCGGGGAGTTCCTTGTTCAGGCCACGAGCGCGGAAGGCACGCCGGGCCACCCGGTCGTCTTTCCCGCTGATCTGTTTCCGGCCTTCGGCGCACTGACCGGCGACGAAGGCGCGCGTTCCATCCTGCAGGCCAACCGGCACCGTATGATCCGCGTGCCTCTGCCCGGCGACAACGCTGTCACCGATCTTGATACGCCGGATGCGTGGACACGCTGGAGGGCCAACAACCCGGATCGCTGACCTGTGGATAAGTTTGCGGACAAAAAAATGGGACGGCTCTCCCCTGCCGTCCCATTTCTTTCGATCGCTGCCTCTTTCGGGCGCAATCGGCTGTAAAACTGATGCGACTTTCCTCGGTAGCGGAGACACTACTCAAGAAAGACTTCAAAGCAAGACAAAAGTTTCAGATTTGTGAACAGAGCGCAGGCCAAACCGGTGAAATCCGGACCTTACGGCACGCACCATGCGCCCTGCCACGCCGAGTCGGCCTGAAAAACAGCACGTCTGTGCGGCTCAACGAGCTGCATCAGTTCTATTGATTCGATTCGGCATATCAGGACGGTGAACCAATCCCCGCTCGACAGCTTGGTGTAGGCATGGGCCTCGAGGATCGGCGTGCCGGGTGTCGGGGACGCGCCATACGCGATGCGCGACCCCTCGGGCACGCTCTGCCATCGGTCCGCCACCTCTGCGCCCTGCAGGATCGTGACCTGTGTGGACAACCGGATCTGCAGCTTGGCCTTTTCGTCCCAGATCATCAGCTGCGCCTGCGGGTTGGCGCGCAAGGACCGCACTTTCGCGGATCCCCCGTCGGTATGCACTTCGACCGTCCCGGCGCTGCGACTGGCCCCGCGCAGGACGACCGTTCGTGCCTCCGGGGCACCGTCGGGCGACACGGTGGCAAAGACCGGATGACGGGCGGCAGTACGCCGGTCAGCGACGCCCCGCGTCAGGCGCTGCCAGCCGAGGTCCAGAAAGGCAGCAAGATCGTTGGGATCAGTCATAGCCTGTCATCTCCAGATAGCCGCGCCCGGCATGTGAGCCTTGAACGATCACAGGCCCCTCCCAATACGGAATCGACAGCGCCATCCACGCGTCGGGGTTGAGCGCCGTCACGGTCACGTCGACACCCCTGTCCGGCATCTGCACCGCCCACCGCACAGGAACATCGCGTCCGGCCACCTCGTGCCACTCGAGCGCGCGGGCGCGGAAAGCGCCGTCGGGATAGGCGGTGGTGGTGCCATCGGACGCGATCCAGGTGGCCGAGGAAAAGACGCCGCCCGCGTCATCACGCAACAGGAAGCCCATCAGCTTGTCATCCTTATCAAAGGAGAGTGAGAACCAGTCCCAGCCGGACTGATTGTCCGCCAGCGGTTGCGACGACCATTCCCGGTCAAGCCAGGCCGCGCCTGTGACAGGGATGTCCCCTGACGGCAGGGTCAGCGTGCCTGACACCTCGTAAAATGGTTGGGAATAGTAGTAGCTCGCCTGCCCCTGGGCAGATTTCACCGAATAGCCGCCATTCCCGTGGAACACGAGCGGCCCGGTGGCGCGCAGGTCAAGATCATAGGCAAAGTCGGTGCCCCGGGCGGTCAGGTCCAGCATTTCGACATCCAGACCCGACATGCGCCAATCGTCGATCCAGGCCTCAAAGGGATCGACGGTCACGCCCGCCTGCCCGATGCCGCCCCGTGCAATGCGTTCGGCCACAAGATGCCGGTCTGGCGTGGTCACGGCAGCATGGGCGAACCAGACTTGCGGATCGGTCCAGCCCTCGCGGGTTTCGGGGGCCAGCGCGGATCGGAAGAGCGTCCATTGCACGCCATACGCCGTGCCGTCCGGTCCAGTGAGATTTGCCGTCAGGTACCACCATTCGATCCGATAGTCCGGATGCGCCCCATGATCCTTCGGGAAATCGAACACGGGATCGGGCGTGGGAACCGCAAAGCCATCGGCGTCGGTACCAAGACCGGCGAAGCCCTGTGCGGCGGCCTGAACCGGCAGCCAGAGGATCAGAAGAAGCGCCCTAACGGTCATTGGCAAACACCTTGAGCAGGTCGGACGGCGGTGTGCGCGCCAAGCGGATCGCGGGCCAGAGCGCCGCCAGCGCTGCCGCGGCCAGCGCGAAGACCGTCAGCATCGCATAATGCGCGGGGAACAGGTAGATCGGCAGTTTCCACCCAAAGGCCTCGACATTCACATAGGCCAACAGCACCCAGGCCAACATCAGACCCAGCGGGATCGCGAGCACCGTCGTCACCAGCGCCAGCACCACCGCGCGCAGCAGTTCGAGCTGTCCCAGCCTGCGCCGGGTGAGCCCGAGCGCCCAGGCGGGGGCCAGCTGTGGCACCCGGATGGAGGCGAGGGTCAACAGGCTCATCAGGATGGCGAAGGCCGCAACCGCAAGGGTCAGCACGTTGAGCGCGCCCGTGACGGTGAAGGTGCGTTCGAACACCTCAAGCGAGAAGGCCTTGATGCGGGCCTGATCGGTGATCGCCGCGTCGGGCAGTCCGTACTCCTCGGTCAGCGTGCGGCGCAGCCTGTCGGGATCGTCGGACCGAACCCCGAAAGAGACCGGCACCACGTCCGGGTAAAGCTGGCGGAACAACGGCTCGGCGATCAGGGCCTGCCCCAACGGATTGCCGTAATCGGCGACGATGGCGGCAATCGGCAGAGTGAGGTCCGGCGCCAGGGTGACAGTGTCCTCGGTCCAGAGCCCGGCGCGACGTGCCAGTTGTTCACTGACCACCACCGCGCGTCCCGCCTCGACCCGATCCCAGACATCCGGCGTGTCATCGAGAAAGAGCCAGTTCTCGCGATAGGTCGGCCCGACCCGGACGCCGTAGAGTTCCGTCGGCACCCCCGCCACATCTGTATCGACCGTCAGAAGCGGTAGCACGTCCGAAGCGTTGGTCAGAAGAAAGGCTTCGAGATCAGCGCTTTGCGCGGTGTCCTCGATGCGGATGAACAGCTCGGGCGCAAGTCGTTGGTCGAGAAAATCCACAAAAGTGACGCGGAAGCTCGACACCATTGTAGACACGCCAACATTGGCCGCCGTGGCCAGCAAGAGCGCCATCAGAGCAAGGCTCATCCCCGGCACCTGCTGGCGCGTGTCGGCCCAGAACCATTGCCACATCGCAGACCGCGCCTGACGATCCGCCAGCGTGACCGCGCTGCGCAGGAGAAGCGGCAGGATCAGCGCTGCACCGATCAGCAGGCATGCCAAGAGCGCAAAGGCGAGTGTCAGACCCTGCCCCCAGATCGCGATACCGATCCCGGTGAGAAAAAGCAGCACAGCGAGCGCCCCCAGTCGCCGGGCGGTGACACCTGACGCCACAGCCCATGCGCGGGGCCGTGCACTGGAGAGAAGCGGCATGCGCGCGATCGCCCAAAGCGCGCCCGAGGCCGCGAGCCCTGTGCCCAGCACCGCAATCGCCAGCCCCGACAGCCACCAGTCCGGGCGCAGCTGCAACGTTCCTGCCACGGACGCCCCATAGAGGCCCTGAAGCGTGGCCGCCACGTTCGGCAGCAGAACCGCCGCAATGACGTAGCCCAGGGCCACGCCGATCCCACCCGCCACAAGCGCGAACAGGGAGAGTTCCAGTACCGTCAGTCCGATCAATGTCCTGAGCGGCACACCCAAGGCGCGCAAGGTCCGCACCATGCTCCGCCTCTGTTCGAAGGCGAGGCTGATGGTGCCGTGCACGATGAAGATGCCGACCGCAAAGCTCAGAAGACCGAAGGCGGTCAGGTTGAGGTGGAAACTGTCCGTCAGCCGGTCCGCGCCCGCATCCTGCGCAGGTTGGCGCAACAGGCCGGGCGCAATGTCCTCCAATGGCGGCAGACCCATGGGCTGGAGGGGTGAAACGATCAGGCGGCTCAGCCGGCCTTCGGCGTCCAGAAGCGATTGCGCGACGCCGATATCCGTCAACGCGACGCCGGGCGCAATCGAGGGGTCCGTGATGATCCTCTGCGCGACCGTCCTGCCAAGCGCATCGGCCACATCCGGCGCGGCAAAGAGCACGCCCCGCGTGAGAAAGTCGTCCAGATTGGCGTCTTCGGACATCCCCACCGGGGCAATCGTTCCGGGCGCCGTGAGCGGTTCGAGACCGACCAGCCGCACGGAGCCCGCGTTCGTGCGCAGCCGACCTTCGAGCACCGGCGACACCTGCCAGCCCGCGCGGCGCAGCGCGATGTAGGTGGCCTGGTCAATCCGGTCCCCGCTGCGGGGCACAAGCTGGTCGAACTGCCCCTCACCCAGCGTGGCGGCGGCGGCATCATAGCTCGCGCGGGCCTCGGCATTGATCGCCTGCACTCCGGACCAGAGCGCGGTCGCCAGTGCCAGACCTGCAACAAGTGCAAAGAATTGCAACCGATTGCAGCGCCAATGCGACAGCAGAGCGGTCAGCGTGACCCAGGTCACACCACATGCCCCTGGCTGAGATGCACGTGCCGTTCCATCCGGCGGGCAACACTTTGCGAATGTGTCACCATCAGCAGGCCTGCTCCGGTTTCCCGAACCAGAGCCAGCATCTGGCCCAGCACCTCGGCCGCCGTCGCCTCGTCGAGATTGCCGGTCGGCTCGTCCGCCAGCACCAGCTTGGGCCGCGCGGTGAGCGTGCGGGCGATGGCGACGCGCTGCTGCTGGCCGCCCGACAGCGCCTCGGGATATTTCAAGAGGTGATCGGTCAGTCCCAGCGCCGCCGACAGGCGCTTGGCATGGGCAACGTCGTAGGTTCCGGCAAGACGGGCCTGAAAGGCGATATTGGCCTCGACCGTGAGCGACGGGATGAGGTTGAACTGTTGAAAGATCACGCCGACATCGGTGCGCCGCAGCGCCGCGCGGTCGGTATCGCTCATGTCGGTGATCTCGCGCCCGGCAACGGTGATCGACCCGCCGTCCACCCGGTCCAGCCCACCGATGAGATGCAAGAGCGTGCTCTTGCCCGATCCCGACTCTCCGGTAAGCGCAAGTGTCTCGCCCCGCTCGAGCGTGAGGGACACGCCGCGCAGGACCGGCACCTCCCCCTCGGCGCCGGGAAAGGATTTCTTCACGTCTTGAACCGTCAGAACCATGACCCTGAGCTATCACGCGGGAAGCAAAGGAAAAGCCCAGACACAGAAAAACCGTCGGCGCACTTTGCCGCGTGTCTTCGGGGTGCTACCTCGGAGCCTATGAGTGCATTCATCCTGTCACCTGACACCGTGTGGAACCCCAAGGCGCTCGAGACCGGATCGGTCCCGCGCAAGGTTCTGCACCGCATCGCGTTCCTGCCGAAAGGTGGTGGGTTTGGCATGGTCCTGCGGGTGATCATGGAAAACGAACCGCTGCGGTATTTCATTGCGCTTTCTCCCTTCGTGATCGCCATGTTCATCTGGCGCGATCTGGCGCTGCCGATTTCGCAGGCGCCTGTGGCCATGATCATCGTGATCGGGTTCTTCGAGATGAAGGTGCTTCGGGTCTCGGCCGAAAAGCGCAAGACGCTGATGGACGAGGACGAGGCCGCGCGGGTGCTGGACAATTTGAACTACCGCGCGCGGCGGGTGCTGACCAAACTGGCGGCGCTGCGCGGCCAGACGAGCGGAGAACTGATGCTGGTGGTCGAACAGTCCGAACTGTCGCATGTCACGCCGCTCACGCTGGTGTCGGTGCAGACGCGCGAGGGCAAGCCGCGCATCCTGTCGCTGAACGCGGAGGAGCGGGCATTGATCGCGGCAGAGCTGTTTGACGACGCGTTAACCGAGCGCCTGCTGCACCGCGCGAACCTGCGCGAGGATGTCTATCTTCGGTCGGTCAGCTTTGACGCGCGCGGGGTGTCCGGCCATGCCCGGCTGGCCGCATTGCTGGACGGCCCCGCGCCGCAGGAGGCCCCGGCATGAGCGTGAACGCGCAGACGGTGTCGGCGGGCGATGCACTGGAGGTGTTGCGGGCCGCGTGGGACGCGCAGAGCACTGGGGCGCTGATGACGTCATGGATGCTGCACGGCAAGCCCGGTGTGGGGAAAACCCAGCTTGTGCAGACGCTTGCAACACAGATCGGGGCGCAGCTTTATGACATCCGCCTGACGACGATCGAGCCGCAGGATCTGCGGGGCCTGCCTTATTACGATCACGAGAGCCGCAAGACGCTCTGGTATCGGCCCGAGGATTTGCCGGACGAACCGGAGCGTCCTGCGGTGCTGTTCCTCGACGAGTTGACCGCCGCTTCGCCCTATCTTCAGCCGACGGTTTACGGGCTGTTGCAGGAACGCCGGGTCGGTCGGCACACCCTGCCCGACAGCGTCTTCATTGTCGCGGCGGGCAACACGGTCGAAGACGGTGCGGTGGCCTACGAGATGGGAACCGCCCTGTCGGACCGGCTTGTGCATCTGCACGTCACGGCCAACGCAAAGGACTGGCTGGAACGCTACGCGGTGGACCAGTCGCTGCATCCCGCGGTGACGGCCTTCCTGCGGTCGCGGCCTGATCTGCTGGATACCACGGAAGACAGTCTGCGGCGCGGTGAGATGATCGCCTGCACACCCCGGTCGTGGGAACGGGTGAGCCAGATCATGCAGGCGGTGACCGACCGCCGTATTCGGGGCACGATGGTGGCGGGCACGATTGGTGTGGCCCCCGCCGCCGAATTTGCCCGCGTGGCGGATGAGCTGGACGCGATGGTGACAGTTCAGGACATACTTGCGACCCCCCGCGCCCAGCGGGCGGATCTGTATCCCGACAGTCTGAACGGGCTGGTCGGGCTGATCTACGGGCTGGTGGCGCAGACCGACGCGGACACGATCCGCGATGTGATCGACGTCATGGCGGATATTCGCACGCTGAAATCCGAGCGCGTTCAGGCGCTGCCCTTGGGCGAGCTGTCAAGCTTTGGGTTTGAGGTGCTGATCCGCAAGGCGCTGGCGCAAGGCCTGCACGAGGCGTTCCGGGGGTCCGAGGCCTATGCCGATTACGCAAAGGCGCGGGCCGAGGCCGGAGCGCTGTAGTCCGGTGTCAGGGCAGCACAGCCGACGCGCTCGGATGGCCTTGGCCCAGATGGGCGATGTCGATCCCGCCATTGCCGCGCTGTCGCTCTGGTGTACCCATCGGGACCACGACGGAGAGACGGAAACAGATGGAGATACAATACTCTACGGGCCGTCCTTCACACATCTCTCACCCGCTGAGCAGATCGGTCTCTGCGCCCATCACGTTCTTCACGTCGCGCTGCGCCATTCCGCACGGCAAGCCGAGATGGCGGCGCGGCTGGGGCGTGGGTTCAAGCCCAAGCTGTACACTCTTGCAGCGGATGCGATGGTGAACGAGGCGCTGTTGGCTGGAAGGCACGCATTGCCGCGCCCGGCGGTGCGGGCCAAGGAACTGATCGACCTCTTGCCGGGCTTGGACACCGTGGCCCCCAACATCCTTGCCGAGTGGGACACCGACCGACTGTATCACGCCTTGTCGGCCCCGCTGGAAGGCGATCCATCACAGGTGAACCCGGCGGTGGAGGACTACATGCTCAAGCGGAAATTTGCGCCGGACCTGAGCAGCAAGGGATCGTTCGAAACCCAAAGCGACGTCTGGGCCAGCCGGGTCGACCAGGCGCTGGAACTGGGGCGCAGCGCCGGGATCGGTATCGGCCCTGCCCTGATCCGGTTCGGCGATCTGCCCGGCTCTACCGTGCCGTGGGAACGGCATCTGCGCCGCCTGCTGCTCAAGGCAGTGAGCGATGTGCCGCGACAGTCGCACAAACGCCCCGCCGCCCGTTGGGTTGCGCAGGAGGCTTCGGCACAGGTCGCGGGCGTGCCATCCCCCGCTTTTCAGCCCGGACTGGCACGTGACATGCGCCGCCCGCGGATCATCGTGGCTCTGGACACATCGAGTTCCGTCACCGACTCGCAGCTTGATCTCTTCGCCGCCGAAGCCCTCGGCATCCAGCGGCGCAGCGATGCGGAGGTCCATCTGTGGGCCTTCGACACCGATCTGCACAGCCGGACGCGCCTCGAAAGCGCCGAGGGATTGAAGCGGATCGACATCCGCCGCGGTGGCGGCACCGATTTCGGACCCGTGTTCGAGGCCAGCCGACAGCTCGATCCGTCGTTGCTCATCGTGCTGACCGATCTTGACGCACCGCTGCCGCCCGCCCCGCGGCATCCGGTGATCTGGGCGGTGCCCGCCCCGGTAGCACGTCCGCCAGCTTTTGGGACGTTGCTGGTGATGGCCCGCTGAAAGAAACCAAACCCTTTGCCCGAACCTGCATGGCGGCGTAGCATGGCCCCATGTGACGTGACGGATGGAGGGGATCATGTTCCACACGCGCCTAGCTATCGCCCTGTCATGCCTGTCGGGCATAGCCCTTGCCGACGCACCCAACGCCACGATGGGACGCCAGATCGCCGAGGAATACTGCTCGGCCTGTCACATGATCGAGCCCGGTGGCCCGTTCAAGCAGGAGCCCCCCAGCTTTGCGGCCATTGCCGTCTACCGGTCGCCCGACCAGATCCGGGCGCGGATCGTGCAGCCGATCCACGCGGACATGCCGCGCTACAGCGACTACATGATCGGCGGCAATATCGACGACATGGTGGCCTATATCGCGTCGCTGGAGAAATAGGCGCGGCGTTGGGGTGCCGCCGCGCCCGGTCTGTCCTCAGGCGATGGCGGGCGGGTCGAGGACCCCGATCACCTGTACGAGGAATTCCCCCAATTCGGGGTCAAGCGCCGCCTGGTAATCGGCATCGATCGCCGCGAAGGCCTCTGCGATGCTGTCCTGAGAGCCGTCGAACAGGGCCATGACCTCGGTTGCGTTGCTCACATCGGACATGCCGCGATGCACCGCGAAATAGGCACCGATGTCGACCTTGTTTTCAAGGAAGGCCCGGTCCAGCAATTGCTGATCGACAAAGGCCTGCCCTTCTTCCGGTTTCAGCTCGGATTTGGCCCCGCGCAGCACCTCGAGGATGAACTGGTCACGCGACACGCCGCCGCTGTCCAGAAGCCCGACCCAGAAGTCGAACCCGGCCTGATCGGGTGTGCGGCCAAGGACATTGGTGTAGACCGAGGTCGCAAAGTCGGTGTTCGACGTGCCCTCGGGATAGGTCGCGCGGGTTTCGGCCTGATCAATGAACAGCGATGCCATCTGCTCCAACGTGGTGCCATTGGCAAAGGCCGTGCCCCAGAAATTGAGCCCGATCGCATCCGGCGCGCGGTTGAAGTACGCGATGTAGAGCTCGATGAAGCTTTCGAAATCTTGCGGTGACAGGCTGGCCACGCCGCCAAATTGCTGAAGGTTGAAAGGACCGTTCTGAACATCGACGGTGAAATCCAGAAACTCGATGTCGACCAGCGTGTCAGTGCCGTTCACATCCGGCCTGCGGTCGGCAATCCGGGTTTCGCCCGGCGCAATGAGAAGCGTGTAGGCGAATTGCGGCCCCGAGAAGATCGCCGTATCCACGCCTGCTCCACCATTGAGCACGTCGTCGCCACCAAGACCGGACAGCGTGTCGTTGCCATCCAGTGCCGCCAGAGTCTCACCCGAGTCACCTCCAGTGAGGAAATCGCGCCCCTCGGTCGGAGAGGTGCTGTCGGACAGCACCTCGAGCGATGCAATCGTGCTGCCGGTCAGCCCGGTGTCGGCGTCTTGAAGCGTTCGTGGCGTGGCGCCGTTTTCCGCCAGCGTTGCATCGCTGATCGGCAAGAGCACAAGCCCGGCATTGGGATCGTCGAAGGTGATGAGCACATCAGTGGTCAGCGACGGGATCGCGGTTGCCACCAGTTGCGAATAGCTGGGCGGCAGATAGGTGGTGTCGAAAAAGTCGGCGACACGGCTGCCCTGTGCATTCAGGTCGCTGATCACGTCATTGGCAAGATTGATGAATTCCGCCGCGATCTTGGGTGTGGCGAAGGATGTCCCGAAGTTGAACCCCCAGTCTTCGCGGAACACCAGACCATCGCCCGCAAGGTCGACATTCGGCAGGCTTTCGAAGGACGACAGCAGCAATTCGCCATTTGTCGCCACGTTCCACGCGCCCACATTGATCACGTTCTGATAGACGCTGCCCCAGTCGACACCCGCCTGCCCTTCATTGGCCGAGGCCTGGAAAATCGGCACCTCAAACAACTCGAAGTAATCCAGCGTGGTGAGTTCGGATTCATCGACCGTATTGTCCCCGAGAGACACCGAGAGAGCGGCCGGCAGGTAGGTGATGTCCGATTCCGGATTGAATTCTGCATCAAAGGTCTGAAGGAAATCGAACACCACCGCGATCATGGCCGGTTCGACATATTCGACCCCATCAAAGGTCGTGGTGACATCCTGAAACGGCAACAGGAACTCTTGCGCGACATCGATGGCGATGATCTCGGTCCGCGACGGATCGACCAAACGCTGCGTGATCGCTTCGATGACCCAATCCCCATGCGCCGGGAAATCCTGCAGCGTCGGCGCAGCGCGGAAAAAGTCGAAATAGGTCGTGGCGACCGCCTCCTGTCCGTTGAACTCAACGGTGGCTTCTTCCTTGAAATCGAGATCGCGCTCGAAGCTGTATTCGAAATCATCCGGGGTGACGCGATAGAACCCGCCCTCATCTGCCACGAAGGTGGTTCGCGTCTCATCCACCATGCCAAGGCCGTTCGACACGTAATCGAAGAACGTGATTTCGTCGATGAACCCGTAGTCATAGAGGGTCACGTTCGAATACTCGAAAACGCGCTCGGTGAACTCGTCGAGCACGATGATGAGCGTTTTGTCCATTGGCTTGGTCCTTCCCCCGAATAACCTGTTGATGTGGTTAAATTTCGCGAAAACCGGGGCTGCATCAACTTTTTTCGATCAAAAGTTGACTGAAAAAATCATATTTTCTGGCAGACGCCAAAAAGCGGCTTATGCAGATGCGTCGACACTGCTTCTGGAGCAAACCGCAAAGATCGTCACCCGTCGGGTGAACTGGGCCGGGGTGACATGGATTTCCCCGATGCGACAGCCCCAGTTTCTACCGTGAATGGAGTGCCTTTCGACAAGAGCGCGACACCCGTCGCCCCGAGATTTGCGCGACCGCGGTGTTGCCACCTCGGAATGCGGTTAACGGTTGACTTGACGCACATGCGGCCGACACTCAGAGCAAACAGGGTTACGAGGATCAGCGGTGCCTCGGGACGCCAGAAGCCTTGCGCCTCAAGCACGACACACGCGCAGTATTGACCAGTGAGTAAGCCTTGACAGACCCCCTTCGACTGCCGCCCTACGAGAGCTACGACGAGTTGCTGGCCTGCGAGGCCTGGACTGCGGGTCTTGCCGACCTGAACGCACATCTGGCGAACACCCTCGCGCAGTGGGGGCAGACAGCCGAGTTGAACGGCAATCTGTTTTATGGACACAGGGACCCCGAGTTTCAAAACAACGGTCTTCTCGGCCGTTTCGATGGCAAGAGGAGAAACCTGTTCTGGCTGGCGCAGCATTCAACCCATATGTTCGAAGTCGGCGTAAACGGCGGGCACAGCCTTTACCTCGCTTTGTCGGCCAATCCGACACTGCGCGTGACCGGGGTGGACATCTGCAAGCAGCTGACCCCGACCTGGGCGCGGGTCGATATCTATGTGCCCGCGGCGTTTTCCTGGCTGAAACAGGCCTTTCCCGGGCGGTGCCGGTTCATCACCGGGAATTCGTTGGTGGAACTGCCGAAATACGTGGACGAGAACCCGTCAGAGACGATTGATCTGCTGCATCTTGACGGATCGAAAGACACGCATCTCCGCGAATTTCTCGCGATGAGACCGTTGATGCCCAAAGGCGCCTTCCTTTTGCAGGACGACACGAATATGGGCCCTGTGCGCATGGCGATGCGCCAAATCCTTCGGCTGGGATTTGCAGACAGGATGGATGTCGATCACCCCCAACTGCAGGACCTGCCCGGACACAAGGTTCTGGCCGTCAGGTGACGGGCCGCACGGGTCGGGACACAGGTTTGATGAGGTGGTGCCCAAGGCGAGACTCGAACTCGCACGCTGTTGCCAGCGGGGGATTTTGAAT
>NZ_JALEGT010000107.1 GCF_022763305.1 Marivita sp. | reverse complement strand
CGCGATACCGTAACCGACAACTTCCGCGTCGTATCCCTAGAAAAATACAAAATCGTCTGAAACGACATCAGGTCAATTCAGGCGCATGAGTATATCATGAAAACATTTCTGAAAATCATCGGCGTGATCGCCGTACTTGCCGTGCTCGGCTATGCCGCCATCATGTATTTCAGTTCGGGTGCGCGCACGGTCGCGCGCGATTTCCTGATGCTCAGCAGCACCGGAAACCATGAACAAGCCAGAGCTTTCCTTCACCAATCCCTGCAGACCGAAGAAAACTCTCAGAAAATCCTCGCGATTTTTGACGGTGTTCAGCCCTATACCGACATCTCGTTTTCGGGCGTGAGCATGTCAGGTGGATCAACAACACTGGAAGGCACAGCGTTGACCGACAGTGGGTGTGCATCAAAAATTGAAATGGAGATGATCAAAGAACAGATCACCTTCTTCAATATTTCACCGTTGTGTCGATGAAGGTCACTCTGCCGGTGCAGTGACGAGCGCCGAAAACACGGTCTCGTTCCCGGGTTCCGGATGCCTTGGGATCATCAGCGCCAGCATCAGCGACACGAGCGCCATGCCAGCGGCGAGCCCAAACACGGCACCGGGTGAGACCAGCCACATATACCCCAGCAGCGCCGGCAGGAAGACTGCGGCGATGTGGTTGATGGTGAAGGCCACCGCGGCCGTGGGGGCGATATCGCCCGGATCGGCGATTTTCTGAAAGTAGGTCTTCAAGGCCAACGCCAGCGCGAAGAAAATGTTGTTCACGATGTACAGTACCGTGGCAAGCATGACGCCCCAGCCGAACCAGTAGATGCCGCCGTAAAGCACAAAGACAACGACCAGCCCGACATATTCCACCGCCATCGCATTGCGTTCGCCGAACCGATGCACCACCCGGCCCAGGATCGGCGCCAGCACCATGTTCGCCACAAGTGTCACCAGCATCAGCTTGGTGATCTGGTCGACATCCAGCCCGAAGCGTTCCACCATCATGAACGCCGCGAACACGACAAAGATCTGACGACGCGCGCCAGACATGAATTGCAGCGCGTAATAGAGCCAGTAGCGCCGCCGCAGGATGAACTTTTTGACCTGCGGGTTGGGGGCTTCAAACTGCGGCATCATCACGACGCAATAGGCCACGATGGCGAGGGTCAGCGCGCCGGAGACCATGTAGACGAAGTTGTAGCTCAGGTCATAGGCCCGCCATGTGACCACGATCACCCCATAGGCCACCAGTGTCGCGGCCGATGCGGCGGAAACGAGCAGGCCCAGCATCTGTGGAGCGCGGTCCTTGGGCAGCCATTGCAACTGCAGCGACTGGTTCACCGTCTCATAGTAGTGAAACCCGATGGAACTGATCAATGTCACGAAGAGCAGCCCGCCCATCGACGGGAAATACGCCGTCATCGCCGTCGCAACACCCAGCATTGCGAGCGAGATCATCGCAAGCGTCTGTTCCCGCACGAATATGATCACGGCGATCACTCCGACGGCAAGAAAGCCGGGGATTTCCCGAACGGTGTGCAGCCAGCCAATATCCGCACCGTCAAACTGCGCCACTTCGATGACGAAGTTGTTCAGCAACGCCGACCAGGTCGCAAAGGACAGCGGCATGGCAATGGCCATGAGGAACAGCAAGGTGATGGGCCGTCGGTGAACCGGCAGATCACGTGCATCGGCAAGGGGAACAACACGTTTCATGACGTTCCTTTACGCCTGCTTTCCTCCCTTGGCGAGAGGCAAGCGGCGCGTGAACAGTCTTTGTGCAGAGGGTCACATGATCAATCCTTTCTCTTGGTCGCTGTCGGATGGCCGGGCAGCGCCAGCTTTGCCCTCGAAACCCTGAGATTCGGTTAATGGGCCTGCTGCGACCTGATCCAGATCAAAGCGCACATATTCATGGACGTGCATGCATGGCCAACCCAATCGGAGACCGCCATGGACCTCGTGACCCTTGTGGACCGGATCGGCGAAGCCCCAACGGCTGCGCTGTTCGGATTGATCACCGGCATCACCTTTGGTGTTGCGGCACAGCGATCGCGTTTCTGCCTGCGCGCCGCCACAGTCGAATTCGCTCGGGGCATGATGCAGGACAAGGTGGCAGTCTGGCTGCTGACCTTTTCGACCGCCGTGGTCTGGGTTCAGGCGGCCCAGATGTTCGGTCTCATCGACACGACGGAGGCGCGCATGATGGCGGTTCCAGGAAGCTGGTCCGGTGCCATCATTGGCGGGCTGATGTTCGGAGCGGGTATGGTGCTTGCCCGCGGTTGTTCCGGCCGTCTGCTCGTCCTTGCGGCGACCGGGAACCTGCGCTCCGTGGTCTCGGGCCTGATTTTTGCCGTGGTGGCACAGATGAGCCTCACGGGTTGGCTTGCCCCGATCCGCGACCGGCTTGCTGCGATGTGGATCACCTCGGGCGGGCGCAACCTCGACCTCCTGACGGCGCTTCATCTGCCGGACGGATCGGGGCTCGTCTTCGGGCTGGCGACTGCGCTGCTCGCGCTCGAGTTGTCACGACGCAACCAGATCGGCTGGCAACGCCTTGTTTTCGCGTCCGGAGTCGGCTTTGCCGTCGCCATGGGATGGGCGTTGACCTATGCGCTGAGCCGCGTGGCCTTTGACCCGGTTCAGATCGAAAGCGCCACGTTCACAGGACCATCAGCAAACACGTTGATGTTTTTTCTGGACCGATCCTCCATTCTGGAATTCGACGTGGGCCTTGTGCCGGGTGTGGTGATCGGGTCGTTCCTTGCCGCGCTCTTCACAGGAGAGCTCAAATTCCAAGGCTTCGAAGGGCCGACGCCCATGCGCAACGCGATGATCGGCGCGGCGCTTATGGGGTTTGGTGGAATGCTGGCAGGTGGTTGCGCCATCGGCGCCGGTGTCACCGGCGGTTCGATCTTTGCCGGAACCGCGTGGCTTGCGCTGTTCTGCATGTGGATTGGCGGGATGAGCATGGACATGGCACTGGGCGGACGCGGGCAACCTGCTGCCGTCTGACGACAGCGCCGCCCGCGCGAAAACACCGTGAGGTCCGGATTTACTGACTTCGCGGACCGCAAAACCGTGCTATGCTCGGCCCATTCTTTTTCTATACTCATGCGCCTGAATTGACCTGATGTCGTTTCAGACGATTTTGTATTTTTCTAGGGATACGACGCGGAAGTTGTCGGTTACGGTATCGCG
>NZ_JALEGT010000106.1 GCF_022763305.1 Marivita sp. | reverse complement strand
TCACACGCGCGTTCGAACGCGCGTTTTCACAGAGCCTGCGAAGGCTCTGACCCGCATTTTCGAACATGCGGCCGCAGCTCAAAGGTCGAGATCCACCCAGACGGGCAGATGATCGGACGCCCGGCGCGCCTCGCCCTCGGCAAAGACCCCTGCCCCGGCCACCTGCAGCCCGCGCCCCACGGCGAACCGATCCAGCGGGGCGACCGGGCGGGAGGCATGAAAGCTGCGGCCCGGGCTGACCACGTCGAAGACATGGTCCAGAATGTCAAATCCGATGCGCGGCGACCATTCGTTGAAATCCCCGGCGATCACGGTGCGGTCGGTCCGTGGGCCCAGTTCCTCAAGCAGATGCGCCAGCTGCAACTGGCGGCAGCCGCGCCGCAGCCCGAGATGCGTGCCCACGAGGGTCAGCCGCGCGCCGGGTCCTTCGAGATCGGCCAGCAGCGCGCCGCGCGGTTCGATCCCCGGCAGGCTGAGCCGTTCCGTCGTGCCGACCCGCCACCCGTCCCGCACCAGAAGCGCATTGCCATGCCAGCCGGAACTCGGCCCGTTGGTGACGTTGAGCACGCGCAGCCCCGTCATGTCGTAAAGCGATGCCTCGGGCAGCACCGCCGGCCGCGCGCCCAGCCGCTTGTCGGCTTCCTGCAGAGCCACGACATCGGCACCGAGATCGGCCAGCACCCGAATGATCCGCAGCGGATCGCGCCGCCAGTCGAGTCCCACCGCCTTGCGGATGTTGTAGCTGGCGATGCGCATCAGAGCACCGGCGCAAAGAGCCGTGCGACCCGCGCAAGGATACCGGTCACGATATTCCGGTCCGCCAGGTCGATGTCGACGCGGGTCGCATTGCCGAAATCGGTGGTCAGCATGTCCCCGACCGCCTCGGCGACAGAGGCCCCTTCGAAGAGAACCGTCAGTTCGAAATTCAGAAGTCCCGATCGAATGTCGAGATTGATCGATCCGACCGACGCGATGTCGTCATCCACCAGCGCGACTTTCTGATGGATAAACGCCGGATCATAGGTCCAGACCTCGCCACCGGCGGATCTGAGGTCATCGAAATAGGCCATCGTGGCAAAATAGGTGATGTAGTGATCGGCGCGTCCCGGCACCAGCACCTTCACATCGACCCCACGCAGGGCGGCAAAGCGCAACGCGGTCAGCACATCGCGGTCCGGGACGAAATAGGGTGTGGAGATCCACAGGCGCTGCCGCGCCGCATGGGCGAGCGCGATGAAATAGAGATTGCCGGCGGCGATATCCTCGGCGGGTGATGGGGCCAAGGCCACCGCGCGCAAGGGGCCGCACGGGTCCGGCGCGACCGAGGCGATGTCGCTCAGGTCTTCGCCGGTCGCCCACATCCAGTCCGACGAGAAATGCAGCGCGAGCTGCGCCACGACCGGTCCGGTCACGCGGGCAAAGGTGTCGCGCCACGGTCCGATCGACGGGTTCCGTCCCACATAGGTTTTCGACACGTTGAGCCCGCCCGTGTAGGCGGCCGCATTGTCGACCACCACGAGCTTGCGGTGATTTCGGTAGTTGAACTGGAACGGCCCCAAAAGGCGCTTCGGCCCTTGGGGTCGGGCCAGTCGCACGCCGGCCTGCTGGAGCTTTTGCTTGAACCGGCGCGGCAGGCCGAAAAAGGGCAATTCGTCATGCAGCAGCCAGACCGACACCCCTGCCTCGGCCCGGTCGATCAGGGCATCGCGCAGCGCACGGCCGATGTCGTCGTCCTTGATCGTGTAGAACTGCACGAAGAGCGTCCTGCGGGCGCTCCGGATTCCATCGAGCACGGCATCATAGGTCGCGTGGCCGTCGATCAGCAGCGACATGTCGTTGCCCTCGGTCACGGGCAGCCGCGCGATGCGGGCAAAGGTGTCGAGCCTCGAGGCCGAATGCGCGACGCTCTGGTCCGAGGCCATGTCGAACATGTCCTCATCCGACTTGCGGCGTTCCCGCTCGAAACTCTTGTAGTCGGCATGACCGAACACGAGGTAAAGCAGCGTGCCCAGCACCGGCACCAACAGGATCAGAAGGATCCAGCCGATGGCGCCCTGCGGGGTGCGCGAGGTGAGCACCGCGCGGTAGGACGCGACCAACGCAAGCGCAGCAAGAACGGCGGCAATGGCGGCATTTGTGACAGTGAGAAAATCAGCCATGCGGATGCTTGCTAAAGCCCTCAGAATTGTAGGAATGACTTGCTGCTGGCATCATCTTGAGTATCCTGACAAAGGTGTATGGCCCGTCCATATTTGAGGCGCCAGCATCGCCGAAAGACACGGTCAAACCTGACCCAAAAACACAGCATTTCGCAAGGCCGAGCGTTTCGGGACGCTCACAAGGGAGGACGCAGGGACATGCGTGACATTCGACACTTCATCCTTGGTTGCATCATGGCCGCGATGGCCGTCTTGGCCCTGGCGTCGTGGATGACCCCGGGCATGGCAAACGCACAAGAGGCGGGATCCGTTGCAGCAGAGACCGAAATCGACCGGTCGGCCACGGGCGGCGCGACCACACTCGAAGACATCATGCGGCGCCAGCAGGGCCTGGCCGTCGACAATTCCTACCGCGCCGAGAACATCGGAGATCCGACGGCGGCGGCGGGCATCACCGATCAGCTTGGCACGCTGGGCGGGGCGTCCGATCCGGACCTTTGGCGCGGCATGCGGTTCAACGCGGCGGACGTGACCACGCAGGCGCGAGGACCTGCGTCGGACGTGCTGATCCAGGATCGTGGCATGTGGTGGTTGCAGTTCCGCGAAGGCCCGCTTTTGACCTATGGCGGCTATCTGCTTTTGGGGACACTGGCGTTCCTCGCTCTGTTCTTTCTCGTGCGCGGTCGGGTCAAGATCGACGGTGAAAAGACAGGCCGCCGGATCGAACGGTTCAAGCATGTCGAACGTTTTGGACATTGGTTGCTGGCCGGATCGTTCATCCTGCTGGGCATCACCGGTCTGGTGTCGCTGATGGGACGCAAGTTCCTGATCCCGGTCATGGGGCATGAAAGCTATGCGCTGATCGCGGGCGTGGCGAAATGGGTGCACAACAACGTGTCCTGGGCCTTCATGCTGGCGCTGGTCATGGTCTTCGTGATGTGGGTCGTCCACAACTTCCCCGACAAGACCGACCTCAAGTGGCTGGCCAAGGGCGGCGGTCTTTTCGGCGGCGGGCATCCCCCGGCCAAGAAATTCAACGCGGGTCAAAAGCTGATCTTCTGGTCGGTGATCGTGCTGGGTGGGTCGATCTCGGTCTCGGGTCTGTCGCTGCTCTTCCCGTTCGAGCTGCCGTTGTTCGCCAAGACCTTTGCCATCCTGAACGGCACCGGCCTGCCGGACATGCTGGGCTTCGGCATGCTGCCGGAAACGCTCACCCCGCATGAAGAGATGCAGTACGCGCAGTTGTGGCACGCCATCGTCAGCTTCGTGCTGATGGCGATCATCCTCGCGCATATCTATATCGGCTCGATCGGCATGGAAGGCGCCTATGACGCAATGGGCACCGGCATGGTCGAGGAGCAGTGGGCGAAAGAGCACCACAGCCTCTGGGTCGAGGAAGTGAAGCAGCGGGACAACAAGGCACCCAGCGGTGCCACGCCCGCCGAGTAACATGCGCCGGGCGTTGGCCACATCTGCGGCCCTGATTTGGGCAACCTCCGGGGCCGCGGGCGATTTCTTTACCCTCCAAGGTCATGGCGGCCCCATCATGGGGATCGCCGTGTCCGAAACCGACCAAATCGCCACCGTGAGTTTCGACAACGCGGTTGGGCTTTGGTCGGACCAGACACCTGTGTGGTTCGACGGGCACGAGGCAGCGGTCAACGCCGTGCTCTTTGCACCGGATGGCCGGGTCTATTCGGCGGGTGACGATTTCACTTTGCGGGTCTGGGAGTCTGACGGGACTGCGGTCGCGGTTCGGGAGGGGCACAAGGGCAAGGTGGTTTCATTGGCCCTGTCGCCGGATGGCGCGCAATTAGCGTCGGCTTCGTGGGACGGCAGCATCGGGCTTTGGCCTGTGGATGGCAGCGCGCCGGCGTTCCTGACCGGACATAGCGGGCCGGTGAATGACGTGGCCTTCACCGACGATGGGACCGGCCTTTATTCCGCCTCCGCCGATGGCAGCATCCGGCTTTGGGATCTCACCACCAACAGCGAACGCCAGCGGTTGATCGAACACGGGTTCGGCGTAAACGAGCTCGAGCTGAACGAAGACGCGGGCTGGCTTGCCTATGGCGCGGTCGATGGCGGGACGCGGGCCATTGATCTTGCGACGGGAGCCACGCTGGCCGATCTGACGCTGGAGCGGCGACCGATCCTTTCGATGGCGACCAGCCCGGATGGGACGATGCTCGCCGTGGGGGATGGTGAAGGGTACATCATGGTCGTCGATACGCCCGAGTGGCGCATTGCCCGTGACTTTCGTGCCACGGAACGCGGGCCGGTCTGGGCGCTGGCGTTTTCCAATGACGGGACCAACATTCACGCGGGCGGCCTTGACCCGCGCATGTATTCATGGCCCATCGCCGCGATGGGAGAGGCCGATCCGATGGCCACGGGATCGCCGTCCTTCCTGCAGGCCGCCGACACGATGCCCAACGGCGAACGGCAGTTCATGCGCAAGTGTTCGATCTGTCACACTCTGACACCGGGCAGCGCGCGCCGCGCCGGGCCTAGCCTCTATGACCTATTCGGCAGACGCGCGGGCACGGTCGAGGATTACACTTATTCCGACGCGCTGAACGGGTCGGACATCATTTGGGACGAAGACACGATTGATGCCCTGTTCGACATCGGACCAGAGCATTACATACCCGGCACGAAGATGCCGATGCAGCGGATCACAGGGGCGCAGGACCGCGCCGATCTTGTGACCTATCTGCGGGAAACAACCGCACCTGAGGAGAGTTCGCAGTGAAAGCCATGCTACTTGGATTTGTCGCCATCGCCGTGATCGCCGTTGGCGCGGATTATACGCTGGATCAGATGGGATTCAGCGCCGCTGAACAGGGCGCCTCCCCTTCCAATGTGCGTCTGGGCGACTGACCCCCTACGTTCCAACCTGAAGCACCGACGTTTTCTGCCGCAGCATCGCGATCACGCTGAGGGCGGTGATCTTGCCGGTGGCCGGGTTTTCCTCGGTCGGGCGATTCTGGATCGTCATGGTGAAGTCTGACGAGTCCGACACCACGCGGACGGTGTGCTGGTTCTTTTCCAGCGACGGATCGGCCCAGACCTCCATCCGGGTCTTGTCGGTGCCGTAGCCTGCAAGGCTGACCGCGACGGCGACATTGACGTTGGCGGGGAACACCTTGGCCACATCGGTGACGGCACCGCCCAGAACCAGTTTCGGTTCCGTCAGGTTGCTGAGGTCGATGTTGTTGTCGATTACGTAGGGCGCTTTGGCGAGGCCCGGAACGGGCTTGCGGGTCTCGATCACAACCGATTTCAGATTGCCGACCGCAGCCCCCTTGATCGCGTCGAGGCCAAGGATCGCGCCCGAAGGGATGAGGATCCTGGCCCCGGTTTCGGCAGCACGGTCGAACAGCGCCTGCTGACCCATGAGTTGGCTGGCGGACAGGACGATCAGTTCCTTGCCCGCTTCGATGGTCGGCACAGCCAGATCCATGAACAACTGCGGCGGCAGGGTTTCGATGACGATGTCGCAATGCTCTGGCAGTTCGCTCAGGGAATAGACCGGGGCGGGTTTCGACAGGGTCGCATTGGCCTCGGCGGCGCGGTCCGCGTTGCGGGCGCTGATGCCGGCGAGTTCACAACCGGGAATGCCGCCGCGATCCAGTTCCTGTGCGACGTGCAGCCCGATGGCGCCCAGTCCTGCAATTCCGATCTTCATGCGCGATACCTTTCGACCATTTCGACAATTCTGTTTGCAGCGGCGACCGAGGCCGCGTGATCCTGCGAGAAGTTGAGCCGCACGCTGGAATGGGTGTGCGGCGCGAATTCCGATCCCGGTGTCACCGTGACCCCGGCCTGAAGGCGCAGGAGGCGGACGAAATCCTCGGGAGAGACCACCAGTTCGGGCAGTTCCGGGAAAAGGTAGCTGCCCGCCTGCGGGCAGGCGGTCGGGAAACCTGCGTCGCGGAAGATCTTGAGCAGGTCGTCGCGGATCGCCTCGTGCTGGGCGATGCGGGTCTCCATCCAGCCTTCGGGTTCGTGGAACCATGTCTTGAGCGCGGCTTGGGAATAGCCCGCCGCGCGCAGGGACACGATGGCCTGCAGTTTCTCCATCCGGTCGATCAGGGGTGCCGACCCGAACGCGACACCAAGGCGGAAGCCGCTGAGGGATTCGGTTTTCGACGGACCCATGATCGTGATCAGGTTCTCGGGTCGTTTGGCGCAGGCGCGCATGTGGGTGTAGCTTTCGCCGCTGTAGCGAAGGCGGGAATAGAGTTGGTCCACGATGACCGTGACTTTGTGCTCTGCCGCGAGGCGGGCGATTTCGGTGATCGCGTCTTCGGATGTGACAACGCCGGTCGGGTTGTTGGGGGTGGAGAAGACCAGCACCTCTGCCCCGGCTTTGAACGCCGCTTCCAACTGGCCAAGGTCGGGGCCGCGTTGCGCGGCGTCGTCGTGGTAGTGAAGTGCGACCGGCATGATTTCCCCGCCGAAGAAGGCAACGAGTTTGCGGTTGGCAAAGTAATCCGGCTCCATGATGGCAACTTTGGTGCCCCGATCCACCACCGCGCCAAGCGCGAGGAACAGCGCGCCTTGCGTGCCGGGAGTGATGATCAGCTCATCCACCGGATCGACCGGCGCGCCGGTGAAGGCGGCAAGGCTCGCGGCCACGTCTGCGCGGATCGCGGCGGCACCGCGATATTCGGTATAGGCCTGCGAGCCGCCCTCCTCGAACCCCGCTTCCCACGCGGCCCGTGCGCCGGGGATGGGTTCGAACGCGTCGACGTCACCGTGCGAGAAATCGACCGGAGTGCCGGGCAGGATGTCGCCGCGCATCACTGATTTCAGATCCTCCGCGTTCTGGCGGACCTCCTGCCCCGGCGCGTTGTCTGCGCCCAGCCGTGCGAATTTCGCGTCAAGACTGCTCATCTGTCCCTCCCTTGTGTCGCGACATATCTAGCCCGGCTTTTGGGGTTGCGCCAGTTCCACGCGGCCGGTCTCTGGCTTGCGTCGTTGTTAGCGCTGACGTAATGCTGCGACATGTTTCTGGGCATCGACATAGGTACATCCGCGGTCAAGGTGATCTGCACCGATGGCGTGGTCATTCACGGGTCGGCCACAGCCGATCTGACGCTGCAATCGCCGCATTCGGGCTGGTCGGAACAGGACCCGCACGCATGGTGGTCGGCTGTGCGTTCCGCCCTGGTCGACCTGAGCCGCAACGTGACATTGGCCGATGTGACGGCTGTGGGGCTTTCGGGGCAGATGCATGGGGCCGTCCTTCTGGATCGCCAGAGACAGGTCTTGCGCCCGGCGATCCTGTGGAATGACAGCCGGTCGACCGACGCCTGTGCCCGGCTGCAAACGAAACTGCCCGAGATCGGGACGATTGCGGGCGTGCTGCCCCTGCCCGGCTTTACCGCGCCCAAACTGATATGGGTTGCGCAGGAAGAGCCGGCTGTGCAGGCGCGGATTGCGCATCTCCTGCTGCCAAAGGATTATGTCGGGCTGTGCCTGCATGGCGAGCTTGCGACGGATCGGTCGGATGCGGCAGGGACGCTGTGGCTGGATCAGGCGGCGCGGGACTGGAGTCGCGCAGTTGCTGAGGCGAGCGAGACGCGGCCCGAGTGGCTGCCCCGTCTTGCGGACGGGCACGAGGTGGTTGGTCAGATCACAGCGTCGGCCGCGGCCCAGACCGGGCTGCCCGCAGGCATTCCCGTGGTGGCCGGAGGGGGCGATGCGGCAACGGGTGCGGTGTCTCTGGGCGCGACCGAGGCGGGGCGCGGATTCATTTCGCTTGGAACGTCGGGGCAGTTGTTCGTGGCGGGCGACGCCTATCATCCGAACCCGGCCAAATTCGTGCATGCCTTTGCGCATACAGTGCCGGACCGTTGGTATCAGATGGCCGCGATGCTGAATGGCGCGCGGCCCATCGCTTGGCTGGCCGGGCAGTTGGGGATTTCGGCAGGCGAGGTTGTGGCTCTCGCAGAAAGTGCAGATGCGGGGCGTGTGCCGATCTTTCTGCCGTATCTCACCGGGGAACGCAGTCCGCATGGTGACCCGCATATTCGCGCCGGGTTCTTCGGGCTGGAAGACAGCACGCCGCGCGCCGCCCTGTGCCGGGCCGTGATCGAGGCGGTGGCCTTTACCTTTGCCGATGCGGTGGACAGTTTCGGAGGCACTGTTGCTGACCTTCCGCATCTTGCTGCGATTGGCGGAGGCAGCAAGTCACCGTTCCTGTTGCAGATGATTGCCGATGTCACCGGGCAAAGGATCGGACGGACCGTTGGGTCCGACGCGGGCCCGGCGATGGGGGCGGCCCGGCTCGCCGCATGCGGTATCGGCGCGTTGAGCCTGACCGATCTTGGGCAGCAACCCGAGATTGCCGACTGGTTCGATCCCGCTCCATCGCCGGAGCTGGATCACCGGCTGCGGCGGTATCGGGCTTTGTATCAGGCGCTGAAAACGCTGGACTGATCGTTTCACAGGCAGTCTGTCGATGCCGCAGACCGGCGAGTGTCTGCGGCGAACAATCTTTACGTGAATTGTTGATCTTTTGCGCGCGATAAGAAATTGTCAAACTCGGAATATTTCGTCCGATGCGCATACAGGGTCTCGCCATGGCACAATCCGAAATCAGGAACATGGAAGAATTTGCCGCCATCAGCGGCATTTCCCGGCCCACGGTGTCGAAGTATTTTCACGATCCCAACAGCGTGCGGAAATCGACGCGGATGCGGATCGAGGCGGCGCTCGAGAAATACGATTACCGTCCGAACATCTATGCGATGAACCAGAACCGCAAGCTGACCAAGACGATCGGCATTGTCGTGCCCTACCTCGCGGACCCGTTCTTTGGCGAGATCGTGCGGATGATCGAAGGGCGTTGCATCGAAGCCGGGTTCACCCCATCGCTGTTCAGCGCGCATGGCGACCAGGCGCATGAAAATGACATTCTGGACAGTTTGCGGTCGATGAAGCCGGCCGGTGTCCTGTTTGCCCCGTTGGGGCGGCAATCGGACAAGTCGGCGATCGAGACCTTCTGCAAACACGTGCCCACCGTGCTTTTTGACAGCAATATCGATGGGATGGGCGAAGCCTTTGTTGGATCGGACAACCACAGCTTCGTGTCGCAGACGGTGGAGTATCTGAGCCGGACGGGCGAAAGCCCCTGTTTTTTCGAGATGAAGACGCCGGCCAACCCGAACGCCAACAAGCGCCGCATCGCCTATCTGTCAATGATGGAGCGGCTTGGGCTGGAACCGCATGTGATCAAGATCGACGGCACCGGTTGGGGATTTGAAGAGATCGGGCGTCAGGGCGGATTGAAGATCCTGGCCGAGAAGTCGCTGCCGACGAACACGGTGCTGTGCAGCAACGACCGTCTGGCCATCGGATTATTGGCTGCGTGCTACGAAAGCGGTGTGCGCGTCGGACGGGGCGCGGATTGCCAATTGCGAGTCGCATCGCATGACGATCATCCGTTTTCGCGGTTCACCTGCCCGTCCCTGACAACCGCCGCGCATGATTACAACGCCGTTTCCGACCATTCGGTAGAGACATTGTTTCGCTTGATCGAAAGCGGCGGACGCTTTGAAAACAGGACAGAAAGTCTGTTTCCGGCCCGTCTGATCATGCGGGAATCCGCGTAGCAAAATTTACGCGAGTAAAATTATGATTGACGCGAGTAAATGAATTAGTGTTGAGTTCCCTCAGGTAATCCAAAAACCAGGGAGGATTCGGATGCACCTGAGAAACGCACTTCGTGCGGCGACAGCGTTGTCGCTGACCATGGTCGGGGCCGCACAGGCAGAGACCATCACCATCGCAACCGTCAACAACGGCGACATGATCCGCATGCAGGGTTATACCGACGACTTCACGGCCAAGACCGGCCACGAGGTCGAGTGGGTGACGCTCGAGGAGAACGTGCTGCGCCAGCGTGTGACGACGGACATCACCACCAAGGGTGGCGCATTCGACATCATGACCATCGGCATGTACGAAACGCCGATCTGGGGCGCGAATGGCTGGCTGGTGCCGCTGGACGATCTGTCGGCCGAGTATGATGTCGATGACATCCTGCCCGCCATGCGCAACGGTCTGAGCCATGACGGCACCCTCTATGCTGCACCGTTCTACGGCGAAAGCTCTATGGTCATGTATCGCACCGACCTGATGGAGAAGGCCGGGCTCGAAATGCCGGAAGCGCCGACATGGGACTTCATCCGCGAAGCCGCGGCCGCGATGGACGATCCGGCGAACGACATCAACGGCATCTGCCTGCGGGGCAAGGCCGGCTGGGGTGAAGGCGGTGCCTTCATCACCGTGACGGGCAACTCCTTCGGTGCACGCTGGTTCGACGAGGACTGGAACGCCCAGTTCGATCAGCCGGAGTGGAAAGAGGCGCTGACCTTCTTCGTCAACTTGATGAACGACTACGGCCCCGAGGGCTATGCCACCAACGGCTTCAACGAAAATCTGTCGCTGTTCCAGCAGGGCAAGTGCGGCATGTGGATCGACGCGACCGTCGCGGCCTCGTTCGTGACCAACCCGAACGACTCGACCGTTGCGGACAGCGTTGGATTTGCTCTGGCTCCCGACAACGGCCTCGGCAAACGGTCCAACTGGCTGTGGGCCTGGGCTCTGGCGATCCCGGCAGGCACTCAGAAGGAAGCGGCGGCAAAAGAGTTCATCGAATGGGCCACCTCCAAAGAGTATATCGAGCTGGTTGCGGCCAACGAAGGCTGGGCCAACGTCCCGCCGGGTGCGCGGACGTCGCTGTACGAGACACCTGAATACCAGGAGGTCCCGTTTGCCAAGATGACGCTCGACTCGATCAACGCGGCCGACCCGACCAATCCGACCGTCGATCCGGTGCCGTATGTCGGCATCCAGTTCGTGGCGATCCCGGAATTCGCGGGCATCGCGACCGAAGTGAGCCAGGAGTTCTCGGCGGTCTATGCAGGCCAGCAGACCGTGGACGAGGCGCTTGAGAAGGCGCAGGCGATCACCAACGATGCCATGGAAGCCGCTGGCTACCGCTAAGGCACGTCATCGAAGGGCGGCGGTGCGCCGCCCTTCCCACATTTTCCGCCACTGATATCGTGATCCCGTTCAGGGCGGACCAAGTCCGTCGCCGCAGGAGATATGCCCATGGCCACCAAGGCATCCCGATCCGCAGCCCGAGTCATGATGGCCCCAGCCGTCGTCCTGCTTCTTGGCTGGATGCTCGTTCCGCTGACAATGACGCTTTACTTCTCGTTCAAGAAGTATCTGCCGATGCGCGGCGACAGCCTCGAAAACGGTCTCGATTGGGTCGGTTTCGAAAACTATACCCGGTTCATCTCGTCCAGTGCCTTCTGGCCCAGCGTGCAGACGACGCTGGTGATGGTGGGCGGCGTGCTGGCAATCACCGTCATACTTGGCATTCTGCTGGCGATCCTGCTGGATCAGCCCTTCTGGGGACAGGGGGTCGTGCGCATTCTTGTCATCGCGCCGTTCTTCGTGATGCCCACAGTATCGGCACTGGTCTGGAAGAACATGCTGATGGACCCGGTCAACGGCATCTTCGCCCATCTGTGGCGCTTTTTCGGAGCGGACCCCGTGTCCTGGCTGTCGGATGCGTCGCTGAGTTCAATAATCCTGATCGTGTCGTGGCAGTGGCTGCCCTTCGCGACGCTGATCCTGCTGACCGCGATCCAGTCGCTGGACAGCGAACAGCTCGAGGCGGCCGAGATGGACGGTGCGCCGCCCCTGTCGCGGTTCTGGCACATCATCTTGCCGCACCTGAGCCGCGCCATCACCATCGTGATCCTGATCCAGACCATTTTCCTTCTGTCGATCTTTGCCGAGATTTTCGTCACCACAGGCGGCGCCTTCGGCACACGGACCCTGACCTATCTCATCTTCCAGCGGGTCGTGGACAGCCAGAATATCGGCCTTGGATCGGCCGGCGGTGTCTACGCCATCATCCTCGCCAATATCGTTGCCATCTTCCTGATGCGCATCGTCGGCAAGAACCTCGACGCATAAGGGCAGACACATGGCACGCGCTGTAACACCCCAACGCAAGATCCTGACCACGCTTGTTGCCTGGATCATCGGCCTGCTGATCTTTTTCCCGATCTTCTGGACGATCCTGACCAGCTTCAAGACCGAGGCACAGGCGATCAACGATCCCCCCCTGTTCCTGTTCTTCGACTGGACGCTCGAGAATTACGCCGTGGTTCAGGAACGGTCCGACTACATGCGGTTCCTGTGGAACTCGGTCATCATCGCGGGCGGCTCGACCCTGCTCGGGGTCCTGATCGCGGTGCCCGCGGCCTGGTCAATGGCTTTCGTGCCCTCGCGCCGGACCAAGGACATCCTGCTCTGGATGCTCTCGACCAAGATGCTGCCGGCCGTGGGCGTGCTCTATCCGATTTCGCTCTTGTTTGTGGAGTTCAACCTGCTCGATACACGCATCGGTCTGATCGTCGTGCTCATGCTGATCAACCTGCCGATCATCGTCTGGATGCTCTACACCTATTTCCGCGAAATCCCCGGCGAAATCCTCGAAGCCGCACGTATGGACGGCGCCACGCTCAAGGAAGAAATCCTGTACGTGCTGACACCGATGGCCATCCCAGGCATCGCCTCGACCGTGCTGCTGAACATCATCCTTGCCTGGAACGAAGCGTTCTGGACACTGAACCTGACGGCGGCGCAGGCTGCCCCTCTCACGGCCTTCATCGCCAGCTATTCGAGCCCTGAAGGCCTGTTCTTTGCCAAGCTCAGCGCGGCATCGACCATGGCCATCGCGCCGATCCTCATCCTTGGCTGGTTCAGCCAGAAGCAACTTGTCCGCGGCCTCACGTTCGGCGCGGTGAAATAAGGGACCAGATCCATGGGACGCATTCAACTCAAATCCGTGACCAAGTCCTTCGGCGACGTGCAGGTGATCCCGCCGTTGGACCTGACCATCGAGGACGGTGAGTTCACCGTGTTCGTCGGCCCCTCGGGCTGTGGAAAGTCCACGCTTCTGCGGCTGATCGCGGGGCTCGAGGACATCACCACCGGGCATATCGAGATCGACGGCAAGGATGCCACCGACCTTGTCCCGGCAAAGCGCGGACTGGCCATGGTGTTTCAGTCCTACGCGCTTTACCCGCATATGTCTGTGCGCAAGAACATCGCCTTTCCGCTGAAGATGGCGAAGATGGACAAGGCCGAGATCGACCGGCGCATCGAAGCCGCCGCATCGGTCCTCAACCTGACGGACTATCTTGACCGCCGTCCCGGCCAGCTGTCGGGCGGTCAGCGCCAGCGCGTCGCGATCGGACGTGCCATCGTGCGCGAACCCGCTGCATTCCTCTTTGACGAGCCGCTGTCCAACCTCGACGCGGCGCTGCGGGTGGGCATGCGGCTTGAAATCTCGGAACTGCACAAACGTCTGGCGACGACGATGATCTACGTGACCCATGATCAGGTCGAGGCCATGACCATGGCCGACAAGATCGTGGTCCTGCAGGCCGGTGTGATCGAACAGGTGGGCAGCCCGCTCGAGCTCTATCAGCGGCCGCGCAACACCTTTGTTGCAGGCTTCATCGGTTCGCCGAAGATGAATCTGATCACCGGGGCCGAGGCGCAGAAACATGACGCAACCACCATCGGCATCCGCCCCGAGCATATCGAGATTTCCCAGACAGAGGGTGTGTGGAAGGGCAAGATTGGGGTGTCCGAGCACCTTGGGTCCGACACGTTCTTCCATATCCAGACGGATGTGTCCAAAGAGCCCCTGACCGTGCGCGCGGCCGGGGAAATGTCTCTGGGCTACGGCGCCGAGGTCTATCTCAGCCCGCGAACCGAGCACCTGCACCGCTTCGATGCGCAAGGGCTGCGCCTCGGATGAGGCGCACTCCCCTTCCTCATGCGTCGGCATATTCCGGCGCCGACCTCCTCTTCAGAGGACCTGTCCGATGACCAACAGACCGAACCCGAAACAGATGCCGATTGTCCCGCTCTCCAATGCGACGCTCCGCGACCTGCCCGAGGGCGTCAGCCGCCCGCGCTATGACCGTTCTGCTCTGACGCCGGGCATCGTGCATATCGGCCTTGGCAATTTCCACCGTGGCCACCAGGCGTGGTATCTGCATCGCCTGATGCAGGAGGGTCGGGCGCTGGATTGGGCAATCATCGGGGCCGGGGTCCGCCCTGGCGATGCGGTGATGCGCGACCGTCTTCTGGCGCAGGATTGCCTGACCACCCTGATCGAGCTTGATCCCGCGGGATTGTCCGCCGAAGTGATCGGTTCGATGATCGATTTTGTTCCCGTCGAAGAGGGACACGGCCCGCTCATCGCGGCGATGTCCGATCCCCGGATCCGCATTGTCTCGCTGACGGTGACGGAGGGCGGATACTATCTCGACGCGACGGGTCAGTTCGACCAGGCCCATCCCGACATTCAGCACGATATGGCCCATCCTGACCGGCCGCGCACTGCGTTCGGGGCCATGGTGGCCGCCCTTCGCGCGCGGCGGCAGGCGGGTCATCCACCTTTTACCGGGCAGTCCTGCGACAACCTGCAAGGCAACGGGGCCATTCTGCGCCAGACGATTGTCGGGCTTGCCCGTGGCAGCGATCCGGCGCTCGCGGACTGGATCGACGGTTCGGCCAGCTTCCCAAACTCCATGGTGGATTGCATCGTGCCCGCCACAGGCGATGCAGAGCGCGCCCGCGTGCGCAGCCTCGGCATCGACGATGCGGTGCCCGTCACCCATGAGAATTTCCGCCAATGGGTGATCGAGGATGACTTCTGCCAGGGCCGTCCGGAGTGGGATGCCGCGGGGGCCACTTTCACAGACGACGTCCACCGGTTCGAGGCGATGAAAATCCGCATGTTGAACGCGGGCCATCAGGTGCTGGCGAATGCGGGCGAGATCCTCGGGTTGCCGACCATCGCAAGCTGCATGGAGGACGTGCGGATCGCGGCTTTCTTCCGAAAGGTACAGATCGAGGAAATCACGCCGCATGTGGACGCGGTGCCCGGAATGACACCGATGGGCTATCTCGACCTCATCACTCGGCGCTTTTCCAATCCCGAGATCCACGACACCACGCGGCGTGTCGCCTTCGACGGCGCGTCGCGTCATCCGGGATTCATCCTGCCGATCCTGCGGGATGCCCTGCAGGCCGGCGCGCCGATCAGCGGACTGGCCCTGACCGAGGCGCTCTGGGCGCGCATGTGCAGCGGCATCCGCGAGGATGGCTCCACCATCGACCCAAACGACCCGCTTTGGGACGCTCTGAAAGCCTCGGCCGAAGCCGCGCGGCATGACCCGCAGGCGTGGCTCGCTCAGACACAGATTTACGGCGACCTCGGTCAGAACCCCCGTTTCGCCAACGCCTTCGCGGCGTGGATGTCCTGTATCTGGGCAGATGGCACCGCTGCCGCCTTGGAGCGATACACGGCTGAGGCAGGTTGAGACGCGCGCGCTCTGCGGGACCATCCCGCAGGGCGCCATGATCCTGGCACGCATGCGGGTAAGGACTGATGACGATCAGCGAATTGTCTTACGGAAATATGCTCTTGAGAGCGAAGACTGTTTGGACGGGAAGTTGATCGCGCACAGATGCGCCAAGATCGTCTTAGAGAGATACTCGATCTTTTTCCCTTGAGCTTACTAGGTTTGGCGGTGACCTACTCTCCCACGTCTTGAGACGCAGTACCATTGGCGCG
>NZ_JALEGT010000105.1 GCF_022763305.1 Marivita sp. | reverse complement strand
TCGCGATACCGTAACCGACAACTTCCGCGTCGTATCCCTAGAAAAATACAAAATCGTCTGAAACGACATCAGGTCAATTCAGGCGCATGAGTATAGCACCGCAAGCCCATAAGCGTCGATGCTCGGAAAAAACGCGTCGTCACCGTAGACAAGGACATGGTCATACTCGCTTGCGATCAGCGCATCGGTGCCCTGATCGCTCCAGAGCGCCCGGGTTCGGGCCGGTTCATCAAGGATGTCGCGCAGCCCCAGTACCGTCGTGGCACCGACCGAGCCTTTCAGCATCTTCAGGACCGGCAGCAATTCATCCATCGCGCCCGCCGGCTCGTGGTCGACAAGAAAGAGGTCCGGCTGGATCGACGCAATCACGCCCTCGATGATCCGCATGCGCATGTCTCGGGTCGTGCGGGCATCGATCCGGAGCGATCCCGGCTGGTAGACCCCGCGCCCCAGCTTGGACAGGGACGGCAGCTTGACATAATCGATGCCCGCATGGGGTTCGAAGACCATGCCTGCCGGACACCCCACCAGCATCAGCACGGAAATTCCCGGCACCTGAGCCACCAGTTCTTTCGCGATGGCCGAATTGCGACGCATGTGCCCCAGGCCAATGGTGTCATGGGAATACATCACGACGGATGGCCCCCGGTTCAACGGCGCCACGCGGTGTGCAGATGGTCCATCCGGACGGATCAGCCCAGTGACCAATTCGACCAATCGAGCAAGCGCAAATGGCTTTGAGAGAAACGCCGCGACCGAAAGCCCTTCGGCCCGGGCGCGATTCTGCACGCTGTCCTGACCCGTCATGACGATCACCGGAGTGGGCCCGAGCGTCGGAGCGGCTTCGCCCAGAACATCAAGCCCGTCGCCGTCACCAAGCGAGATATCCGCAATCACCAGATCATAGCCCCCGGCCGCCAGAGCCTGCCTTGCCGCCATCGCGGAGCCGGTGCGCCGGACATCAATGCCGATGCGCTCAAGGCTCCGCATGATGTTTCGCGCCAGAAGGTCTTCATCTTCGATGAGCAGGACGTGCATTGTTGTGGCCTCTCTTCATTGGGTCTGAGCGTGACGTGTTTCGGGCAGCATCGGGAGGCCGACTGGCGCGCAAACTGGGGCAGATCCCACATGCGAAATGGGGCAAATCCCCCAACCGGTCGTTATTCCGCCGCAACCCCGACTTGGGTGGCCCCGGCAAGACACTGTCGGAAATCATCGCGCAGATCGGGGCGCGCGAGTGCAAAGGCTACTGTCGCGCGAAGGAAGCCGGCCTTTGATCCGCAATCGTAGCGCTCCCCTTCAAAGCGAAAGCCGTGAACACCGGTCCGCCCGATTTCGGCTGCAATCGCATCCGTCAACTGGATCTCGCCGCCAGCGCCGACCTGAGCGCGGGACAGATGCGTCAAAACCGAAGGGTCGAGGATATAGCGACCGACCACCGCGAGAGTGGAGGGGGCGGTCTCCGGCGATGGCTTCTCGACCATGCCATCCACCGCGCAAAGCGCAGCGTCGGGCGCAGAGCTTGAGAGAATGCCATAGGACCCTACCGCTTCTGGCGGGACATGCATGGCCGCGACAAGGTTTCCCCCGCATGTGCGGTAGGCATCGACCATCTGGCGCAGGCAGGGTGTTGCCCCGGCGATCACGTCATCCGGAAGGATGACGGCAAAAGGTTCATCTTTGACAAGATGGCGTGCGCACCAGACGGCATGACCCAGCCCGCGCGGCTCGTCCTGACGTGCGTATGCGACGGACCCGGATGGCATCCGCGTGCTTTCCAACTCTTCCAAGAGCGATGTCTTGTTCCCGCGCCGTAGGCTTTCGGCCAGATGGGGCGCATGGTCGAGGTAATCCTCGAGCGCGGTCTTGCCCCGCGCGGTCACGAAGATGAATTCCTCGATCCCGGCTGCCCGGGCTTCGTCGATTGCGTATTGAATGAGGGGGCGATCCACCAGCGGCAGCAATTCCTTGGGGATGGACTTGGTCGCCGGAAGGAACCGTGTCCCCATTCCTGCCACCGGAAAGACGGCCTTTCTGACCCGGGTTTGTCTGAACATGTCTCCACCTCGCAATTCTGTACGAGGCCATCTTGTCAAACCGATGCCCGGGCGCAGAGCGGCACCGCCCGCAAGAGTGGGGCAAACCCCATAAACTTTTGGGGGATATCCCCCAAAAACACCGCCGTAACCCTCAGTTGATTGTGCGAAACGTGGCACAACGGGAAAGCTTGAAAACAGATAGGTGACTCGATGGGAGTTCGAAACGTGCACACGCTGCTGTCCTTGCGTGACTCGCCACATTACGTGAAGGTTCTCGCCATCTTCGTGGTCACGAGTTTCGTCGCCATCTTCACGACGACTGTGATGCTGAGCCAGTATCTGGCGAATTACATGACAACCAACATGATGATGCGCGACGCCGTGGTCTCGATGGAGTTTCTCAATTCCATCGTCCGTGTCGAGGAAGAGGATCCCCGCTCCTTCACCATGATGCGGGCTTCGGACCTGACCGAGGATCCGGAAACGCAGGAGTTCTTCATTCACGTCTCGCGGTTGCCCGACGTGTTCCGGGCAAATGTTTACGCGGCCGGCGGTGAGATCCTGTGGTCAAGCGACCGGGAACTGATCGGCCAGACCTTCGAGGACAACGACGAGCTCGCCGAGGCGCTGCGCGGCGAACTGCACCCCGAGATCGTCGTCGTCGACCGCGACGAAAAGGAAGAGCATGTCGGCCTTCCCGAGAATGTCGAAGAGTTCATCGAATTCTACATCCCCATCTGGGCGGAAGGCGGCAGGGACATCATCGGTGCGGTCGAAGTCTACAAGGCGCCGCAAAGCCTGCTTGCGACCATCCACGGAGTGGTCACGCTGGCATGGCTCGGGGCCCTGCTGTCCGGCGCAGTGTTGTTCGCGGCACTTCTGAGCGTGGTCTACTACGCGGCGCGCATCCTCAAACGTCAGGAACAGCGCCTTGTCGAGACAGAGCGTCTGGCCGTCGTTGGCGAAATGGCCTCGGCTGTGGCGCATGGTCTGCGCAATCCGCTCGCCGCGATCCGCTCCTGTGCCGAGCTTGTCGCCGACGATGACATTCCCCAAGACAGTCGCGACACCGTGCTCGAGATCACCGACCAGGTGGACCGGCTGGAAGCCTGGATCCGGTCCTTCCTCACGCGGTCGCGGGCCGAACCGAGCATGGCCACGGACACGGCCCATGTGGACATGATCGTGCAGACCTGTATCAGCGGATTTTCCACGCAGCTTGCCAAACGCGGGATCAACGTCGAGGTCCTGCAGAGCGTGGGCAGCCCTGTCGCTGCAGCGGCGTCCTCGGAGGTGGAACAGGTCCTCAACACCATCCTGTCCAACGCCATCGAAGCCATGAAGACCGGCGGCACGTTGCGCATCGGCTGGCATCCGGCCCCCGGCGGGCGCATCGCGATCGAGGTCGAGGACACCGGGCCGGGCCTGACACCCGACCAGATCGAACGTCTTTTCGTACCGTTCCAGACCAGCAAATCCTCGGGTCTGGGTGTCGGCCTCGCGCTTGGCCGCCGGATCGCCGAACGTCTCGGCGGAACACTCGACCTTCAGAACCGCGCCGATCGCGGTGTCGCCGTTACCCTGACCCTCCCAGCGAAGGCATGACACATGAGTGATATCCTGGTTATCGAAGACGAGATTGTCCTGGCACGCTCGATCGTGAGTTTCCTGGAACGACGCGGTTTCTCGGCAAGGTTCGCCGTGGATGCAGCCTCGGCCAAGGCACAGTTCGATCAGGCCGCGCCGCGACTCGCGATCCTGGATTACAAGCTCAACGAAGATGACGGGATCGATCTGCTCCGGTGGATTGGCCAACTCCACACGAACACCAAGGTCGTGATGATGACCGGGCATGGCGATATTGATGTGGCGGTGCGTACCATGAAGGCGGGCGCCCGGGATTTCCTCGTCAAGCCAACGCCCATGGCGTCGATCGCGGCTATTGCCAGCGAATTGATGCTGGACGAGATGCAAGGCGGTTTGGACCGCACAGGTGTGGATCGCATCATCGGGCGGTCCTCTGCGGCTAACACGCTTCGGACAACAATCCGCAAGTTGGCGCGCCCCCAGAGCCCTCGCCCCGGCGTCCTGATCATGGGGCCAGCGGGCAGCGGCAAATCCCTCGCCGCAGAAGCGCTGCATGAGTCTGCGGCTCCGAATACCACCTTGGTCACGTTCGAGTGCAGCAGTGCCGGTCTTACAGAAATCGAGCCTGCTTTCCGGAAAGCCAAGGGTGGATCGCTGCTCTTGCGCAATATCTCGAACCTTGACGAGGACGCGCAAACCCACCTGCTGCACCTCCTGCAAGCGGACGAGGCGAGTCCGGCAATCATCGCCACGTCCACCGAACATCTTTTGCCGGGACGCGGTTTCCTGCCTGATCTGCTCTACCGCATTCAGGTCGGTTGGATCGACATACCGCCGCTGTCGGACCGGGCTGCGGATGTCCTGCCCATCGCCGAATATTTCGCCCGATTGAAGGCCCGGGACATCGGAGAGGCGCGGCCCCGCTTTACAGCCGCCGCCCGCGCCAAGCTTCTTGAACATGACTGGCCGGGCCATGTGGCGGAACTGCGCAACTGCATCGAGCGGGCAATGCTCGTTCAAAGCGACGGCCGCATCGACGCACCCGACATCCGCGCCATATCCGCAACCGAGACACGGGATATTCCCACCCTGCTTGAACTTGAAAAAGGGGCCATCTCGCAGGCCCTTGCCCGGACCGGCGGCAATGTCTCGCGGTCTGCGGAATTGTTGGGCATCACCCGCGACACCTTGCGCTATCGGATGGAGAAGCTGGAACTCTCGCGCAAATAAGCGCAGATCTCGGCCTGATAATCCGGACGACCGGCCGCGCGCAGCTTCAGATGTCGACGCAGCAGCGCGAGGTGATGAAAACGCTCAAAGACCGATGGCTCGAGCGTCCGGCCAAGCGACGTCCAAAGACCGCATATCTGTTTCGCCCACCCCGCAATACCGAGGCTGGGCTCGGTCGTGGCCAGATGGGCGGCGAAATTGGCAAGGTCCGCTTCGGGGGGACCAATGGCGAGATCATCAAGATCGACAATCCAGACCACCCCGGTGGCGGCATGGATGAATTGTCCGACATGCAGGTCTCCGTGCAGCAAAGCGCCACCTGTCGGAGCCGAACCTTCGGCGACGCCCCGCAGAAGCGGGTCCTCTGTCAGCCCCAAGCGTGGCCTGATGTGCAAGAAGGGGTCATAAGTGGGCAGCTCCGGCACCACCGCGTCTTGCTGCGTCGCGACGGCATCCAGCAAGGGGGCCATGGTGCCGCCGATCAGACCACGCCCGGTCAGCCCGTCCACCCGGTCGAAAACAAGCGTATCAGCGTCCGGCCCCGGTCTTGCCGCCGGTGTCGGCACTGCCTGCCGCCGCAGGGCCCGCGTCCGTCGCAAGGCCTCGTGGGCGCGGTGCGCGTCGGTGTAGCGTTTCAGGAAACCGGGCACGACATCGCCATTAGAAACTCTGCCGCCCGCGCCGCACCATCCGGCCCAAGGTCCAAAGGGGCCCGCCGGCGCGGAGCATCGATCTGATCCGCGAGCCAGCGCGCGGCCTCGTCCACACGTCCGGGCATCATCCCAAAACCGAGGCGGGGGCCCCAAAGCGCGACCCGCGCCGTCTGATCATCAAGGCTGCGCGGGATCGCAACCAGAAGCGCCGGTGTGTCCGTTCCCGCCAGTTCGAGCACGGAATTGTAACCTGCCGTGGAAATCACGACATCCGCTGCGCGGAACACCCGGTTCAGATCCGGTCCGGGATCGAACACCTGATCGACCCCGGGCACTGCCGCGCCCTGGGCGCGCGGCCCCAAAGCCTGCCGCAGTTGAAAGCGTGTCCTGCATCGCGCCCGGGCGTTGGAGACAAGCTCTGCCAGCAACGGATAGAGCATGGCCCGCGTCTGATCGTTCCCGCCACCGCCCGTGGCCAGTACGACCCCGGCGCTGGCCTCGCCCTCATCGCGGCACCCCGAAGCGCGCCGGATCCACCCTACGGGTTCGGTGTGCCGTGCAAAATCCGGCGGAATGTCCGGCATCCAGTGCTCTTCGGAATTGGGCACCAGCACAAGGTCCCAGAGCCTGCCATCGTCCCGGCGAAAGCGCTCGAGTCGCTCGCGCGGAGTCTCTCGCAGGATCAGGGCTGTCTGGCCCCGAAAAGCGCCGATCCCCGGCAGCGCCATCGTGTCGACGACCGCCAACGACACCTGTGTCGTTGCAAGACACCCAGCCATGTCAGAGGTTGGACATGTCACGATCCGGCGGAACGGGGCAAGATCGTCCCGGCCCAGACCAGCCGGTTCGGCATTTGTGATCAGGACCATGCGCACATGCGCGTTGCGGCGGGCAATCTCCTGTGCGATGTTGGCGATCCGTCGCACGTGGCCCAGTCCGGACCGCGACGTTCCAAGAAAAGCGATGTCGTAACCTGAGGACATGACGGCCCCCCTCTCGTCCATCGATTTGACCTCCGCGCAGCAAATGCCGCAACTCCGACGCGGACGGGTTTTGCGCGATATCCCCCAAACCCGCAGATACCTTGGTTTGCGCGACCGAAAAACGGGCCTGCCAAGGCATGATTTTCCTTTACCGCCCTGTCGCCGCACAGCATCTTGCCTGCATGAAAAAGACGTCCTCGCGATCCTTCATCTCACGTGTCCGGGCCAGCATGCGGGATCTGCACCCCAGTGAACGCCGCCTCGCCGAGACCGTCTTGAATTTTCCGGGCGATATGGCGGGTTACACAGCGTCCGAGGTCGCCGATCTGGCAGGTGTGTCGAACGCGACAGTCTCCCGCTTTGTCCGCAAGATCGGATATGCCTCGTATGAAGAAGCACGGCGCGCCGTTCGTGACGCAGGCCAAACCGGCGCGGCGCTCTTGCGTTTGGGCGCGTCGGATACCGACGCCAAACATGCCATTGGAACGCATCTCGAGCAGTCGCGGCGGAACCTTGAAAAGACCTATGAAGAGCTGGACATCGGCGCGGTGAACGAAATCGTCGACGCCCTGCATGCTGCACCCAGAGTGTGGCTTGCCGGATATCGTGCAGGATACCCGATGGCGAGCTATCTCGCGTGGCAGATCGGTCAGGTCCTGCCGACTGTTGGACTGATCCCGAGGTCGGGCGAAACCCTTGCCGAAACCGCCGTGAGTTTTTCTGAGAAGGATGTTCTCATTCTGATGGGTCTGCGCCGTGCCTCGAAGGCCGCACAGACCGTGGTCGAGGCCGCGCTCTCCGCGAAGATGCAGGTCGCGGTGATCGGCGATGTCGCCGAATTGCTCGCCATGCCCGTGCGGTGGAGCTTTGCCTGTTCCACTGCGTCGACCGGTCCGCTTCTGAACCACACGGGTGTGATTGCCGTGTGTAACCTGATCGCGACCCGCACGGTTGAAACATCCGGTTCGGACGGGCGAAAGCGGATGGAAGGAATCGAAGAGTTGCACGAGCAAATCGGCGAACTCTGACCAGATCTCATGTGATTTCGTACAGCTTGCGCGAGGAATTGCCGCGAAGCGTTGGTAGAACTGCCTGTTCATTGTGCATTGCACAAAAACACCCCATGTCGCCCCATGAAAATCATTGCCCATGAAATAGCCTTTAAGAAAATATCTTTTCACAGCCATCAATAGCCGACGACCCCTTTTCGACAGGAGACTCGTACCATGACCAAACATCTGCTCTTTGCCGCCGCGATCACCGCGTTGCCTGCCGTCGCTTCCGCACAGACCGTGCTTCAGATCAACTCTTCGCTGCCCGAAGGGTCCTTTGCCCATGTCTTCCTTCAGGAATACGAAAGCCGCGTCGAAGCCGCCGCTCCGGGCGAAATCGACGTTCAGATTTTCATGTCGAACACGCTGGGCAAGGAAGAGGACGTGCTTCAGGGTCTGGCGCTTGGCACGCACCACGCTTCCCTTTCGGCTTCTGCCGTATCCCAGATCAACACCCGCACCGCGATCTTCGATCTGCCCTACCTGTTCGAAAACCGCGCCGCGGTTCAGGCCTTTGCCGCAAGCCCGGCAGGCGAGATGCTGGCCGACGGGTTCGACGGCACCGGCATGGTTCTGGCCGCGATGTGGGACAACGGCTTCCGCCAGATCACCAACAAGGTGCGCCCGATCGTGGTACCGGCCGACCTTGAAGGCCTGAAGATCCGCACCCCCACCAGCAAGCAGCGCGTCGAGATGTTCAACACGCTGGGCGCAAACGCCACGCCGCTGTCCTTCGGTGAGGTCTATTCCGCGCTCGATCAGGGCACCATCGACGGGCAGGAGAACCCGGCAAACGTCGTCGACACGGCCAAGCTCTACGAGGTGCAGGGCTATATGTCCCTGTCGAACCATGTGTACCTGCCGACCTTCCTTGTCTTCGGTGAGCCGTTCCTCGCCAGCCTCGACCCGGCCTTGAAAGAGACGGTCATGAGCGTCGCGCAGGACGTGGCGCCCTGGACCTTTGAATGGGGCGAGAACACCGACGCCAAAACCATTGCGGCCCTCGCCGACAAGATGAAGATCAACGAGATCGACTTCGCCGCCTTCCAGGCCGCATCTGCCCCGCTTTACTCCAGCCCGACCTTCGTGGACGTGATCGGAGAAGACATGATCGCCGCCACCAAAGCCGCGCTTGGCATCAACTGAGGCCAGACGCGATGGACCGTCTGGCACAGATCACCGACACCCTCGACCGCTGGACGACAGCCGTGCTGGATGCGCTTGTGGTCGCCATGGCGGGCCTGCTTCTGATCCTGCTGAACTGGGCGGTCTTCGCCCGGTTCGTTCTCAATGACAGTGTGTCATGGGGCGAGGAATTGCCCGCACACATCCTCGCCGCGCTGACCTTCATCGGCGCGGCCTACTTGACGCGGACCAACGAGCATCTGGGCTTCGACGCCGTGCTCCGGGTGATGTCCCCTACCCTCAAGCGCATCGTCACCGGCATGAACCTCATCCTGATGGGCGGGTTCGGCGCATTGATGGCTTGGTACGGCGGCATCGCGGCCCTGAGTTTCGGATCACGGACCCTGATTTCGGTCGACCTGCCGATGATCCTGTTTCGGGGCACCATGGCCGTGGGGGGTGTCCTGATCCTGATCTTCTGCGCCGTCCGGCTGGTCGGCATCGCAACCGGGCGCGTCTCGCCCGATGACCTTCTTCCCGAAAGCGACGCGTAATGTTCCTTGATCCCGGTTGGATGATCCTGATCCTGCTTGTCGTGCTGCTGATCGCAGGACTGCCCATCGCCTTTGTCCTGGGCGTCACGGCGGCGACGATGATCCTGCTCGATCCTGCGGTGGTGCCGCAGATCATCGGCTTGATCCCGTTCGGCGGCGCGAACAACTACCTGCTGGTGGCGGCTTTGCTGTTCATGATTGCCGGTGAAATCATGAACCAGGGCAAGATCGCGGAAAAGTTGATCGCCTTCGCGTCGTCACTTGTGGGGCACATCCGGGGTGGATTGGCGCATGTCAACATCCTGACATCGCTCTTCTTTTCCGAAATCTCGGGCACCGCCACATCGGACGCCGCCGCCATCGGATCGGTCATGATCCCGCAGATGCGCAAGCGCGGCTATCCCGCCGCCTTCGCCGCTGCCGTCACATCGACCTCGGCCACGATGGCGATCATCGTGCCACCGTCGCTGAACCTGATCCTTTACGCCTATGTGGCCAACGCCTCGATCGCCGAGCTGTTCGCGGCGGGCATCCTGCCGGGCATCATGGTCTGCGCCCTGCTTATGGCCACAGCCTATTTCATCTCGGTCAAGCGCGGCTACCCGACCGAGGGGGAGTTCTCGCTCAAGCGGGTTGCCGAAACCGGCAAGGACGCCGCGATCCCGCTGACCCTGCCGATCCTGATCCTTGTCGGCATCCTTGGCGGCATTTTCACCGCGACCGAGGCCGGGGCCATCGCCGCTTTCTGGTCAATCGTACTGGCCGCACTGGTCTACCGTACGGTCAAGCTGGGCACACTGATCGACACGCTGCGCGTGGCTGGCAAGCGGTCGGCAATGCTGATGTTCATCGTGGCCACCTCGACCCTGCTGGGCTGGTACCTGACCAACCAACGTATCCCGCAGGACATCGCACAGGCGATCCTGGGGATTTCGGACAATTACTGGGTGGTCCTGCTGGCGATCAACGTCTTCTTCCTGCTCGCTGGCACGATCATTCACGGCACACCCGCAATCCTGATGCTGGTGCCGATCTTCCTGCCGCTGGCGGATCAACTGGGTATCGACCGGGTGCATTTCGGGCTGATCCTGACGATCAATCTGGGCATCGGACAGCAGACCCCGCCCGTGGCGTCGGTTGTGCTGATCACCTGCGCGATTGCCAAGATCTCCATCGCCAAAATCATTCCGTCGATGCTCTGGTTCATCGGGGCGATGCTGGTGGCGCTGATCCTCGTCAACCTGTTCCCGGCGATTTCGCTCTGGCTGCCGTCGGTGCTGGTCTGATGCGGGTTCTGGTCATCAATCCGAACACCTCGCAGGGCATCACGGATCGGATCGCGCAGGCTGCGCTCAGTGCTGCACATCCGGGCGATCACGTGACGACCCTGTCGGCAGCGTTCGGTCCTGAATTGATCGTCACGCCCGAGGATGGCGCCGAAGCCGCACACGGTGTGGTCGAAACCATCCGCAGCCAAGCCGCCCTCCCCGACGCCATCATTCTGGCCTCGTTTGGCGATACCGGGTCAGATCGAGTGCGTGCCCTCTGGCCTGATATACCCGTCATCGGGATCGCCGAAGCCGCCTTTGAAAGCGTGCGCCAGATCGGAAAACCGTTTGCCATCGTGACCTTCGCTCCAGAGGTCGCGCCGCCCCTGCGGGACAAGGCGATCGAACACGGCGTCGGCCACCATCTGATCGGGATCGCGTACCACCCCGAGGCTCTGCAAGGCGATCCGGCGGATGTGGCCGATACCTTGTTCGAAGAGCTGCTCGACCTCTGCAATGCCTGCGAGCGCGATGGCGCACAGGCGATCGTCATGGGGGGCGGCCCGCTGGCCGGGTTGGCCGCCCGGATCGCACCACTCTGCGGTGTTCCGATCATCGACGGCACGGTCGAGGCCATCCGGCACATCCGCGACAGGATCGCCAGTCAGGCCTCGCTTTCACAAACGGTTGACACACGGACATGAGTGTTCAGGTCGTCACTGCGCGATGGATCGTCACCGGCACCTCTGACAATGGTGACATTGAAACGCTCGACGATGCCGCCATTGCGTTTGAAGACGGGGTGATCCTCGCGATCGGACCGCAATCGGACATCCTCGCCGCCTACCCCGACGCGTCGATAAAGACCTACCCGCACCACCTGATCATGCCCGGCCTGATCAACGCGCATCACCATGTCGGGTTAACGCCACTCCAATTGGGTGCGCCGGACTCGCCGCTTGAGCTGTGGTTCGCGGCGCGGCTCGCCATCCGCAAGGTCGATCCCTATCTCGACACGCTCTATTCCGCGTTCGAGATGATCTCGTCCGGTGTGACGACAGTGCAGCACATTCAGGGCTGGGCCATGGGTGGTCTGGAGGGAGTTATCGGCTCGGCCAGTCGCGTGCTTGAGGCCTATGACGACATCGGGATGCGGGTGTCCTATTGCTACGGCGTGCGCGAACAGAACCGGTTTGTCTACGAGGATGATGCCGCCTTCTGTGCGCGACTTCCTTCAGAAACCGGCAAAGCCATGGCCGCGCATCTGCAACGGCTGACCATGCCGTTCGAGGATTTCCTGACACTGTTCGACCACTTGACCGAAGCCAAAACTTCCCGCCGCGCGCGGGTACAGCTCGCACCGGCCAACCTGCATTGGATGACCGATGACGGGCTCTTGGCGCTGCAGGAAAAATCCGTGGCGGCCAATGTGCCGATGCATATTCACCTGCTCGAAACAGCCTACCAAAAGGAATACGCCTACCGGCGCACCGGTACGACCGCCGTGCGTCATCTTGAAAAGCTGGGATTGCTGGGTCCGCATATGACCATTGGCCATGGCGTCTGGATGACCGAAAACGACATCGAGATCTGCGCCGGAACCGGCACCTGCATTTGTCACAACTGCTCGTCAAACCTGCGGTTGCGGTCCGGTGCCTTGCCGCTGATGGACCTGATCAAGCGCGGCATGACCGTTGGCATGGGGATCGACGAAGCCGGGATCAATGATGATCGAGACATGCTGCAGGAACTGCGCATGGTGCTGAACCTGCACCGCATTCCCGGCATCGACCCGGGGGATGTGCCCTCGGCGGGGGACGTTCTGCGGATGGCGACCGAACATGGCGCGCGCACCACGGCTTTTGGCCCCCAGATCGGACGGTTGGAGCCGGGGCGTCGGATGGATGCGGTGGTGATGGATTACGACAAGGCCACCTACCCCTACCAGGATCCGGACATTGCGCCTATAGTTGCTTTGATCCACCGGGCAAAATCCAAGGATGTGGACACGGTGATCGTCGAAGGCGAGGTGATCTACGAGAACGGCCGTTTCACACGGGTCGACCGGGATGCCATCCTTGCCCAGATCGCCGAGGCGCTCTCCAAACCACGCGATGCAGATGAGCTGCACCGGCATGACCTGCGCGACGCGGTGTTCCCGATGGTCCGGGCGTTTTACGACGGCTATCTGCAGAACACGGCAGACCGGACTCCGTTCTACAAGTCGTCGTCTCGGACCTGATCGCTTTTCCCAAAAGACATGTGCAGCAATTGACCTTGGCGGCCGATCCCGGCATGACCCGGCGGACAGACTCAACCCAAAGTGTTGCACCGCTCTTATGCCAACCTCTTCGGAAACGTCCAAGGCTGCAGCGGAACGCGTGGCCGCCATCCTGCGCGACCGGATCGTGAAGGGCGAACTCGCGCCTCTGGATCGCCTGGTCGAACGGCGTCTGTCGGCCGAATTGGAGGTCTCCCGCACGCCGGTGCGCGAGGCGCTGAAACTGCTCGAGGCGGATGGGCTGATCGAGATCACGCTGCATCGCGGTGCCTTGGTGTCGGTCTTTGGCCCGGACGAAGCTGTCCATCTGTTCGATGTGATTTCCAGCCTCGAAAGCCTTGCCGCCGAACGGCTTGCGGAAACCATCACAGCCGCCGGCCTGCAGGAGCTTGAGGATCTGCATGGCGCAATGCTTGAACATTTCCGCGCGGACCGGATCAGCGACTATTTCGACACGAACACGGTGATCCATGATTTCATCGTGACAGGCTGCGGTAATCCCATCGTGATCGACACCCATCGCCGTCTGATCGCGCGGGCGCGGCGGGGGCGATTCATGGCGATCATGAACCGTGAAAGGCTGGAACAGGCGGTCGGAGAACACGAGACCTTGATGCAGGCGTTCCGGTCGCGCGACCCTTCTGCCGCCGCCGAAATCTGGAAGACTCACCTCCTGCATACGGGGCAAACCCTGGCCGACGTTCTTGGACGCGAAGCCGATCAGACCAGCGTCTGATTCCATCCAGCCCATTAATTCCCCCCACCCCGCGCGATCGCCCAAACATCAGGCAAAGCCATGTCTCAGCGTGCGAATTTCCCATAAAAATAAGACATTTCAAAAATGGCATGCCATTTTTTGGGAAGATAAAAACATCCTGATGGGGGATTTGAAGATGAAGAGACTGACCAACGGCGTCCTGTCCCGCCGATCCGTTCTCAAGGGCTCTGCCTATGCCGCCCTTGGGACATTGGCGACACCCGCGATCCTGCGGGCGCAGAGTTCGGAAATCGTGATCGGCTGTGCCGGATCGCACACCGCGTGGATGGAAGAGATCGTCATTCCGCACATGAAATCGACCATCGGCGCGGACATCCTTTTCGAGGGAACAAAGTCATCGGTGAACCTCGAAAAGATGGCGTCGAACAAGGACGCGCCGTACCTGTCGGTGGTCCAGATGGACGATCCGGTGATGATCCAGGCGGTCGAGGCGGATCTTCTGACGCCGATCACCGCCGACGCCGTGCCGAACATGACCGACCTGCGCCCCGACGCGGTGCATATGGACGGCATGTGGTGCAACTACGTCCAGCCCTGGGCAGGCGTGGCCTACAACACCGAATTCGCTCCGGACGGGGTGGCGTCCTGGACCAAGCTCTGGTCGCCCGAGGCCAAGGGTCAGGTGATCATTCCATCGCTGCAGAACACCGAAGGCATGTGGACGCTGTTCATTGCGGCGATGCTCGGGTCGGGCAAACCCTTCTCGGAAGCGCAGTATGAAATCGAAGCGGCCTTCGCCAAGCTGGAAGAACTGAAACCGAACCTGCTCTCGGTCTACTCAACCATGAGCCAGGCCTTCAACCTGCTGGAACAGGGCGAAATCACCATGCTCGCGGGCAATTTCTCGTCTTATGCCCTGCCCCGCAAGAACGAAGGTGTGCCGGTCGACCTCGCCGCACCGTCCGAAGGGATTTTTGCAATGCCGTCAGGGATTTGCCTTGTCAAAGGCGGCCCCAATCCGGAGCTTGCACAGGCCTATGTCAACGAGATGCTAGGCCCGGTCATGCAGTCTGCGCTTGCAGATTTCTCGGCCTCCGTCCCGGCCAACACGACCGTCACCGCCGGGGCGATCATTCCCGAAGGTGTACCGATCTATTCGCCGGACTGGGCATTTGTCGCCGCGAACCGCCGCGAATGGATCGAACGTTTCGACAAGCTGATGGCCCTCTGATCCATGCAGAGCTCCGCAGGGACGGAGCCGGACAAACGCGCCTATCTCGACGTTGTTGGGGTCGGCAAGGCGTTCAAGGGGACGACCGTGATGTCCGATATGGACTTCCGCGTGGCGAGAGGAGAACTTGTGTCTCTTCTCGGCCCCTCCGGCTGCGGCAAGACCACATTGCTGCGCATCATCGCAGGCCTGACCTCGGCCGATGCGGGCGACATCCTTCTGGACGGACGCGCGATCACGCGGGTGCCGGCGCATCGCCGGAACATCTCGGTCGTGTTCCAGAGCTACGCGCTCTTCCCGCACCTGACCGTCGCGGAAAACGTGGCCTTCGGGCTGCGCGCGCGGAGCGTCCCCAAGAGCGACATTGCGCCAAAGGTCAACGAGGCGCTGCAACTGGTGCGGATGCGCGACTTTGCCGACCGGCCCGTGTCGGCGCTCTCCGGTGGTCAGCAACAGCGCGTTGCGGTCGCAAGGGCGCTGGTGGTCGATCCCGTGCTGCTGCTTCTGGACGAGCCATTCTCGGCGCTCGACCGCAAGCTGCGCGAAACGATGCAGGTGGAACTGAAATCCCTGCTGCGCGACCGGGGCATGACCGCGATTTTCGTGACCCACGATCAGGAAGAGGCGATGGGTGTCTCCGACCGCATCGCCGTCATGAACGCGGGCAGGATCGAACAATTCGCAACCCCGTCCGAGCTTTATGCCCGGCCCCGTTCGTCCTTCGTGATGGATTTCGTGGGCCTCTCGACGCGCCTGCGCGGGCGGGTGCAGAAGACCGATGGCACGACGATGCAGATCGAAACAGCCAATGGGCTTGTCCTCGCCAATGGTGCGCTGGGTGTCGGCAGCGACGTGACCGTGGGCGTCAGGCCCGAACTGATTTCGCCCTGCGCTGGTGAGAACACGATCAGCGTCACACTCGCGGATGCAATGGTTCTGGGTGCGAAGACCCAGTTGCACGGGGTGAGCCACACCGATGACCGGCTGCTCTGCGAGGTGCCGGGCATCCAGACGACTCTGACCCGCGGGCAGGACGTGACCTTTGGCTGGTCGATCAAGGACACACTCGTCTACGAGGCGCACCGCTGATGCGCCGCTTGGAAAATATCGGGCTGCTCGCCCTGCCGGGCCTGACCTTTCTTGCGGTGATCTTCGCCCTGCCGCTGCTGCTGCTGCTGCTCAAGTCGTTCCAGATCGACGGGCAGTTCTCGCTCGAGGAATACCGCCTGTTCTTCAGCGATGAGTACAACATGTCAGTACTCTGGCGGACACTGCGCGTCGCGGCACTGACGACACTCCTTGCTCTGCTCATCGCCTACCCCACCGCCATCGCCATGTCGCGCGCCAACGGGATCTGGCTGTCGATCTTCCTTGTCGCCATGGTCCTGCCGATGTCGGTCGGTGTCGTGGTCAAGGCCTTTGCGTGGTCGATCATCTTCCGGACGCGCGGGGTGCTCAATGACACGCTGATGTCGCTGGGCCTGATCGACGCGCCGATCCGCATGCTCTTTACCGAAACCGCGCTGATCATCGGGGCGGCCAACGTGTTCCTGCCCTTCATGGTGCTGCCGATCTATGCCGTGCTGCGCCAGATGGACAACCGCCTGCCCGAAGCCGCGGCCTCGCTTGGTGCGACGCCCGTCTTCCGCTTCTTCAACGTAACCCTGCCGCTCAGCCTGCCGGGTGTGGTGGCGGGATGCGCCTTTGTCTTCTCGCTTGCCGTTTCGATGTACGTGATCCCGTCGCTGATCGTCGGTGAACGCCAGCAAACCCTGTCGATGCTGACCGCACGATCCTTCCTTTTCCTTCGGAACGAGGCTTTGGGCGCCACGATTTCCTCGATCCTGCTCATCATCGCGATTTCGGTCGTGCTGGGGTCAAGCTGGCTGGCCAACCGTCTGGGGGCGCGGCAATGACCGGGACGGACCGCCTGTTTCTTGTGCTCAGTTGGACCATTGGCCTCTGCTGCGTGGTGTTCCTGATGCTGCCCATCGTGATAACCGTGGCCGCGTCCTTCACCTCGTCCTCGGTCTATACGCTGCCGCCGCCCGAATGGTCGCTGCGCTGGTACCAGTCGCTGGAACGGCGCTCGGGCCTGTGGGAGGCGGTGACGCTGTCGCTCAATCTTGCGCTGGTCTCGACCGCCATTTCGCTGGTGCTTGGCACGCTGGCCGCTGTGGCAGTCACACGGGGGCGCTTCAAGGGAAGAGAGGCCATCGCCACCTTCACCGTGTCCCCGCTGATGATGCCGGGGCTGGTGGTCGGCGTGGCGCTCTTGCAGTTCTTCCGCGAGATCGGCCTGCGCGATGCCTATTGGTCGTTGTTGCTGGGCCATATCGTGATCACCCTGCCCTTCGTGATGCGCACGCTGCTCGCGTCGATGTCGGCCTTCGATTTCTCGCTGGTCGATGCGGCACGCACACTCGGGCTGTCCTACCCCAAAGCCATCCTGAAGGTGCTGGTGCCCAACCTCGCCCCCGCTTACCTGACCGGAGGGCTCTTCGCCTTTCTGGCGTCGATGGACAATTATCCGATCTCGATCTTCCTGACGGACGCCCGCAACAAGACGCTGCCGATCAAGATGCTGCAATATCTCGAGGAACAGCCCGACCCCTCCTTAGCGGCCATGTCCTCGGGCCTGATCCTGATGGCCGTCATTGCCCTGGTGGTCGGCGCGCGGACCGTCGGCCTCAACCGGATGATCGAGGGATGAGGCGCGATCTGAAGGGATATTTCGGCGCGGAACCCGCGCCTTGCTGGCCGAATGACGCAAGGCTGGCCGTGTCCTTTGTCGTGAATGTCGAGGAAGGGGCGGAACTGTCCATCGGTGACGGGGACGAGCGCAACGAATCCCGCTACGAGTCCGTCGAAGAGGTGAAAGGCGCGCCGGACCCCTGTATGGAAAGCCATTTCGGCTATGGTCCGCGTCAGGGCTACAAGCGGATCGCCGACGCGTTTGACCAGTTTGGCGTCAAGGCCACGTTCTCAACCTGCGGACGGGCTGCGGAACGCACACCCTGGTTGATCCGGGACGCGGTGGCGCGCGGGCACGAGGTGTCCTGCCACGGCTGGCGCTGGGAAACTCATGCGGGCTGGGACGCCGACAGGGAACGTGCGGTGATTGCCAAGACCCACGCCACCCTGACCGAGATTGCTGGCGTCGCTCCGGTGGGCTGGCACACACGGTCCGCCACCTCGCCCCACACCCGCGCGCTGCTGATCGAACACGGTGGCTTTACCTATGACAGCAACGCCTATGACGATGACATTCCCTATATGGAGGGTAGCCATGTCGTCCTGCCCTATGCGTTCGACACCAACGACATGCGCTTTTCCCCCGGTGGCGGGTTCGTGCAGGCGCGGGACTTTTCCGACTACGTGATCGCCGGGTTCGACCGGCTCTATGCCGAGGGCGCAACGGCCGCGCGGATGATGTCGATCGGGCTGCATCTGCGCATCATTGGCCGCCCGGCCCGCATCGGCGGGCTGGAGACGGTTCTGGCGCATATCGCGGACAAACCCGGCGTCTGGGTTGCTCCGCGCCGCGACATTGCCCACCATTGGGCGACACAGCACGGAGCACCGACATGAGCGCGCTTGACCTGACCGCCCGCGATCTGGCCTCTGCTGTGCGCCGTGGGGAGGTCACTCCGGCAGCCGTAGCCGCAGACACGCTGGCCCGCGCGGCAGAGCGCAACCCTGCGATCAATGCCATCTGCCACATGAACCCCGAGTTCGAAGCCGAGGCAGAGCGTGTGACACAGCGGCTTGCTGCCGGAGAAGACCCGCCGCTGGCCGGGGTGCCTGTGCTGATCAAGGACAATATCTGGGTCAAAGGTCTGCGCGTGTCGCAGGGATCGCGGCTGTTTGCAGATCACATCGCGCCCGAGGATGCTGACTCCGTGCGCCGTCTGCGCAACGCCGGAGCGATGATCCTCGGCATCGCCACGTGCTCAGAATTCGCCTGCAAAGGCGCCACCAATTCCCCCCATCACGGCATCACCCGCAACCCCGTCGACCTGACACTTGGTCCGGGCGGGTCGTCCGGCGGGTCAGTCGCGGCGGTGGCAGCGGGGATCGTGCCGCTGGCCCTTGGAACGGATGCGGGCGGGTCAAGCCGTCGTCCCCCGGCGCATACGGGGCTGTGCGGGATGAAGCCGACCTATGACCTGATCCCCTACGGCCCCAGCTTTCCCGAACCCGTCTGGGGCATTTCCGTGATCTGCCCCATCGCACGAGACATGGGGGATATTGCGCTTGCGATGGAGGTGATGGCAGGCGTCCGGGCCGAAACACCGGCCATGCTCCACATCGCTGCCAGCCCGGATTTCGGCACGGGTCAGGTGGTCGAACCGGATGTCGCGCAGAACTTCGCCACGGTGATCGCGGCTTTCGCCAAAGCGGGCATCACGGTTCGGCCGGCAGAGATCGACTGGGGCGGGATCATGGGACATGACATCCTGCCGCTGCAATTCGCGGGGCTTGCACAGGCCTATGGCGATGTCTGGCGCGACACTCCCGAGATCTTTGATCCGATGATTGCCAAACAGATCGAAACGGGGTTGTCGCTTAGCGGTGTCGATGTCGCCCGTGCCCACCAGACCTCGTACAAAATGCGCATGGTTCTGCGCGCGGCGCTTGATCGCTACGGGATCATCGCGACCCCAACCACACCCTGCCCCGCCTGGCCCGCCGACTTATCCGCCCCCGAGACCATCGCCGGAAAACCGGCTGGCCCCCGCGACCATGCCGCGTTCACGCCTCAGGTCAACCACGCCGGCGTGCCGGCATTGTCGCTGCCCTGCGGCACAGACCGGAACGGTTTGCCGCTTGGACTCCAGCTCATTGCACCTGCCGGAGAGGACGGTGCCCTGATCGGCGCGGCGCTGGCTTTGGAACCATTGCTCAAGGACATCGCCTGATGCGTCTGCTGATGATCAACCCGAACATGACCGACGCGATGACCGGGTCAATGGCGCAGGTGGCACGCGACCTTGCGGGGGATGCCGCCGAGATCGTTCCTTTGACCGCCACGCAGGGCTTTCCCTACATCTCGTCCCGCGCCGAGGCCCAGATCGCCGGGGCGCATGTGCTTGAAATGATTGCGGATCACCACGAAAGCGTTGACGCCGTCATCATTGCGGCCTTTGGCGATCCCGGTCTGGTGGCGGCGCGGGACTTGTTCAACCTCCCCATCGTGGGCATGGCCGAAGCGGCGATCCTGACCGCCGCGATGCTGGGCGACCGGTTTTCGATTGTGACGTTCTCACCGCATATGGCGCGGTGGTACACCGATTGCGTGCGACAGACCGGGCTGGAGGCGCGGTTCACCGGGGTCCGGTGCCCCCAGGTTGCGCCTGCCTCGGTGGACACCGTGGCAAATGATCTGAGGTCGGACCTGATCGACCTGATCGACCATGCCACAGCATCCGACGGGGCGGATGTGGTGATCCTGGGTGGTGCCCCCCTTGCAGGCTTGGCCAGGGAAATCTCGGACGACGCCAGTGGGCTCCTGATCGATCCCATTGCCGCCGCGACCGCGCAGGCGATGAACCTCGTCCGCCTTGCCCCGGCATATGGACGACGTGTCGCGCGACCGGCGGCCAAGCCTTCCAAAGGCCTGCCCACCGCCCTTGCCACCATCATCGCAGGAGAGTGCCCATGACCCATGATCTGGTGATCAAAGGCGCGCGCGTGGTCTCGGCCAGTGGAACGACAGACTGCGAGATCGACATCAAGGAGGGCGTGATCGCGACGCTCGGCTATGACCTTGCCGGGACCGAGGTGATCGACGCTACCGGCCTGATCGCCCTGCCCGGTGGGATCGACAGCCATGTGCATATCTCTCAACCCTCGGGACCGGGCATCGTGATGGCCGACGATTTCACCAGCGGCACCCGCGCGGCGGCCTGTGGCGGCAACACGACCGTCCTGCCCTTCTGCTTGCCCGAAGACGGCCAGACCCTGCGCGAGGCCGTCGCCGCCTACCGCGCCAAGGCCGAGGGCAATTGCCTGACGGATGTGGCGTTTCACCTGATCGTCAAGGAAACCGATCCGGTCACTCTGGGTCAAGACCTCCCGGCACTGATCGAAGCGGGCTATACCAGTTTCAAGGTCTTCATGACCTATCAGGGGCTTGCGCTGTCGGATCGGCAAATCCTCGAGGTCATGTCGGTCGCCAAGACCCACGGCGCGATGGTGATGGTCCATGCCGAAAACGAAGACGCCATCGAATTCCTGCGCGAACGGGCCGAACGCAGCGGCGATACCGGCCCCTACCACCACGCCACCACACGTCCGGTCCCGGTAGAGCGCGAGGCCACCCACCGCGCCATTTCGCTGGCCGAGATCGCGGGTGTGCCGCTCACGATCGTGCATGTCTCGAACGGCGAGGCGACCGAGGAAATCATGCGCGCCCGGCAGCGCGGGTTGACCGTCTTTGCCGAAACCTGCCCACAATATATCACGCTCACCGCCGATGATCTGGACCGCGACGGGTTCGAGGGGGCGAAATATGTCTGCTCTCCGCCGCCGCGCACGCGGGATGAATGGGACAATATCTGGCGCGGGATCGAAACCGGAGTATTCGATCTCTTTTCGTCGGATCATTGCCCGTTTCGCTTTGTCGACACGGCGGGCAAGGACGCGCCCGGCGCACGCCAGAGTTTCCGCAACATTCCCAACGGCATACCGGGTGTCGAGACGCGCCTGCCGATCCTCTTTTCGGAAGGCGTGATCAAGGGTCGGCTGTCGCTCGACCGGTTTGCGGCACTGACCGCCACCAACCATGCACGGCTCTACGGGCTTTACCCCCGCAAGGGCGCGATCATGGTGGGGGCCGATGCAGACATCGCGCTGTGGGATCCTACGTTGACCAAACCGATCCGACAGGTCGATCTGCATCACGGCAGCGATTACACCCCGTGGGAAGGGTTCGAGATCACAGGCTGGCCCGTGCGCACTCTGTTGCGCGGGGTTACGACGATGAAAGACGGCGTACCCGTGGCCACACCCTTTGGTCAGCACCTGAGCCGCGAGGCACCTGATGTCCTGCGCTGAACCAAAGGCACGGCAGCGCCCGGACGGTGGCGCAGACATCGCGCTTGAGCGCGCGGCGCGGCTCTTCGCTGAACTTGGCCGGATCAGCGCTGGTACCCCGGGTGTGACACGGGCAAGCTTTGGCCCGGTGGAAGACGCCGCCCATGCCATGATCCTGCGCGAGGCCAAGGCACTTGGGCTTGAGACCCGAACGGACGCCATCGGCAATCTGTATGTCACCCTGCCCGGCGAAGACCGCGATGCGCCCATTCTGATGACCGGGTCGCATCTGGATTCCGTCCCGCATGGCGGCAATTATGATGGCGCGGCGGGTGTCATCGCCGGGCTGGTCCTGCTCGAACGGTTGCGGGCCGGCCCGCAGCCTCCGTGCGACGTCACCCTGATGGCCATCCGCGCCGAGGAGATGATCTGGTTCCCCGAGCATTACCTTGGCAGCCGGGCGGCATTCGGCATTCTTCCGCCCGACGCGCCGGACCGCGTCATGCGCAGCGATACCGGTCGCAGTCTTGCCGATCACATGACCGACGCCGGGTTCGATCCGCAAGTGATCCGCGACAGCGTCCCGCAGCTTGCGGCGCACCGGATCGGGGCCTTTATCGAAGTGCACATCGAACAAGGCCCTGTCCTTGTCGAAGCACAGCGCCCGGTTGGCATCGTCACTGCGATCCGGGGCAATATCCGGCACCGCTTCTGCCGCATCGAGGGGCAGACAACCCATGCCGGTGGTGTGCCCCGCCGCAGCCGCAGGGATGCGGTCCTCGCCGGGGCCGAACTGGCACAGGCGATGGAGGCCTATTGGCTTGCGGCGGAAGCCAAGGGCGATGACATGGTGCTGACCCTCGGTGAGTTTTCGACCGATCCCGGTCTGCATGGCATCACCAAGGTGCCCGGCCTGCTGACGTTCACGCTGGATGTGCGCAGTCAGGACGACACCGTTCTGAACCTGTTCGAACGCTGGGTGCAGCAAAAAGCCCGCGACATCGGCGAACGGCGTGGGGTCCGTATCGACCTTGGCCCCTACACTCAGGCCGCCGCCGCACCGATGGATCACAGTCTGAGGCGAGGCCTCGCAACTGCCGCAGAGGCGCGGGCGATCGAATTTCTCGAACTGCCCTCGGGAGGTGGCCATGATTGCGCAACCTTCGCGAGCCTCGGCATTCCGTCCGCGATGGTGTTCATCCGAAACGAACATGGCAGCCATAATCCAGATGAGCACATGGAACTTTCCGACTTCGCCAGCGCCTGCGACGTCTTGACGACATGGTGCGAAGACTCGCTCTTCGGTGATCGGTCCGCCTGATTTGGTGAACGTGCCGGTGTCGTGGTATCGTTTTGCGAGGTCTTTACGTTCTGTATCGGAACGCGGACCCTGAAAGCCAAGGCGCGCTCCGGTCAATTGCCAGGCACCCGACGGGCAGGTCTTACAGGTGCCAAAGATGTAGCGCATCAAGAACTCACCTAGCTCTCGCAAGCACTCGAATGGCTCCGCGTTGCGCGACAGGTCCTTGATGAGGCGTGACCCTTGGCTGATCTCAGGGCGCTGTGCCGGCACCGGGCCCCACTCTGTGACCCGTCCCGGATTGACCGGAACGGGTGCATTGAAGACGCGTTACATCCGGGTGCTCGCCTAGATCACGTCGAATTCGCTGAAGACTGTCTGAGCGGTCACGAGGCCGATCGAATAGCTTCCGCTGTCCGAACTCGGGCTGAAGGCTTGGGCAGAAATGTAGACGCGCTGGTCCGAGAATGGCGTGTATTCGATCATCGCGTCCAAATTGCCAAACGCGTCGTCATCTTCGGTTATTTGATTGCCCAAGCTGTCATACAAGACAAGATAGGGGTCAGCCAACGAGCCGACTGTGCCTGTGGCCGTCATGATGAAGAAATACGTCTCGCCGCCTGCAAGGTTCGCAGCATACCAGTCGGAGTCCCCCGGAACGTCAATCAGGCCATCGACGAACTGGTCAAACGACAGCGACGCCGGGGTCGAGGGGTTGGCAGGCAGATCACCGACAGGCCCGGATCCGCTGACCGAGACACCCACTTCGTAGGTGCCTTCGTCGAAGTTGGGATCAAAGGCTTCAGCCGAGAGATAGACGGTTTCATTGGCAACAGCCTGATACTGCAGCAGGGAATTCAGGCCGCCACCGCTGTCGTCGTCGAAGGCGATCAAGGAACCGGACGCGTCGTAAAGGAACAGCCAAGTGTCATCCATCGGATCACTGCCCGCCGAGTTCATCGTGAACTCGTATGTCCGGCCGGCCTCGAGCTGGACACGATACCAGTCGATGTCACCGGGAGTATCAATCACGCCCGCGGCAACCTGTCCGAGGAACAACGTCGCCTGCGTGCTTTGATTGCCCGGAATGTCAAATGGGCGGATTTCCGGGCTGGTCAGGCTCAGTTCGTACGTTCCGACATCTGCTTCGAGGTCATAAGGCTCCGCAGAAATGAAGACGCGCCCACCTGTCACCGCCACATATTCCAGATAGGAGTCAGTCCCGGACGGGCCGTCATCATTGAAGTCGATGAAGTTGCCAGCACCGTCATACAGCGTAAGCCATGGGTCCGACATCGGGTCGCCCCCCGCTGACACGAGAGAGAACTGATAGACTTGGCCAGCAACAGTGTTGACCCCGTACCAGTCGAAATCCCCGGGGCCATCTATCGCCCCGGAAATCGTCTGGCCGACCGCAAGTGTCGCCGTACTGGACGGGTTTCCCGGAACGTCGTTCTGCCCCTCTCCGATGCGCGCGGAACTGAGGGTGTAATCGCCCGTTCCGTTGTCGGCAAAAGCGCCCGCGGCAAGGAAATAGCTTCCACCGGCCTGTGCGTTGAACGTCAGCAAGGAGTCGAGGCCTTGGGATGAATCGTCATTCGACCCTACAAGGCTCCCGCTTGCATCAAAGAGGTACAGAAAGGGATCGGACAGCCCCTGTGCGCCGTCTGCTCCGCGCAATTGGAACTCGTACGTGCTTCCAGCGACAAGATCGACGCGGAACCAGTCCCGGTCTCCGGCGGTTTCCAGACGACCGGTGATCGTTCCCGCGACAGCGTCAATCGCACCGGTCGTGTTGGGCCCTTCCGCATAGTCGTCACCCGTGCTGCTCCCTTGAGCCGCGCTGAGGGAATAGGTGCCGGTCTGGGATGGAGAAAAGCCTTCAGCGGACAGGTAGAACGTGCCCGTCCGATTTGCCACGAACTCGAGACTCGCATTCAGCCCTTCGCCACCATCATCATTCGCGGCGACAACCGTGCCGTTCTCGTTGTAAAGCGCAAGATACGGGTCGGGGAGAGTGTTGCCGACAAGATCGAACGTGTAACGCGTTCCATTGACGAGATTGATGGCGAACCAGTCGCGGTCACCTCCAAAGTCGATCTCGCTTGTCGTGGTTTCCCCAACAGCAAGGCGTCCAGCGGTTCCGATTGTATCGCCGACATCACCGCTTTCACCACTGAGCTGCGCAACACCCAATTCATAGCTTCCCGTCGCGCTGCCAAACGCGCCGGCGCCCAGAAAGAACGTGGCCGGACTTGTGACAATGAAATTCAACAGCGAGTCGAGGCCCGCTCCGCTGTCATCGTCGCTGGAGATGAACGCGCCCGTCGAAGACACGACGGTCAGGAGCGGATCGCTGAGCGAACCGGCTCCGGATGAGGAGGCCCGGAGAGAGAATTCATACTCGCCGGGTGTCAGGGAGATGGCGAAGTAGTCCAGATCGCCATCGAAATCGATCGAGCTGGTCCGGGTGCTGTTCACCGCGATCACCGCGTCGGTCGAAATCGAGCCATCAATGTCATCCACTGGTGTGGGATTGGGCGTTGGCGTGGGTGTCGGGCCCGGGGTCGGCGCAGGCGCCCCGGTTTGCGACAAAGCCAGCATGGCCTCGCCAAAGTTGAAAGCGTCAACCCGCAGATAGGTGCTCCCGGTATTGACCACACGGTCGTCAAGATTCTCGTCATCCACGAAGCTGGTGCCGGATTGCCGGAGCAGACTGACCATCTCGTCCGGTGTGAGCGATCGGCCCAGTTCACGCTGCGCCAGTTGCTGCGCAAGAGCGATCATCCCCGCAACATGAGGCGCCGCCTGACTGGTGCCGGACGAGGCACTTGTCCCCCCACCCGGAGCGGCCCCCGTGATGGCCTGACCCGGGGCAAAGAATGTCGGAATGTCATCCGAGCGCTGCGAGAAGAAGGCAATCTCACTGCCGGTCGCCACGGTGCCGCCCACCGCACCGATCGCAATCGCATGCGGATCGACTGCCAGGGAACTTGCGCCTTCGGTCTGGTAAAAGTCGTAGTCGTTTCCTGCAGCGGCGACGACCGTTACGTTCAGGTTGTCATGCAGAATTCGAAGCTCGTCGCCATAGGCGGGATGGCTGGTCGAGAAGTTGAAGTTGCTCCCATCCCCGAGCGACATGTTGACAGCAACAATGTTCATCGCCTCCGCGTTCTGCACCACCCATTGCAGCGCATCCTCGATCCCGGCAACGGTGCCCGACCCCGTCGCGTCCAGAGCCTGCAGCGCCACGAAGTTCACACCGGGCGCAACGCCGAGCGTATTGCTGGACGAGGACCCGATGATGGACGCGACATGGGTGCCATGGCCTTCGACGTCGTTGGCCGTCCCGTCTCCTTCCGACGTGAAGTCGCGCGAAAAGATGATCCGGTCCGCAATCCCGTCATTGTTGGCATCCGGCCCGAAAGCCGGATTGTCGAGATCCATCCCCGTGTCGATCACGACAACCGTTTGTCCCCGGCCGTCGATCCCCGCAAAACGTGCGTCATTGCGGAAGGTCTCCATATTGATGACCGAGCCGGACTGCACGCTCAGCACAGAGACAGTGCCGTGGTCGCCCCGTGCCGATGTCGCGATCCCGACCTTGTCGTCTTCTGACCCGTCATCTGTGAAGCCACCGCCCAGATCACCTTTTTCAAGATCGAGGGACGCGAAGTAGGCATTGGACTCGCCACGCGACGCAGCAACGCTCGCCACATCGTCGGTGACACCGTCGAGAACGGCCGCTGCCGAGGCTGCGGCGGCTGTATACTCATGCGCCTGAATTGACCTGATGTCGTTTCAGACGATTTTGTATTTTTCTAGGGATACGACGCGGAAGTTGTCGGTTACGGTATCGCGA
>NZ_JALEGT010000011.1 GCF_022763305.1 Marivita sp. | reverse complement strand
CGAGGATACCGGGCAGAAGATGCGCCACGAAAGTGTAGACAAGGAACACGCCAGTGATGATGACGAGAGCAAGACCCGCCACCCGGCGCGTCAGTTCTAGGATCATCGCAGACCCGGCCGTCGCAGCGAAAGCGACGCCGATGGGCACAAAGGGTGTGCCGACAGAGTTGCGCGCAGCCGTGCCGTAGATCGCCACCAGATAGGCCGCAACGGCGACCCCGCAGACCGCGAGCAGGATGTCCGAGACGCGGAAGCGGTCACGCGGGGCTTTCTCCAGCCAGCCCAGCACGATCCCGCCGCCCGTTGCGATCAGCAGCGGAATGCCGAAATACCAGACCTCTTGCGAATAGATCGGAGTCCCGGCAAACGCGGGCCACGTCGTCAACCCGCCCATTTCCGGCAGGCTGCCGGACGCGATGGTTTGCGCGAACCAGAGACTCGTTCCCAGCGCCAGAAGCGCCGGAAGGAACAGCACATAGGCGATCTTGCCCCAGATGCCGCCGTCAGCGGTCTCGTCCTTGTCCGAGAACATCGCGGCGTTGTAGATCACGAAGCCCAGCGCCAGTGCTCCGGCAATGTGCACGATGCGGAAGTTCCAGGTTTCCATCGGGAATTGCGGCAAAAGCGGCACCGTGATCCCGGTATAGGCCGAGATCGACACACCATTGAGCGCCGCCATATGGAACAGGGCGTAAAGCGCTGCGAAGCCCGCGACCGCCTGCATGCGCCAGCCGGTCAACAGACGCCGGTTGCCTTCAATGGGCTCTTCATCAACCCCGTCGGCGATCAGCCCGTCTTCGGCCCGTTTGGATTCCTCAACCATTGCCACCTCCCTGGCAAAGCCGCCTTGGCTCCTGCGTCGGCGCTTCGAAACTGTGTGAAAAAGGCATCCCGTCCGGCGCCATTCGGGGCGCGCGAGATGCGAATGAGGCGGCGCGAACCCCTGTCGCGCCGCCTCTGGATCGTCTTACATGCCGTGGATCATGCTGTCAGGGATGTCCGCGCCCGCGTTGTCCTTGAACCACTGGGCCGCACCGGGGTGCCACTTCATGACGGTGTTCTTGTCCCAGTTTTCCGGCAGAGTGGCCGTCGCCGCGCGGTGGATGTTCACCATGCGCTCGTTGTCGGACATGACAACGTCGACCGCCGCGTTCACAAAGCTTGCCGGCAGGTCGCAATTGGCAATCGCGAAGTTCCACATCGACACAGAGCGCGCCGGTGCGGTCAGCGTGGTGTAGGCATCCGCCGAGATCTCGAACGCGGAGACCGGGAAGGCTTCGATGATCTTGGCCTGCTCTTCTTCGGTGAACTCGATGATGTTCACGTCGGTCTGCACTTCAAGCTGCGACACCGCCGGAACCGGAACACCGGCCGCGAAGGCGATCACATCCAGAAGACCGTCCTGCAGCTGACCGCCAAGGTCGGACCAGCCGCCGTTGCGACGCTCGAAATTCACGCCCAACTCTTCCATCATGCGCGGGAAATAGGTGTCGGATGTGGATCCAGCAGGGCCAAAGCCGATGCGCGCGCCATCCGGGATTTCCGAAATCGAGGTGATGCCCGACGAGGAAAGCGCCGTCACCGAGAACGGTGTCTGATACATCGGGAACATCGCGCAGGCGTTGGTCATCTGCAGACCGGGCGCGATCGGGTTGGTGCCCGCCAGCGATTCCGCGGCCGGACCCATGGTTGTCATGCCGAACTGCGCGTCACCGGTGTGCACCAGCGCCATGTTCTGCATCGGGCCGCCGGTCACTTCGGCGCCACCGGAAATGCCCAGCTCTTCTGCGACAAGGTTCGCCCAGCCCGAGCCATAGGCAAAGAAGGTGCCGCCCTGCGACGCGGTGCCCACGGTAAAGCTCTCCGGCCAGCCAGTCCGGTCGACATGGCTTTCGGCCAGTGCCTGGCCCGTGATGGCACAGGTGACGGCAAAGGTAAGTGCTGTGATCTTCTGCATTGGTTCCTCCCGAACGCATAGATGAAGTAGAAAGCCCGGCCATGCGTTGTTCCGCCGGGTCAGCGCTGAGGAACCACGCGAGACGCCCGCAGGCATAGCGCCGTTAACGCCAACAATTTGGGCAAAATGCAGATTCTCGAAGCGCATGGGTCGGGAACGTGACAAAGCGCCCGTTTTGTGTGTGGAACTCGACACAAAGCCCGGCGCCCTTGGCGATCAGCTCTCGCCCTCGGTAAAGGTTTCGCGGTCCAGACCGTATCTCTGCATCTTCTCGTAAAGCGCCTTGCGCGAGATTCCCAACGCCTCGTAGGTGTCCTTGAGCCGCCCCGCATTGGCGGCAAGGCTGGCCGCGATCAAAGCGCGCTCATGATCCGCCACGCGGTCCGCCAGCGTCCGGGTGGCCGGGCTGGCGGGCTCGGTCGCCTCGTGCAGCCCCAGCACATAGCGTTCGGCCGCGTTGCGCAGTTCGCGCGCATTTCCGGGCCAGTCCCGCGCCGCAATGGCGTCCAGAACGGCCCCTGGAACCTGCGGCACCGGTTGGCGATGGCGCTCCGCCATCTGGCCCACAAAGGTCAGGAACAATGTCGGGATATCCTGCCGCCGCGCCGCAAGCGACGGCATCCGGATCGTCACCACGTTCAGCCGGTACAGCAGATCGCTGCGGAACCGCCCCTCGGCGGCCGCCGCCTCCAGATCGGTCTTGGCCGCCGCCACGAAGCGCACATCGAGGTCGATCGGGTCATGCGACCCAAGACGGCTGATCGAACGGGTCTCCACCACATGCAGCAGCTTGGCCTGAAGTGCGACCGGCAGGCTGTCGATCTCGTCAAGAAACACGGTGCCCCAACGGGCATGTTCGAACTTGCCCGCACGGGCCCGCGTCGCTCCGGCAAAGGCGCCGGGCTCGTGTCCGAAAAGCTCACTCTCGATCATCTCGGCCGGAAGAGCCGCGCAATTGATGGCCACGAAAGGCCGGTCGGCCCGGCGGCTGGCGGCATGCAGCGCCTGTGCGGCCAGCCCCTTGCCGGTTCCGGTATCACCGACGATCAAGACGTCCGCATCGCTCGCGGCCACAGCGCGGATCTGCTTGCGCACGAACTCCATTTCGGGACTGAAGCCGCGCAGACTGTCCATCGTGGCGATCAGCGGCGCCATCTGCGACCGAAGCTGCCGGTTCTCCAGCGTCAGCCGCCTCAGCTCGAGCGCGCGGCGCACCGCGTCGACCAAACGCTCCGGCGCATAGGGCTTTTCGATGAAATCATAAGCCCCCTCGCGCATCATCCCAACGGCAAGATCCAGATCTCCGTGCCCCGTGACGAGGATCACTGGGATCTCGGGGTCTTTCTGCAGGGCCGCACGCAAGAGATCCGTCCCATCCATCCCTGGCATGCGGATATCCGTCACGACGATCCCCGGAAACTCCGGTCCGATCTTCGGCAAGACGTCTGCGGCACGGTCGAAACAGGTGCAATCGAGATCGGCCAGTTCCAGTGTCTGCTGCGCCGCAATGCGCAGAGGCTCCTCGTCATCGACGAAGAGAACGGGCCCCGGCACGGTCATTCTGCGGCCGCCAGCGACGGGGCTTCGGCCCGTTTCAGCGTCACGCTGAACACGGCGCCGCCTTCGGGATGGTTGCGCCCTTCCAGCGTCCCGCCGAAATCACGCACGATGTTGTATGAGATCGACAGCCCCAACCCCATCCCTTTGCCCGGTTCCTTGGTGGTAAAGAACGGATCGAAGAGCTGCGCGATTTCGGCCTCGGTCATGCCGGGGCCCTGATCGCGCACCCGCACATGCACCAGTGCGCCTTCCCGATCCAGCGACAGCTCGACGACCGGCTCGGGCAGATCGGCCATGGCGTCCACCGCATTGCTGAGCAGATTCACGAAGACCTGTTGCAACCGCACCTGACCGCCCTGAACCCAAAGCTCGCCGTCGATCTCGTCCCGCTGCACCCGGCAGCCCGACGCGCGCATCTTGGGCTCCAGAATGACCAGTGCCGTATCCAACGCCCGGTTCAGTAGGACAGGTTCGGTCTTTTCGCCGGGGCGCCGCGCAAAGTTCCGCAGATGGGTCGAAATCGCAGCCAGCCTGTCCACCATGTCGTCGATCATGCCCACGTTCTGACGCACCTTTTCGGGCTCTCCGCGATCCAGATAGGCGCCGGCATTGCGCGCAAAGGACTTCACGGCGGCCAGCGGCTGGTTGAATTCGTGGCTGAGCGCCGCCGCCATCTGGCCCAACGCCGCAAGCTTGCCCGCCTGGATCAGTTCGGTCTGCGTCTGGCGCAGCAGGGTCTCGGCCGCGCGCCGTTCTTCCACCTCCTGCGTGATCAGGCGATTGGCTTCCTTGAGCTCTGCCGTCCGCTGGGTCACGCGACGTTCCAGCTCTTCCTGCATCGACAATGCTGCGCGGATCCGCTCCTGCAGCTGCACGCGGCGCTGGATCACCACGGTTGCAATCAGCCCCACCAGCAGCAGCAGCAGCGCAGTCAACGCGACAGTGCCGAGCGCCCGCGTCCACGCCTGTTCGCCCGGGGTCAGCAGCGACACCGTCCAGCCCGCTTCGGGGATCATCTGGCTCTGCATGACATAGCGGTTGATGGTTCCGTCGTCGCCCGTGATCTGCAACCTCTGGAAACCGGCGTCGAACGGGTCTTGCGTGACATCCAGTTGCTGAAGCTGATCCATCGGGTATTTCTTGGTGTCTTCGATGGTCGCCCGGGCCTCTGCGCCAAGTGGCCCCAGCGACCGGAAATGCCACTCGGGACGGCTGGCCATGAAGATCACCCCGGCATCGTCGAGCACGAGGATCTCGTTATTGCCGTCGCGCCACGCGTCCTCGAACGCATCGACGGTGAACTTCACCGCCAGCACACCCAGGATGGCTTCGCCATCCCGCACCGCTTCGGCAAAGAAATACCCGCGCTCGCCAGAGGTGGTGCCCAACGCGAAGAACCGCCCCTGTTCCCCGTCAAGGGCACCTGTGAAATACGGCCGGTACGCAAAATTCTGACCGACGAAGGACAGTTCCTTCCAGTGGTTGCTGGCCGCGATTGTCAGGCCGGTCGGGTCGATCAGGAAGATGTCGGACAGGCCCACCTCTTCTGCCGTACGGTGCAAGGCGTCGTTCACCCTGTCGATCACATCCCCGTTCGACGGCTCACGCAGCGCGCGGGCCAGATCGGGGCGTTCTGCGATCAGGCCCGGCAGCGCCTCGAACCGGCGCAGCGATCCTGTCAGACCCTCCACCGCGAGCGTGAGCGTCGGCGCTTCGCGTTTGCCGATCTGGCTCAGATACACCCGCTCAAGCGCAGGCAGCAGCAGCACAAGCATCGCCAGAAGCACGGCCACGCCGCCGAGGACCAGCCCAATGGCCCAGCGGCGCGTTACGCGCTTTTGCTCTGTGTGCAGCGTTGCCGTCATGGCGCGAAGATGCGTCGAATTGCAGGCCGAGACAAGCCGCGCCCGCGCGGGCCTACATCACCGCACCGATCTGCCAGGGGACGAATTCATGATCGCCAAGACCCAGACGTTCCGATTTGGTAGCCTGCCCCGAAGCCGTGGCGCGGATCAGATCGAAAATCTCGCGGCCTTTGTCGGCGATGCTGACACCTGCAGAAAGGACATCGCCGGTGTTCAGGTCCATGTCATCGGGCATCTGCTGGAACAGCCGGTCCGAGGTCGCCAGCTTGATCGTCGGTGCGGGCTTTGACCCAAAGGCAGATCCGCGTCCGGTGGTGAAGACAACGATCTGCGCCCCACCCGCGATTTGCCCTGTGACAGAGACAGGGTCGTACCCGGGCGTGTCCATGAACACGAGACCGCGGCTGCTCACCTGTTCGGCGTAGTCATAGACCGCCGTCAACGGCGTGGACCCGCCCTTGGCCGCCGCACCCAGCGATTTTTCGAGGATGGTGGTGATCCCGCCCTGCTTGTTGCCCGGGCTCGGGTTGTTGTCGAGCGATCCGCCGTTCAGCGTCGTGTACTGCTCCCACCATTTAATCTGACCGATCAGCTTTTGCGCCACCGCGTCAGATGCGGCGCGGCGCAGCAGCAGTTGTTCGGCCCCGTAAATCTCGGGCGTCTCCGACAGGATCGCGGTGCCGCCCTGCGCGACGAGCAGATCACTCGCCACACCCAGCGCCGGGTTCGCGGTGATCCCGGAAAACCCGTCCGACCCGCCGCATTGAAGTGCCACCCGCAGCGCGGACATCGGCTGCGCGCTGCGGGACACGTCGTTCACCTGCGGCAAAAGCCGGACCACGTGATCCTTGATCGCGTCAATCGTGGCGCGCGTGCCGCCAGTGTCCTGAATGGTCAGCCCGTGGAAATGCGATGTGCCCTCGGCCCCGAAATGCGACTGCATCCGTGCGATCTGCATGACTTCACAGCCCAGTCCCACAAACACCGCGGCACCCACATTCGGATGGGTGGCATGCCCCCAGAGCACCCGGTCAAGGATCTCGAACCCCGGCCCGCTGCCCGCCATGCCGCAGCCCGTACCATGCGCCAGCGCGACAATCCCGTCGATATTCGGATAGGGATCGAGCAGACCGCCATCCTCGATCTCGGTCGCAGCGCGGCGGATCACCGTGGCGGAACAGTTCACCGTCGCGAGAAGCGCGATGTAGTTGCGTGTACCCACCCGTCCGTCAGGGCGCAAATAGCCTTGGAACGTCAGAGGCTCGCTCCGAGGGATTGCGGCCTCTGCCACCGCCAGATCGGCCCCGATTTCATAGGTCTGCTCGGGGTTGTCGAACACGCAATTGTCCGTGTGAACATGCTCCCCGGCGGCAATGGCGCGGGTCGCCTTGCCGATGAACTGCCCGAACTTGACCACCGCGTCGCCCGCTCCGATGTCGTGACGCGCGATCTTGTGCCCCGCTGACAGAGACGCCGGAAGCGGTGTCCCAAGCCCCAAAGGGTCCTCGCCCGCCTGAACGCGCGTCGTCAGAACCGCCACGTTGTCCGACGGATGCAGGATCAGCGGTTCAGGCATGACCAATCCCCCGGATCACACCGCGCAATTCCGCAAGCCCGCGCAACCGTCCGATCAGCGGATAGCCCGGCACGAAATCGCGGTCATGATCGCTCAGCATGTGATGACCATGGTCCGGGCGGAACGGGATCACATGATCCGCGCGCCCCTCGGCCCTGCGCCGCGCCTCTTCGCGCAAGAGCACCCGCAGGAGCAGCACCATATCCGTATCACCGTCCAGATGCGCTGCTTCCTCGAACGACCCATCCGCCTCTTTGCGCACATTGCGCAGATGCGCAAAATGGATGCGGTCGGCCACCCGCGCGGCAATGGCAGGCACATCATTCCCCGGATGCGCGCCAAGCGAGCCGGAGCAGAGCGTCACGCCATTGGCCGGGCTGTCCTGCGTTGCCAGTATCCATTCCAGATCATCGCCCGTCGATACAATGCGCGGCAGGCCAAGAATGTCGCGCGGCGGATCGTCGGGATGAACGCAAAGCCGAATGCCAAGGTCTTCGGCGGTCGGCACGACCTCAGCCAGGAATCGTGCATAATTCGCGCGCAAAGCGTCCCGGTCGATACCGTCATAGGCAGCCAGCGCCGTGCGCAGGCCCGGAATGTCGTAGCGGTCGAACGCCCCCGGCATCCCCGCCATGATCGACCTGAGCAGTTTGTCACGCTCCGCCTCGCTGGCCTGCTGATACCATGCGGCGGCGCGGACGCGCACATCGTCGCTGTAATCGTCCTCGGCGGCCTGACGCCCCAGCATGTGAATCTCGAACGCCGCCATATGCGTCGCCTCGAACCGCAGACAGGTCGCACCGCCAGCGACCGGGGCGGCAAGATCCGTCCGTGTCCAATCCAGGAGCGGCATGAAGTTGTAGCAGATCGTCCGCACGCCCTCTTCCGCCAGATGGGACATCGACTGACGGTAATTGGCGAAGAGCGCCGACAGGTCGCCCTCGCCTTTCTTGATCCGCTCATGCACCGGCAGGCTTTCGACCACGGACCAGACGAACCCCGCCTCTTCGATGGCGCGCTTGCGGGCGGCGATGGCCTCACGCGGCCAGACCTCACCATAGGGGATGGCGTGCAGCGCGCTGACGATGCCAGAGGCCCCCGTCTGCGCCACCTCGGCCAGCGTGATCGGATCGAACTCTCCGTACCAGCGCCACGTTTCGATCATCGCGCGACCTCCTCGACCGCGGCGCGTGTGCCGTTGCTCCAAAGCCGGACCGCGGCTTGGGTCACGGGGTCTGACAACCGCTCTGCCAGATCCGCCGGGAATACATCGCGGATGGCCAGCAAGGCCGCAACCTTGCTCTCGGGGGTTTCCGCACTTTCCGACGCATCCCGCAGTCGCGCTGCCAGAGGATCGCGCACGTCAATCTCCTGCCCCTGTTCATTCACCCCGCCGACATACCGCATCCACGCCGCCACAGCGAGGCAGAGCGCCGGCGACTCGCGCCCCGCCGACAGGTTGCTCGCCAGACTGCCCAGGATGCGCTGCGGCAGTTTCTGACTGCCATCCATCGCAATCTGCCATGTCCTGTGGCGAATCCGTGGATTGGCATAGCGGTCGAACAGCGCGTCGGCATACTCCGTCAGGCTCACCCCCTCTGGGGCCTGCACTGCAGGTATAATCTCGGACCAGAGCCGCCGGACATAGGTGGCAAAGACCGGATCGGACACCGTGTCGGCAATGGTCTCATGCCCAGCGAGATAGCCGGTATAAGCCAGCGCGGAATGGGTGCCGTTCAGCATGCGCAGCTTCATTTGTTCATGCGCCGTCACGTCCTGCACCATCTCGACACCAGCCGCCCCGAAATCGGGACGCGCATCGCCGACGAAATCGTCTTCGATCACCCATTGCGCAAAGGGTTCGTGCATGACTGGTGCCGCGTCGGGACGTCCGGTCAATTCTGCCACCCGCGCGATGTCGGCCTCAGTGGTGGCAGGCGTGATCCGATCGACCATCGTGCAGGGGAACTTGCCCTCGGCCTCGATCCAGTCGGCCAGTTCCGGATCGAGCCGCCGTGCAAAGTCCAGCACCAGACCGCGCACAAGCCGTCCGTTCTCAGGTAGATTGTCACAGGTCAGCACTGTGAACGGTGCGTCGCCAGAAGCCCGACGACGCTGCAAGGCGCGGACCAGAAACCCAATCGCAGACACTGGCACATCATGGGTCAGATCCCGCTGGATGTCGGGATGATCGACGTTCAGCGCGCCGGTCGCCGGGTTGTGACAATACCCCTTTTCGGTGACCGTCAGCGTGACGATCCGGACCTCCGGTTTCGCCATCGCCGACAACACCGCCTCGGGGTCTTCCGGCGCGACAAGCACGTCATTCAGAACGGTGATCCAGCGCGTCTTTTCCCCCTCAGGCGCAAGAGTGACCGAGGTGTATCCCCACTCCTGTCCGCGCAGCGCATCGCGCGTGTCCGGGCTGCGCAAGGATACGCCCACGATGCCCCACTCGCCCCCCGACGCCACCATCGCATCCTGAATGAACACACATCCAAAGGCGCGAAAGAACGCGCCGAGACCCAGATGCACAATCCCGGTCTTGGGTCGATACGACAGATCAGCGGGCAAGCCAGCCTCCATCCACATTCAGAACCGCGCCATGCACGTACCGCGCCGCAGGTGTACACAGGTAGACGGCGGCTCCGGCGATGTCCTCGGCCTGCCCCCAGCGTCCCGCCGGGATCCGGTCAAGGATCGCCTGATTGCGGTCCGGATCGCTGCGCAGCGCTTCGGTGTTGTTGGTCTCGATGTACCCCGGAGCGACAGCATTGACGTTGATGCCCTTGGCGGCCCACTCGTTCGCCAAGAGCTTGGTCAGCCCCGCCACACCATGTTTCGACGCGGTGTAGGACGGGACCCGGATGCCGCCCTGAAACGACAACAGCGACGCGATGTTCACCACCGCCCCGGTTCCGCCCCGGGCCAGCACGGCCTTGGCAAAGGCCTGCGTGGTGAAGAACAGCGCCTTGAGGTTGACGTCCATCACGTCGTCCCAATCTGCCTCGGTGAAGTCCACCGCATCGGCACGGCGGATGATGCCCGCGTTGTTGATGAGCAGATCGATGGGCTGGCCGTCGAACAACCCCTGCCCCGCCATCGGATCTGCGAAATCCACCAGAACCGACGCGGCCGTCCCTCCCCCTGTCGTGATCGCAGAAACGGTCTCGTCACAGGCACGGCGGCCGGCACAGATCACCTCCGCCCCCGCCTCGGCCAGACCGACGGCAATCGCCTGCCCGATGCCGGTATTGGCCCCGGTCACAAGCGCGCGGCGTCCTTTCAGCGAAAAGGCCTTCACCGCAAATCCTCCATCGCCACCATGTCCATATCGGTGAAATCGACATTATCGCCCGCCATCGCCCAGCAGAAGGTGTAGGAGGCCGTGCCAGCGCCCGCATGGATCGACCAGGGCGGCGAGATCACCGCCTCTTCATTGGCCATGACGATGTGCCGGGTCTCGGACGGCTCTCCCATCAGGTGGAACACGCGCTGGTTTTCGGGCAGCTTGAAATAGAGATACGCCTCCATGCGCCGATCATGAAGATGGGCAGGCATGGTGTTCCAGACCGACCCTTCCGCGAATTGCGTGTAGCCCATGAGAAGCTGGCAGCTTGGGCACACCTCGGGGTGCAGGAACTGGATGATGACCCGCTCATTCGCCGTTTCGCGCGCACCCAGCTCGACGCGCCGTGCGTCGGCCAGCGTGATCAGGCGCGTCGGGTAGGTCTGATGGGCCGGGGCAGACAGCACGTAGAACCGTCCGTTGCCGCCAAAGGTCACCGGGCCGGACCCCATACCGATATAGAGCACTTCGCCGGACCCGACATCGTAGGTTGTGCCAGCCACGGCAACCGTTCCGGCATCGCCGATGTTCAGAACGCCCATCTCGCGCCGGTCGAGGATCGACGCGGTGCCAGCTTCCTTGACCTGATCCAGCGTCAATTCTCCCCCCGCAGGCACGGCGGAGCCAAGGATCAGCCGGTCGTAATGCGTGTAGACAAGGTTGATCTCGCCCTCCGTAAAGAGGTCCCCGACATGGAACTGTGCCCGCAGCTGATCGGTGTCCAGCGTCTTGGCCGTGGCCGGATCAATCGCGTAGCGGGTTTGCGTCTTGAGCATGGTGTCAGGCCTTTCGGGTCAGAGAAAATCGTCGCGGCGCGGGGTGAATGTGTCGATCAGCGTGCCCGCCGCGCGGCAGATGCAGCCATGACGGACACCCGACGGGATCACGACACTGTCGCCCGGGCCAAGGTCGTGTTCGGTGTCGCCGACGACAAAGGTGAACCGACCGGACTCGACATAGGTCGATTGTACATGCGGATGGTCATGCAGCTTGCCTTCGGCTCCGTCTTCAAAGCGGAACGCAACGACCATCAGATCGGGGTTTTCGGCCAGCACTTGCCGGGTCACACCCGGATCGGTTGGAACAACGGGATAGGTCATGGCAGCCTCATCTGAAGAGCGACGGCAGCCAGAGCGACAGCGCCGGAATATAGGTGACAAGCATCAGCGTCGCGAAAGCCGCGCCGTAGAACGGCCAGATCGTGCGCACCGCATCCCAGACCGGGATACGGCCCACCGCACAACCGACAAACAGCACCGCGCCCACAGGTGGCGTGCAGAGCCCGATGCCAAGGTTCAGGATCAGGATCACCCCGAAATGCACCGGATCGACACCAAAGGCGGTCGCCACCGGCAGAAAGATCGGCGTGGTGATCACGATGAGCGGCGACATGTCCATGAAGGTGCCAAGGATCAGCAGCACGAGGTTCAAAAGCAGTAGGATGATGATCGGGTTGTCCGACACGCCCTGCAACAGCGCCACCATCGACGCGGGCACCCGTGTGTAGGCCAGGAGCCAGCCAAAGGCCGCAGCGCAGCCGATGACCATGAGCACCATCGCGGTGGTGCGCACGGCGGCAAAGGTCGCCTCGATAAAATCGTGCCAGCTCAGGCTGCGATAGACGAAAAACGTCACCAGAAGCGCATAGACAACCGCGATGTTCGAGGACTCGGACGCGGTGAAAATGCCCGACCGCACGCCGCCGAAGATGATCGCGACAAGGATCAGACCCGGTGCGGCGGACACGAACAGCGTGCCCAGCATCCGCACGCCCTGAAACGGCTGCGTCGGATAGCCCTTGCGCACCGCCATCCACCACGCCGCCAGCATCAGCAGGCCAGCCAGCAGGAAGCCCGGAATGATCCCGGCGGTGAAGAGATCGGCAATCGAGATCTTTCCTCCGGCGGCAATGGAATAGATGATCATGTTGTGCGACGGCGGCAGCAGCAGCGCGATGATCGAACTCACCACGGTGATGTTCACCGCATAATCCGTGTCATAACCGCGCTCTTTCATCTGCGGCACCATCAGGCCACCGACCGCACTGGCATCGGCAGCCGCCGACCCGGAAACACCGCCGAACATGACCGAGGACAGCACGTTCACCTGCCCCAACCCGCCGCGCAGATGGCCGACAAACCCTCCGGCCAGCGCCACCAGACGCCGGGCGATGTCACCCCGCACCATCAGATCGCCCGCGTAGATGAAGAAGGGGATCGCCATCAGCGCGAACACCGACACGCCGGAGTTTAGACGCTGGAACACGACGACGGGCGGCAGGCCCAGATAGGCGATGGTGGCAAAGCTGGACACACCAAGGCAGAACGCAACCGGTGTGCCGATCAGCAGCAGAAACGTGAAAGTTCCGAAAAGGACATAGAGTTCCATCAATCGATCTCCGCCTCTTCACCGAACCGCGCGGTCGGCAGCCCCGCAGCGCGGCGCGCGATGCGCTCGACCGAAAAGAGCACGATCAGAACACCGCCCGCGACGATGGGCGCGAAGTCGAACGCGCCGGAAATTCCGAGGCCCGGCAGTTTGTTACCAGCCGTCTTTTCGGCAAGCTGCCAGCCGTACCAGATCATGCCGATGCCAAAGCCGCTGACGGCCAGATCCGAGATCGAATGCAACACCATCTTGATGCGGTGCGGGACGACATACAGAAGCACGTCAAAGGACAGGTGATACCCTTCGCGGATACCGACGGCAGCGCCCAGAAAGATGAACCAACCCATGATCATGACCGACGCGGGTTCGGTCCAGATGATGCTGTCGTTCAGCACGTAGCGCCAGAACACCTGCGCCGCGATCAGCAAGGTCATCAGGACAAGCCCGATCCCGGCGACCCACAAGGCAACACGCGCCAAACGCCCGGTCAAAAGCGCAATCGTTTTCATCATGTCAGGCCTGCCCACCCTGCTCGGAATGCCCGCCCCAAAACCGGTGCCTTGGGACGGGCCTTGGATTATTCGGTGGCCTGAATGTCAGCGACCATCTGCTGAAGCTTGGGCGAGGTCACGTATTTCTGGTAGACCGGCACCATCGCTTCGATGAACGGCGTCTTGTCGATATCGGTGATGATCTCGACACCGGCATCCCGCACGCGCTGCTCGGACACCTTTTCGCGCTCCTGCCACAGTTCACGCATCAGCGGTACGGAATCGCGGGCCGCCTGACGGACGATCTCCTGCTCTTCGGCGGACAGCTTGTCGAAGCTGGACTTCGACATCACCAGAACCTCGGGCACGATCAGGTGCTGGTTCAGCGTGTAATACTTGGCCACTTCGAAATGGCCCGAGCTGTCATAGGACGGCCAGTTGTTCTCGGCCCCGTCGATCACACCGGTCTGGATCGAGGAATAGACCTCGCCATAGGGCATCGGGGTCGCGTTGGCGCCGAGGGCCGACACCATGTCGACAAAGATATCCGACTGCATCACGCGGAACTTGAGACCGGCCAGGTCTTCGATCGACCGGATCGGCTTTTGCGAGTTGTAGAAGCTGCGCGACCCACCGTCGTAGAACGCCAGACCGACAAGGTCATGATCGCTGAACGCATCGAGGATCTGCTGACCGACAGGGCCATCCATCACGCGGTGCATGTGATCGGTCGAGCGGAAGATGAAGGGCAGCGACGGCACCTGGGTTTCTTCGATGATATTGTTGAACGGCCCAAGCGAGACACGGTTCATGTCGATCACGCCGAACTGGGTCTGTTCGATCGTGTCCTTCTCCTGCCCCAGCTGGGCCGAGTGGAATACTTCGATGCAGAGTTTGCCGCCCGTGCGCTCTTCGAGCATCTCGCCCATCTTCTGCACCGCGACGACGGTCGGGTAGCCTTCGGGGTGGGTGTCCGACGACCGCAGCGTCACTTCGCAGGCCGATGCGGCCGAGACAAAGGCGACGCTGGCCAGCAGGGCCGCCCCGAGTGTTTTGACGTAATTCATGGTTTCCTCCCAGAAAATGGCTCTCAGAGCCGGTAAGCCTGCTTTGCAAGCCGGTACGCGAGGTCATGTGCGACCTCGAATGCTTCGTCCTCTGCCAGCCGCCCGGTGGCGATCAGGTTGGCAAGGAACGCGCAATCGACCCGCCGCGCCACGTCGTGACGCGCGGGGATGGAACAGAAGGCACGGGTGTCGTCGTTGAACCCGACCGTGTTGTAGAACCCGGCGGTTTCCGTCGCCATTTCGCGGAACCGTATCATCCCTTCAAAGCTGTCATGGAACCACCACGGAGGTCCGAGTTTCAGCGCAGGATAGACACCCGCGAGAGGTGCCAATTCGCGGGCATAGGATGTCTCGTCCAGCGTAAAGAGGATGATCGTCAGATCGGACCGTTCCCCCACGGTGTTCAGCAGCGGGCGCAACGCATGGACGTAATCAGTGCGCGTGGGAATGTCATACCCCTTGTCGCGCCCGAACCGCGCCATGATCGCGTCGGAATGGTTGCGCGCCGATCCGGGGTGGATTTGCAACACCAGACCGTCGTCAAGGCTCATCCGCGCCATCTCGGTCAGCATGTGACCCCGGAAGGTATCCGCCTCGTCTTCGGAGCAAACCCCGCGCAGCGCCTTGTCGAACAGCGCCGCCGCCACCTCCTGCGGCAGGTCTTCGGTGCGCGCCGTGGCATGGCCGTGATCCGAGGATGTCGCGCCGAATTCCTTGAAATAGGCGCGCCGGTTGCGATGCGCGGCAAGGTAGCCCTGCCACGTGGTCGCGTCTTCGCCCGCCATCTCGCCAAACTGCTCCACGTTGGCGGCAAAGTTCTGAAACTCCGGGTCGACCACCGCGTCCGGGCGATAGGCGGTGATGACCTTTCCACCCCACCCGCTGTCGCGGATCATGCGGTGCCATTTCAGATCGTCAATCGCACTTTCGGTGGTCGAGATCGCCTCGATATTGAACCGCTCGAACAAAGCACGGGGACGGAACGCCTCCTGCTTCAGGCAATCGTCGATCTGGTCATAGATCGCGTCGGCGGTCTCGGACGACAGGCGCTGATCCACGCCGAACACCTCTTGCAGCGCGTGGTCGATCCAGATCCGCGAAGGGGTGCCCCGGAACAGATGATAGTGCGACGCAAAGAGCCGCCAGATTTTGCGCGGGTCCTGTTCCGTCTCTCCGCCATCGACACGGGGCACGCCCATTGCCTCAAGCGGAACACCCTGCGAATGCAGCATGCGGAACACGTAGTGATCGGGCGTCACGAACAACCGGGCCGGATCGGGGAACGCGGCGTTTTCAGCGTACCATTGCGGGTCGGTATGGCCGTGGGGGCTGATGATCGGCAAATCGCGGACCGTGTCATACAGGTCACGGGACAACCGGCGCAAAACCGGGTCAGGCGAAAACAGCCGATTCTCATCCAGTAGCGCCATGATTCCTCCCGTTTTTCTCCAACGGCGCATGGCGTTTGACCGACCGCTGATGACTAATATCCTAGTTTGGCAATTTTTCCCCGTCAACTAACCCGGATAATTCATGAAGCCGCAGGCTTTTAGTCACGAGGCCGGTTTCCCTTGGTTCAGGTTTGTCTCGCGCACTCGATATCTGCGTCCGGGT